>JAJCYF010000227.1 GCA_029263035.1 Actinomycetes bacterium
CCTGAGTCGTTCACCCCGGACTTCTTCCGCGAGCAGATACTGGGCAGCGCTATGGGTCCGGCAGAGGCCGTGATCACCGGGGTCTCGGCTTACCTGACCGCCGTCTTGTTGACCCCGTTTTCGGCTGCGCTGCTGGCCAACTTCTTTCTGCTTGCCAGAAACCCGCCGGCTCCGCAGGAGGCAATGGGCGGGAGGATGGTGGCTCTGCGGCGGCCGGAGGATGAGGCGCCGGTTCCAACGGCCGCCCCGCCCGGAGACCCGGCTCCCGAAGCCGTCCCCGGAGACCCGGCTCCCGAAGCCCCCGCCCCCGGAGACCCGGCTCCCGAAGCCCCCGCCCCGGCAGAGCCGGGTCCCGAAGCCGCTGCCCCAGCAGAGCCGGGTCCGGGCACCGATGCCTCAGACCCGCCGGGGGAGCCACCCGGACCGCCGACCCGGTCCTGAGCCCGATGGATTCGATAACCGTCGGGGTTTCGGGAATCGTTGTGGAGTCGGGCAGGCTTCTCCTCGTCCTCCGTGGCCGTGGGGTTTATGCCGGTTCCTGGTCGCTGCCCGGAGGCCGGGTACGCCCGATGGAGTTGCACCAGCAGGCGCTGATCAGGGAGCTGGCGGAAGAGACCGGGCTGGAGGTGAAGGTCGGCCGACTGGCCGGGATCGCCGAGGCCATCGACCCCGCAGGCAAGTGGCACTACCTGGTGGTCAGCTACTTCGTCCGGATAACGGGCGGCCGGTTGAGGGCAGGCGACGACGCGGCTGAGGTGCGCTGGGCGGCGAAGGACGATCTTCCAGGTCTTGAGTTAACGCCCGGCCTGGAGGGCTACCTCGACCGGTTCGGTTGCTGGAACAACTAGCTCAAATCCTTGCGCCGGCCGGCCGGTTCCAATAAATTGGCCACTCTCGATGTTTAGATCTCGCCTTTGCGTGGTACTTTCCACGGTTCTGCTGCTCCTCTGCCTGGCCCCGGCGGCCCTGGCTTCTGAGGCGTCCCCACCTCCTCCTCCGGACACCACCATGCGAGCCGGAGTCCTGCTGGACATGGAGTCCGGCAACGTCCTGTGGGCCCGTGACGAAAAAGTCATCCGGGCGCCGGCCAGCCTCACCAAGGTCCTGACCGGCCTGGTCGCCATCGAAAACTCGGACCTCAACCAGCAGGGCGTCATCTCCAATGATGCTCGCACCGTTCCCGGCCAGCGGATGTTCGCCGAAGCGGGCTGGACCATGACGGTGCGCGACATGCTCTGGGGGCTGCTGCTGCAATCCGGCAACGACGCCGCCATCTCCCTGGCGGAGACGGTCAGCCCGGACGGAACCGTCGAAGGTTTTATGCAGATGGCCAATGCCCGGGCCCGGGAGCTCGGAGCAACCGACAGCAACTTCGTCAACCCCCACGGCCTGGATGCACCCGGTCACCAGACCACCGCCCGGGACCTGGCGCTGATCACCTCCGCAGCCTTGCGCAACCCGACATTCGTCGACATGGTCGGCTCCAAGACGCACGTGGTCCCCTGGGGCGACGGTCAGGACCATCTGTTCATCAACCACAACAAGCTGCTCTGGAGGTACGCCGGCACGATCGGCGTGAAGACCGGCTTCACCAACGACGCCGGCAACTGCCTGATCTCCGCCGTGCAACGAGACGGGCGAACGCTGATCGCCGTGGTGATGGGCACCGGCAACCACTACGCCGAGTCAACCGCCCTGTACGACTGGGGTTTTGCCAACCTGCCGGCGCTCCAGGCCCGCTCCACGTACTCGATCCGTCCCGACCTGACTCCCCAGAACGCCGAGATGGAGATCAGCAGCACCCGTGATTCCGGGACTGCCGGCCTCGCCGCGGGCGTCCAGATCAAATACCTTGTTCCGGCGCTGGCCGTGGTATGCCTGATCGCCATGGGCATGGTGCGCCGGTACAGCCTGTACTTCTCCCGTACCTGACGCCTACCGGCCGCCGACGGACAGATCGTCTATCCCGTCGGCGGTGAAACATGAGTCCGTGGTCACGCCATGTTGCTCGCTCCCACCCTCGGCATGCCGGCGACCGGGCGGGGCTGTGCAGCATCGTCCTGGATCACCATGGTGTGGGCCAGCTTTTCCACCGCCCGCTGACGGCGGGGGTCGAACAACGCGAACGCCCAGTCGATGAGCTGCAGGGGCCCGGAGAAGACCAGCGTCAGTCGCCGGATCACCACCTGGCCGAAGGTCGGCGCAATCCCTTCCTCGGTAACCACCCGTAGACCCATCATGGCCTTGCCCGGCCCTCGGCCGGCACGCCATTCCATGAACGTCAAACCCACGACCCACCACATCATGCCCAAGGCGGCGGTGAATGCGGCGATAGCCTGAACTGCGTCGGTCCAATCCGGATCCCGCTCGGCGGCAACGTCGCCGGCGAGCTGGGCCAGCACCCGGCCCGGGTCGCCCGCAAGGATCAGGGCGGCGGCCGCAGATACTCCCAGCAACACGAGAATCGGAATAGCGAAGTCGACCAGCGCGGCGGTGATGCGGCGCCCGATCGGTGCCGGCTGCAGGTTGTGGCCGGCTGCGAATGCCTTGGCGGCGTCGCGGGGCGGTCCCAGCCGCTCCAGTGTGGACCCCAGCTCGCCCGCCGCCTCCGCCTCCCGGACGTGTTCGGCGAACTCCGCGCTCAGTGCCTCCCGGCGCCGCTTCGGGCCGGAGGTCCATCGTTCAAACTCCTTCAGGTAGTTCTCGTTCATGACTCAGCTCCTCCGTTCAGCAGCCTCTCCATTCCGGACGCCAGGCGGCGCCACTCCGTGCGGAGCGCCTCGAGCCGGGCTTTGCCTCCATCGGTGATCGAGTAGTACTTGCGGGGGGCGGCACGGCCCTCCGCCTCCCAGGAGGCCGTTATGTAACCGGCGTCCTCCATTCGGTGAAGTGCCGGGTAGAGGGTCCCCTCCTTGATGGCGATCGACCCGTTAGATGCACTCCCCAGCGAGGTCAACAGGTCATAGCCGTAGCGCTTGCGGGCATCGATCAAGGCCAGAACCGCCAGCTCCATGGTGCCTCGGGAAAGTTCCCGCTGAATGCCCTCTTCGCCCGGCGCCAAAACTGCTCCTCCTGTGTCTTACCTAGTACCTTGTCTCACAAGGTACTAGGTTGTATATGGCAAGTCAAGAGGAGGCGGAGGTTCGGTAGGCTTGGGGGATGGATCAGCGTGAGGTGATCGATCAGATCACCGGCATGGGCGGCGTGGACGTAGTCGAAGCCGAAGGGGACTTCTACCTTTTCTACGATCCCCGGGACGGCCGGCCCGTGGATCACCGCTTCCCGTTTGCCACACTGGTCGCCGGCGACCGGCATGACCGGGCGTCGGACCTGGAGCGTAAGTCGGTCTACCGCCTGAACGTCGGCCTGGAACGAAAGGCCTACGAGTCGATGTTCGGCGCGCGCCCCTCCTGGCCGAAGGACGGCTTTGTGGTGGATACGGGCCACGACTACACCGTGCTGGACCGGCTGATGCCGCACCCGGTGTACTCACCACAATCGTGGGTCTGCGTTCTCAACCCGAGCGAGGAGACGTTCGAATCTCTCCGGCCGCTTCTGACGGCGGCCTACGAACGTGCCGCCCAGAGCTACACGAAGCGATCGGGTTAGTGCTGAACGGTGATGCTGATTCGAACCTGAACCGGTTCTAGCCTACGTAGAGCGTGGCTTCGGAACCCGGCCGGCGGTCGCTGCCCGACAGCGGGTCCTGCTCCAGGACGGGGTTTCCAGCGCAGGTCGCCGCTCCGCCGCCTGAGGTCTGAGCCGACACCTTCATCCCCAATGCCTCCAGCGCCCCCTTGGCCTCGGCGCAGGGCTTGCCCTTGAGGTCGGGCACCTTGAAGGGCTGGGGACCCTTGCTGACCGATACCTTGACCTCGGTGCCCTGAGGGTGGGGCTCCCCGCCTGCGGGCGTCTGACCTACCACCGTGCCGGTGGCAGCACCGTTGAACACCGACTCGGTCACCGGAACGAACCCCAGATCTCTCAGTTCCTTCTCCGCGGCATCGCCGGGCTTGCCGCCGAGGTTGGGAATAGGCAGAATCGCCGGGCCGTCGGAAACCACCAGCGTCACCAGCTCTCCGCTTTTGACCTGCTTGGGCGCCGGATCCTGACTGAGGACCTTGTCCACCGGCTCGATGCTGTTGCGGCGCTCGATGTTAGGGCTGATCGCCAGGTCGTTTTCGATGATCGCCGCCCGGGCCTGGTCCAGCTGCATGCCCACGACGTTGGGAACATCGCTCAGCTTGGGCCCCTGGCTCAGGGTCACGGCTACAGACCCGTCCTTGCGGGTCCACGAACCGGCTCCCGGCCTGGATGCGATTACCTCACCCGCAGGCACGTCGTCGGAGAAAGCTTCGGTGAAGTTGGCCTGCAGGCCCGCCTCGCGGATCCGCTCCTCCGCCACCGCCCGCGGCTCCCCCGCCAGCGAGGGGACCTGGGTCGGACCCAGATAGATACCTCCGCCGGCCAGTGCCAGCACCAGTACCGCCAACAAAGCCCAGCGTTTCCACGATTTCTTCTTTTTCACCGGGGCATGGCGGACGACGGTTTCGACGTTCTCCGGGCCCGCTTCGGAGGTGAACTCCCCGGTCAGCTCCGCCAGTGGCGGGGCTTCGGGCAGCCCTGAAATCGCCGACGCCAGGTCCTTGCGCATCTCCGCCGCCGACTGATACCGGTCCTCGGCCTTCGGCGCAGTCGACCTGGCAACCACCCGGTCGAGGATCTCCCCCACCTCGGGCACCAGCGTCGAAGGGGCGGGTACCCGCGAGTTCAGGTGGTCCTGCAGGACCTTCGCCGCGTCCCCTTCGAACGGCAGCGAGCCGGTCAGCAGCTCGTAGAGCATGCAGCCGGTGGAGTAGAGGTCGGTCCGGGGGTCCACCCGCTCTCCCCGGGCCTGCTCCGGGGCGACGTAGGCAACCGTGCCCAGCATCCCGCCGGTGAGCGCTGCGTTCTCAACCGCCCGTGCGATACCGAAATCTGCGACCTTGACCCGGCCGTCGGTGGCCACCACCACGTTCTCCGGCTTGATGTCCCGGTGGATGACGCCCTTGTCGTGGGCGGCGGCCAGCGCCCCCAACACCTGTCCGGTGACCTGAGCCGCCTGGCGCGGCGCCAGCCGCCTGGCCTGGGACAGGACCTGCCGCAGGTTCTTGCCGCGGACGTACTCCATGACCATGTAGTAGGTGTCGTTCTCCTGGCCCCAGTCGTGCACCTGCACCACGTTGGGGTGCGAGATCCGGGCCACCGCCTGGGCCTCCGCCTTGAAGCGCTCGACGAAGCCCGGCTGGATGGCCAGGTCGAACGGGAGCATCTTGATTGCGATGGTGCGGCCGAGGACCGAGTCCCGGGCGCGGAAGACGTCGCCCATGCCGCCCGAGCCGATCCTACCGGCGATGACGTAGCGGCCGGCTACCTCCGAGGGAGCTTCAACGTGTCTCATCCGCCGCCGTGGAACTTGCGGAGGTGGTCGTTGTAGCGAGTCTCCAGGAGGGCCGTCTTCTGCTCGACCGCAGTGATCTTGGAGGTCACCGAGTTGGCTTTGGTGGTGGCTGCGCCCACCTGACCCGACAGCGCGTCTATCTTCTTGCGCAGCTCGGCGTCGGCGCC
>JAJCYF010000228.1 GCA_029263035.1 Actinomycetes bacterium
TCCGGTGACGCAGATCAGGACAGCGCCGACGGCGGAGCCCCCTACAACCTGTGCTGGGCCGAGACCAGGGTGAACTGTTAGAGGCCCCGATCCTCGTCCATCGAACGGATTTCCTGAGCCCCGGCGGCCCCGTCGCTAAGGATCCCGGCCACAACCCCGGCATTTTCGCCTCTCAGCATGGAGTAGTGGTTGCCGGGCACCTCGGCCACGCTGAGCCTGGGTGCAAACCGGTCCCAACCCAGCGTCCGGCTACCGGCAGTAGCCCGGGCCTTCAGCAGCGTGACCGGCCCCTCGTACGGCTCGATCTGGTACCCGGCCGCCGCCGACGCCAACTGTGAGAAGACCTCAAGCTGGCGGGCAAGCTGCTCGCGCCGGCCGGGTGAGACGGAACCGTGGACCTGGTGGACCCGCTCCAGCAGCGCACTCCACCGCGGGCTGTCCGATCCCGGGATCATCTGGTCCAGCAGGAAGGTCATCTGATCCATCGCCAATCCCAGCTCCCGGGCCAGGCCGGCGGCCAGCTCGGCATCGTCCGACTCGCCGGCGTACTGTTTGATCCAGTCGAGGACCATGCTGCACTGGTCGTCCAGCGGCAGAGCCAGGAACTCCTGTGCGGTCACCCCGAATTCCCGTTCGGCAGACCTGGTCGCGGCGGCCGTAGCCTTCTGGGCGCGTTTGGCGCTGGGGACCTCGGTATCGATGAGCGCCAGCAGTCCCACGTCGCCCCCCTCGGCCGAGACCTGCCGGGCCATCTCATAGGCCAGAAAGCCCCCGGCGGACCACCCCGCCAGCAAGAAGGGGTGGTCCCCCACCACCTGCTGTGCCGCCCGGACGTAGCGAGCGGCCAACTCTTCGATGCTGAGCGGCTCCCCGGCGTCGGCCAGACCGGGATGCTGGAACCCGTAGACCGGCTGATCCGGGTGCAGATTGCGGGCGACGTCCATGTAGCCGGCCACCGTCCCGTCGGCTCCGTGGACCAGCAGCAGCGGCGGCCGCCCGCCTGAGGGCTGAACGGCCACCAGCTCGGGAGGCAGCGGCTTCGCCCCGGGGAAACTGGTCTCCAGCTCCCGCGCCAGCCCGGCCACGGTCGGGTGCTCGAAAAGACTGCGCAGAGGCAGGTCGGCGTTCATCTCGGACCGGATCCTCGCCACCAGCCGGGCGGCCTGCAGGGAGTGGCCCCCCAGTGCAAAGAAGTTGTCCATGATTCCGATCCTCTCGACTCCCAGCACCTCCTCCCAGATGTGCGCCAGCCGGACCTCGGCCGGGGTTTGGGGCGCCACGTACACGCCGGCGGAGTCGGGTCGAACCCCGGAGGGGTCGGGCAGGGAGCGGCGATCGATCTTGCCGTTGGGATTGAGCGGAAAACGTTCCAGCACGAAGAACACCTTGGGCACCATGTAGTCGGGCAGGCTGGAGCGGGCAAACGACCTCAGGTCCGACGGTGACGGCCCGGCGCCGGCGGCTGCGGTGACGTAGGCGGCCAGGCTCCGTTCCCCGTTGGGCTCCCGGAACGCCATCACCAAAGCCTGCCGGACGTCTGGGTGCAGTGACAACGCCGCCTCGATCTCGCCCGGTTCAATGCGAAAGCCCCGAACCTTGATCTGCGAGTCCACCCGTCCGAGGAACGCCAGGTTGTCGTCGGCCATGTGGCGCACCCGGTCTCCCGTCCGGTACAGCCGGGTCCAGGGCGACCCCGGAGGGCAGAACGGGTTGGGGACGAAGCGCTCGGCAGTCAGGTCCGGCCGGGCGGAGTAACCCCGGCTGACCGCAGGCCCGGCGATGTACAGCTCGCCCGCGGCCCCCGGTGGGACCGGGTTGAGGTAACCGTCCAGGACGTAGACCATGGAGTTGGAGAAGGGCCGTCCGATGGGGACCAGGCCCTCCTCCGGCTCCTCCCCGCCCGACTCCCAGAAGCTCGTGTCGACGGTGGCCTCGGCCACTCCGTAGGAGTTGACGACCCGGGTCTGTGGTCCGAGCAGCTCCCGAACCCCGCGGTACTCCTCAACCGTCCACACATCGGAGCCCACGATCATCATCCGAAGGTGCTCCAGAGTCTGACCGGTGACCGTCAGATGCTCGATCAACGGCCTGACGACGGTGGGCACGAACTCGGCACAGTCCACCTCGTATCGCACCAACAGCTCAGTGAGCTCGGCCGGGAGCAGCAGGGACTCCCGCGGGCACAACACCAGCGTGGAGCCACTTCCCAGCGCCCGGACCAGGTCGGCGGTGAAAACATCGAACGAGAAGCTGGCCATCTGCAGGTGCCGCCGGAGAGCCGGAAGGTCGTACGCCTGCTGCCAGGCTCCCAGAGCACTCACCATATTGCGGTGGGAGACCATGACCCCCTTCGGGCGGCCGGTGGATCCCGAGGTGTAGATGACGTACGCCAGCGAGTCCTCGTACAGCTCGAGGTCCAGGTTGTCCCCGGACTGGGCGGCAAGCTCTTCCACGATGCGGTCCAGCTCAATGACCTCCGCCGGCAGGTCCCACTCCGCCAGCAGCTCCCGGTGGCTGAGCACCACCTCCGCTCCGGAGTCCTCAATCATGTATTTCAATCGCTCCGGCCCGTTGGCGGGGTCCAGCGGTACGTAGGCGGCTCCCGACTTCATCACGGCGAGCACTGCCGCAACCATGTCCGCCGAACGCTCCAGGCAGACTCCCACCCGGCATTGAGGACCCAGGTTTCGCGTGCGCAGGTAGCGCGCCAGACGGTTGGCCCTTGCGTTCAGGTCGCCGTAGGAGAGCTCGTCCTCCACATCACGGGTGGCCGGGGCGGGTGGAATCAGCGCCGCCGGATCCCCGGGGTGGGCCGCGGCATGCGCTTCGACGATCCGGTGGAACAACACCTCGGACGGCGGTTCCAGCACACCGGCGTTCAGATCCACCAGCAGGCGGCGGCTTTCTTCGTCGTCCATGAGCGGCAGGTCGAACAGCCGGCAGTCGGGATCGGAGGTAACCGCACCCAGCAGGCGCTCGAAGTGACGCATCATCATGTCCCCGGTCCCCGGGCTGAACAGGGCCGAGCTGATCTGGAGCACGGCGGCGATCTGGCTGCCGGAATCGGCGATCTGCAGGAACATCAGGTCGGTCGACGGGGTGACCTCGGCGCGCCGGCTCTCTATCTCCGCCTTGATGGTCTCCACGTCCAGCCCGATCAGGGAGGACGACTCGAACTGGGAAAGCTGAACCGGGCTGGTTGCCGCCCGCTGAAGGCTGAACCCCACACTGAAGAAGGGCGAGTGGCTGAGATGCCGGTCCGGACGCAGGTGCTGGACCAGCAGGCCGAATGGCACCTCCTGGTGGGAGTACGCCGCCAGGCAGACCTCGCGCTCCCGTTGCAGCATCTCCCGGAAGGTCGGGTTGCCGGACAGGTCGGTCCGGAACGCCAGCATGTTGACGCAGAATCCAACCATGTTGGCGGTTTCCGGCTGGTTCCGGTTGGCCACCGGCGAGCCTACGACCAGGTCCTCCTGTCCGGTGTAGCGGGCCAGGAGCACCTTGTAGGCGGCCATCATCATGATGAACAGGGTGGTCCCCTCGGCCTGGCTCAGATCCCGAAGGGCGGAGCTGAGGGAGCCGGAGAACACTGCCGTCGTGGTCTCGCCCCTAAACAACTCCCCCTGCGCCTCCGTGTGCTCCACCGCCAGGTTGAGTCCCGGCGGGCAGTCGGCGAGCTGCGTCGCCCAGTAGTCCAGCTCGTTTTTGAGGTAATCGCCGGTGAGCAGGCGACGCTGCCACATCGCGTAGTCGGCGTACTGGATGACGGCCGGCGGGAGCGTCGCCGCCACACCGGTGCGCTCCGCCTCGTACAGCGCGGCCAGGTCCCGGGCCAGCACCGCCACCGAGTGCCCATCGAAGATGATGTGGTGGGCGGTGAACAGCAGGATCTGCTCGTCGTCGCGGAGGCGGAAGACGGTCAGCCTCATCAACGGCCCGGCGGACAGATCGAATGAAGCGCCGGCGTGCTCTATCAACTGACCGATGAGATCTGCTCCCAGCCTGCTCTCGTGGGTCCCCCTGAGGTCGACCACGGAAACCCGCGCCGGCAGCGCGCCGGCCGGGTGGATCACCTGATAGGGCTGCCCGTCGCTGGACGCGAACGTCGTGCGCAACGCCTCGTGCCGCTCCACCACCCGGCTCAGCGCCCGCTCCAGCAGCGCCAGGTCAAGGGGGCCGCGCAGGTGCCAGGGCAGTGGGATGTTGAACGGCACGCCCGGCTGGAGCTGGTCGATGAACCAGGCACCTTCCTGGGCGTAAGCCAGGGGAATGACCTCGCTGCGGGAAACCGGGCTGATCGGCGGAAGAGCCGGGACCTCCGGGTTGGCGGTGTCGATGGCGTGCGCCAGAGCCTCGATGGTGGAGGCTTCGAAGACGGTCCTGAGCGGGAGGTCCACCCCGAGAGTCTCCCGGATCCGGTAGACGATCTCGGAAGCCTTCAGCGAGTGCCCGCCGAGAGCGAAGAAGTCGCTGTTGGAGCCGATGGACTCCACGCCCAGAGCCCGGCGCCAGATCATCGCCAGTGCCTGCTGGGTGGGGGTGCGCAGCGGCAGCAGCTGCTGCGTTCGCCCCGACGCGTTTATCCCGGGCAGGGCCCGCTGATCGACCTTGCCGTTGGGGGTCAGGGGGATGGCGTCCAGGGCAACCACCGCGGTGGGAACCATGTAGTCCGGGAGCCGGCCCGCAAGGTGGCGGCGCAGCGTGGACTCAAGACCGTCACCGTCGGGGGCAGAATCCTCGCCCCGGCTCGGCACCACATAGGCCACCAGGAACTGCTCCTCGGAGGCCGCGTCGCTCCGGGCGACGACCACCGCCTGGTCGACCGCCGGGTGCACCTGCAGCACCGATTCGATCTCACCGGGTTCAATCCGGAATCCCCTCACCTTGATCTGGTCGTCGACCCGCCCAAGCAGCTCCAGCTGGCCGTCCGCCCTCCAGCGGGCACGGTCACCGGTGCGGTACATACGCATCCCCGGCCGGCTGCCGAAGGGATCCGGCACAAATCGTTCGGCGGTCATCCCGGGCCGGTCCAGATAGCCGCGCGCCACCCCCGACCCGCCGATGAACAGCTCTCCCGGGACCCCGACCGGCGCCGGCGAGAGCCGGCGGTCGAGCACGTAGAGGGTGGAACCCGGGAACGGCCGGCCCACGGGAAGCAGCCGGTCGTTCAGGCCGAAGCGCTGGTCTCCGAAAAACGAGTTGTCGATGGTCGTCTCCGCCAGGCCGTAGGAGTTGACCACCCGTGTCCCGGCTCCGGCCGCCCGGCGGAGGCCTTCGTACTCGGACGCCGACCACCGGTCGGAGCCGACTGCGATCAGCTTCATGCCGTCGATCCGTTCGTTGCGCTCGCTCAGGTAGCCGAGCAGAGACCGGACCACCGCGGGAACGAACTCGCCGCAGTCGATCGACCGCTCCCGGATGAGCTGCAGCAGCCGGTCCGGCTGCAGGAGCACCTCCCTTGGGCACAGGACCAGCCGTGCGCCGGAGCAGTGAGCCCTCACCAGGTCTCCTACGAACACGTCGAAGGCGAAGTTCGCCATCTGCAGGTGGGAGTCGATCTCGGGAAGCCGGTAGGAGTGCTCCCAGGACCGGTACGCCGCAGCGAGGTTACCGTGGGTCACCAGCACCCCCTTCGGCCGGCCGGTCGAGCCGGAGGTGTAAACCACGTATGCAGCCTGGTCGTCGAACACCTCGACTCCGGGATTTACGTCAGGCCCGGCGGCGATCCGATCCCACTCGGCATCGACCTCGATCACCCGGACCCCGCCGCCGGCGAACCCGTCGAGCAGGCCGGACTGGGTGAGCAGCACCTCCACCGACGACTCGGCCACCATGTAATGCAGGCGGTCCATGCCGTGGGCGTGGTCCAGGGCCACGAAGGGAAGCCCTGCCTTCAGGGCCGCCCACACCGAAACGATCAGCTCAACCGACTTCTCCATCGATATACCCACCCGCTGCTCGGGCTGAAGACCCAGGCGCAAAAGGTGGTGCGACAGCCGGTTTGCCCGGCGGTTGAGCTCACCGAAGGTGAGCGTCCGTCCGGGCCCGACGCCCCCGGCGGGCGGGACCTCCAGGGCCACCGTGTCCGGCACCGCCTCGGCCATCGCCTCCAGGAGCTGATGGACCGGCCGCCGGGGTCCCACCGCGCTCGGGTCGGCAGCGAACTCGTCGATCAGCCTTCGCCGCTGGCCCTCCGGGACCAGGTCGATGTCCAGGATCCGCCGCCCGGGGTCCTCGATGCCCGCTTCAACCAGCGTCCTCAGGTTTTCCAGCATTCCGCGGACGGTTTCCGCGTTGAACAGGTCCGCCCGGTAATGCAGCGTCGTGGTGAACGAGGTCGGCGCCTCGGTCACCCACAACGAAAGCGGGTCGAACGCGGGCAGGGCGTAGGCGAGCATCCGGTTCAGGCCTTCGAATTTCTCGGAGAAGTCGAACAGCGGCCTCATCTCCAGGTCGGGCAGCCGCAGGATGTCCCCGGGCATCTCCTGAAGCGAGAACTGGGCCTGGAATATCGGCGAGTTGGCAACGTTGCGGTCGGGCACCATCTCCTGGACCACCAGGCCGTAGGGAAGCTCCTGGTTGCTGTAGGCGCCTAGGCAGACGTCCCGCTCCCGTTTCAGCAGTTCCCGAAAGCTGGGGTTGCCCGACAGGTCGGTCCGCAGGGCCAGCATGTTGACACAGAAGCCGATGACGTCCGACATCTCCTCCTGGCTGCGGTTGGCGACCGGGGTGCCGATGACTACGTCTTCCTGGTCGGTGTAGCGCATGAGCAACGCCTTGAAGGCGGCGAGCAGCAGCATGAACAGCGTGACGCCCTCCGCTTTGGCCAGGGCCCTCATACGCCGCCCGAGGGCCGGGCCGAGTTCCAGCGAGATCGCGTCTCCGATGAACAGCTGGGTGTTGGAGGCCACCTTGTCCGGCACCAGATCCAGCTCGGAGGGGAACCCGGCCAGAGTCCGGCGCCAGTAGTCCAGCTGGGACTGGTACAACTCGGACTGAATCGCCCGCCGCTGCCAGATGGCATAGTCGGGGAACTGCAATTTGGGAGCAGGCAGCGGCTCGATACCACCTGAGACGTACCGGTCGTAAAGAGTGGACATCTCGCCGGCAATCACCCCAACCGACCAGCCGTCGAAGATGCTGTGGTGGATTGCCAGCAGCAGGGCGTGGTCGGCCGGGCCCAGCCGGGCGACGGTGAGCCGCATCAACGGTCCCCGGGTCAGTTCGAACGGGGTCTTGCTGACCTTGACGAAGAGTGAAAGAAGGCCTGCTTCGGTCTCCTCGGGGGTGTCCGCCTGCAGATCGACGACGTCGACCGGCACCGGCCGGGGTTCGTTTACCACCTGGAAAGGTTTGCCCTCGGAAACTCCGAAGGTCGTCCTCAGAGCCTCGTGGCGCCGGACGATCTCATTGAGGCTTTCCTTTAGGGCCTGCAGGTCCAGCCGGCCCGAAAGCCGGGCCGACAGCGCGATGTTGAAGGTGACTCCCGGCTGGAGCTGGTCGATGAACCACGCCCCCTCCTGGGCGCAGGAAAGAGGTACCGGCCCGTTCCGGGTCTGCGGACGGATCGTGGTGTCGAAACCGGAGCCCCCGCGCGCCGACCGCAGGAACGCGATGAGCTCGGTTTTGTGCTCTTTCATCTGCGCCTGCAGCTCGTGGGTGAGCACCCCTGGAGGGGCGTTGCAGCGCAGGCTGTCGCCGTGAAGCGACAGTTTGACGTCCCGGAGGCGCAGCTCCTTTATGAGCCGGTCGAACGGACCCACGTCAGATCGTAATCTCTTCGCGTTCACCCGCATCCGGGTCCTCGCCGGGCCCGTCGCCGGCGGTCGCCCACTCGGTGGCTTCGATGAACTCTGCCAGGGCCCTGACGGTGGAGTGTTCAAAGAGCACCGGCAGGGTCAGGTTGTGGGCGAACTCATCCTGAAGGGGCTTGAGAAGCTGAACCGCCAGCAGCGAGTGCCCGCCCAGCTCGAAGAAGTCGTCGTCCCGGCCCACCTCGTCGAAACCAAAGACCTCCTGCCAGATGGCCGCCACCTTGGCTTCGGTCTCGGTTGCGGGCGCAACGTAGGGTGTGGCCAGCTCGGGTCGGGGCTGGCTCTCGCCGGGCATCCCCACCCGCGTGGCCACCTCCTCCGCCGTCTGCCACGTCTGCTCCAAAAACTCCGGCAGGTTGGTGAGGGAGACCGCCGCCTGGGGCTCATCGAATCCGCCCAGGATCCGGCGGAATGCGTCCACCCCCTCGGCGTTGGAGATGCTGTCCACCAGACCAAACTCGGTCTGCAGGCTCCTGAGGTTCTGGGGCACCTGGGTCTCCACGGCCATGCCTACCTCGTTCCAGGCGTTCCAGTTGATCGACACGGTGAACGGCCCTCCGGCAGCCCGGTTTTCCCAGGCCAGCGCATCCAAAAATGCGTTGGCGGCGGCATAGTCGACCTGCCCGAAGCCCCCGACGATGGCACTCATCGACGAGCAGAACACCAGGAAGTCAACCGGCTGGCCCTTCAGCACGCGGTTCAGAACCCGGGCACCCTCCACTTTGGGGCCCAGGACCCGCTCCGCCATCTGTTCGGTCTTGAGCTGGACGATTCCACCGCCGGCGACGCCTGCGGCATGGATGGCTCCGTTGACCGGGCCGAACCGCCGGTTGGCCTCGGCAACAACCTGCTGCATCTGGACCTCATCGGTGACGTCTGCCTGCAGTACCAGGACGTCGGCGCCGGCGGCCTCCAGCTCCTGGACCCCCCGTATCCTCCGGCTGACCGGGTCGTCCTCCGGCTTGCTGAGCAGCCACTCCGTCCAGTCGCCGCGCTCCGGAAACCCGGTGCGGGCGGTCAGGACCAGGCGGGCGGCGGCGGTCTCCGCCAGCCATTTCGAGAGCACCAGGCCGATGCCCCCCAGCCCGCCGGTGACCAGGTAGCAGCCCTGTTTGCGCAGCCGGCCGCCGTTCTCCGGCGCCGGTCCCAACGTCACCGGCTCATAGCTTTGAACCCATCGCAGTCCGTGGCGGAACGCCACGACCCGGTCTCTGCCGGGGCGCGCAGCCTCTGCGGCCACCTGCGCAACCTGGCCGTCGGAGAGCGCACCGGCCGGCGGGAGGTCGATGTGTACACACGACAGGTTCGAGAACTCCTGAGGAAGAATGCGGCACGGCCCCTGGATGAGCAGCTTCCCCGCCGCCAGGGTCTCCTCACCCAGCACCGGTTGGGCGCCCTCGGTGATCGCCGCAATCCGGACCGGATGGGTGATCCGGGCATTGCCCATGGCCTGGGCCAGATACAAAAGGCTGTAGAAGCCGAGCCGCCCCTCGGCCCCCGGCGAAGCGCCGTTGGACGGCCGGGCGGTGCCCAGCA
>JAJCYF010000229.1 GCA_029263035.1 Actinomycetes bacterium
CAAGAAGGTTTCCGCCGACCGGCTGGTCGAACGGGAGGTGGACCGCACCGGGATCTGGCGGGTCCAGACCCCCCAGGTGTTCGGGGCACAGGTTCTTCGGGACGCCCTGGCCCAGGCACTGGCTTCAGGTTTGGAGTCCACCGACTGCTCGCAGATGTTGACCGCTGCCGGCTACCGGGTTCGGGTGGTTGACGGCGACCCCCTCAACTTCAAGGTCACCCGGGCGGCCGACCTGTGGCTGGCCGAGCAGATCCTGGCCGCCCGGCGGGAGAAGAGCTGATGCGGGTGGGAATGGGCTACGACGTCCACGCCTTCGACGAGAGCCGGCCGCTGATCCTCGGGGGGGTCACAATTCAGGACCACGGGGGCCTGGCCGGGCACTCGGATGCCGACGTGGTCTCCCATGCGGTGGCCGACGCCCTGCTCGGCGCGGCCGGCCTGGGGGACCTGGGGACCCACTTCTCGGCCGATGCGGTGCCGGAGGGGGTATCCAGCCTGCAGATCCTGGCCCGCACCGCCTCCCTGCTGGCCGATGCCGGCTTCACCATAGTCAACGTCGATGTCACGGTGATCATCCAGAACGTCAGGATGACCCCCCACCGGCTGGAGATGGTCTCGCGGGTGGCGGGGGCGCTCGGTCTCGATCCCGGTCGGGTGAGCGTCAAGTCCACCACCACCGACCTCCTCGGCTTTACCGGGCGCGGTGAGGGTGCCGCCGGGATGGCCGTCGCCCTGGTTGACGGCGGCCCCGGCCGGTAGGGAAACCACCTCCCGGTTAAGGTTGATGCCATGGGACTGACCGTTACCAACACGCTGACCCGGACCAAAGAGGCCTTCGTCCCCCGGGACGAGGGAAAGGTCTCGATGTACGTCTGCGGGCCCACGGTCTACGGGGACATCCATATCGGAAACGCCCGGGCGGCAATCGTCTTCGACGTCATCCGGCGCTATCTGGCGTGGCGGGGATTTGAGGTCACCTTCGTCCAGAACTACACCGACGTAGATGACAAGATCATCAACCGGGCCAGCGACGAGGGCACGGACTGGCAGGAGCTTGCCCGCCACTACTCGCAGGCCTACGAGCAGGTGGCCTCCGCCCTTCGCCTGGACCCTCCCGACCGGCTGGTCAAGGCCACCGACCACATCCCGGAGATGATCGACATGATCTCCCGGCTGGTCGAGGGCGGGTTCGCCTACGAGTCGGCAGGCAGCGTGTGGTTCTCGGTGGAAAACTTCCCCGGCTACGGCAAGCTCTCCGGCCGCACCCTGGACGAGGTGCACTCCCGGGAGCGGGTGGAGCCGGACCCCCACAAACGTTTTGCTCTGGATTTTGCCCTGTGGAAGGCGGCCAAACAGGGAGAGCCGTCCTGGGACAGCCCCTGGGGACCGGGGCGGCCCGGTTGGCACATCGAGTGCTCCGCGATGTCGGCCAAGTACCTGGGCATGGGGTTCGACATCCACGGCGGCGGCTCCGATCTGGTCTTCCCCCACCACGAGAACGAGATCGCCCAGGCGGAGGCGGCCCTGGGGACCGAGCCGTTCGTTCGCTACTGGCTGCATAACGGCATGGTCAAGATGGATGCCCAGAAGATGTCCAAGTCCATCGGCAACCTGGTCCTGGTCAAGGACCTGCTGAAGGACGTCCGGCCCGAGGTACTGCGGATGATGGCGATATCGGGGGCCTACCGCAGCGATGTCGACTTCGGCGAGGCCTCGCTGGAGCAGGCCCGGAGGGCCGTCGAGCGGTTCGACAACTTTTCACGGGCGGCGGGGGAGGCGGCGGCGCAGGTGTCCAAGGACGGACGCCGGTACCTGGAGCGTTTGACCGCAGCGATGGATGACGACTTCAACACCCCGCTCGCCATCAGTGTGATGTTCGACCTGGTCAAGCACGGGAACACGCTTATGGACAGCGACAACGATCCCGAGGGAGCCCGCAACGTCGCCGGCCTGGTGGCCGCCTTCAACCAGATGGCCGGGGTTTTGGGTATCTCCTACGATCCCGCCGCCGACGAGGCAGCAGCCGCCGACAACCTGTCGGCAGAACAGGCCGAGCTGCTAGAGCGCCGGGACGAAGCCCGTAAGACGAAGAACTGGGCGGAGTCGGACAACCTGAGGGACAAGCTCGCCGACCTTGGAATCATTGTGGAGGACACGCCGGCGGGCACCCGCTGGCATCGCAAGAGCTGACTACGGCGTTACGGTGACGATGAACCGGTTGGTCATCATCGGCGCCCCGGGTTTGTGGGGTTCAGGAGGACCGCCCTCGATATGGGTCGTGGCCAGCTCGTAGGTATATGTGCCCGGTGCTACCGAAGCGGCGTTGAACCTGATCGGTACCTGGATCATGTTCGCGTCAGCGACGGAGTCGGTGGCCAACACAGGCTGAGGACCACCCGGAGTCAGTGACAAAACCGAGAGATAAATCGGTCCGCGGTACGAGCCTGCCGGAATCATGACGAGGCATCCGGCCTTGCCTTCGGATCCGGCGGCCAGGGTCAGCGGCCCGCAGTTGGCGAAATAGGAAGTGTCCATCACGTTGATCGGAAGGACGCCTTCATTGTGCGGGATCCTGGGGTCCGCCGTTGGCGCGTCGTAGTGAAGCTTGATGCTGTGCTGACCGCTCGGGAACCCCTTGGGCACAAAGACCCGCACTGTTACCGGCACGGAAGTCGTTCCGCCGTTGAACTGCGGGGGCGGGCTCACGACGGTCTTTGACAATTCGCAGGTCATGCCCGCAGGCGCGGTGCAGCTCAGCCGGATGTCACCGGTGAAGCCCTGATGCCCGGCGCCGTCGCATTCGACGTGCTGGGACATCCCCGCGTACATCAACTTGGCTGCGCCGCAGTTGAACGATGCACCCCCAGATCCGAAGTTGTTGATGCCGGAAAATATCGAACCTGGCGAAGAAGAGCGGCTCTCTCGAGGTGCACGGGGAGCTTGTGCAGGGCCCCTGGAGGTCTCCGGGGGTACGGGGCCCGGGTCAGCTGGAGTTGAAGACGGCGCAATGATGGCATCAGGGATTGCCGGGTGCTGGACCGCCTCGGATCGTCCGTCGAGGTAGCGATCGCCGGATGCAAGGACGGGATGTGTTGCGTCCCGGATGCCTTGAATGCCCCAGGCGACTCCGCCGATCAGAAGGACCAAAACGCTGACCGCGGTGACGATGAGATAAGTCTTGGTGGACGCAAGACCCATCCACACCGGAAGCTTCATGTCCTCTTATCGGCAAATGTTGGGAGTGCTTATAGCCACATTTTCAGATTGCCTGCATGCCGGGGCGGTCCTCCACGAATGCAGCTTGCCGTTCCGAAGCACCCTCAGACTAATTCGAGTTACTCCCGCTATGGGGCGGCCGCGCCATGTCGACTGGTTACGGCTGCAGCACCGACCTGGACGCCGGCGACAACCAGCGCCCCCAGCAGCCACCACATTCCTTGATCGTTAGCCACCGACCATACAATCAGCCCCATCCCTGCCGCGACGAGCGCCAGGAAGCTCCATGCTAAAGGCCTCCGGCCCTCCGACCACAGAGCCCGGCGCCGTCTCCACGTTGCGGCGTCAAGAATTGCCCAACCGACGATCAAAAGAAGAGCGCCGGCGAGGTCGGCCGGTGCAGGTCCATGGGTTCTGCTGAGCGAAAAGAGCCTTTGGTCCGAGTCCGGCAGGGCGATCAAGCAGATTCCGGCCAGATTCAATATCGCCCACAAGATCCAGGGACTGCGCCGCTCAAGCGAACCGCCGTGAGGCGCCATCTCGTCCCCTTCCCCCTTTAGGCAGATCCGGCCTACTCATCCCTCGGCGCACAAATGGGCCAGCAGACGCTGAAGCCGGGGCGATTGGAAGCCGGGAAATGGTCGGCGCTGAGCTTCACAACACCTCGCCGTGTTAGCTTGATTTCGGGGCTTTGTCACCGCCGCCCATGCCGATTCGCAGGGCAAACCCTACTCGTTCAAGAGCGGGCCGGTACACGGCCATGACGTTGGACGCAGGTGAGTGGGTGGCGTCGACCATTCGGCGTTTCTTAGAGCTGGTGCCCAGATTCGAACTGGGAACCTACCGATTACAAGTCGGTTGCGCTACCGGATTGCGCCACACCAGCCAGTTGGGGGCGCAGCCCCCATTTGCTCCTACACTTTAGCGCCCCCAACTTCCCCCCGGACCCTCTCGCTCGCACGTCTTGCCTGACGGCCCCGGACCTTCCTCTCCCTTTAGCGCCCCCAACTTCCCCTCGGACCCTCTCGCTCGCACGTCTTGCCTGGCGGCCCCCACGACCCTCCCCGCCCGGCGGCCCCGGCGAGGCCTCAACAGGCGGGTCCTTGATTCGGCTCTCCTAGTTGCCTAGGGTTAAACGAATGAATTACATCGTTGTAAGTAAGGACTCCCTTTGAGCCCTGCCTCCGAAAGCTCGTTCGGCGAACGTGAGGCCCGGATCCTGGAGTTCGAGCGAAACTGGTGGAAGTACTCCGGCGCCAAGGAGCGTGCCATCCGGGAGCTGTTCGAGTTCTCCGCCACCCGCTACTACACGCTGCTCAACGAGATTATCGACATGCCCGAAGCACTCGCCCACGACCCTATCCTGGTCAAGCGCCTACAAAGGCTGCGGGCCTTCCGGCAGCGCCAGCGAATGGCCCGCCGTCTCGGTATCCACCTCTCCGAGAACGGATAGCAGATAATCTGACCCACCAATGGGAAAGCACTCACTTCCGGAAAGCCCCGGGTTCTGGCGAGCGGTAGTTATTGCGGGGCTCCGCTATCTGGTTGTGATCGCCCTTCTGGCTGCAGTCGCGTTCGGGATCTACAAGCTGGCCTTCGATTCGGGCGGCGACACCCCGGAGACCGAGGAGACGCTCTCTCCCCTCCCCACCGACCCCTTCATCGAGGAATCTCCCACTCCCGATCCCACACTTTCACCTTCACCCTCACCCAGTGCTCCGGTACAGGGGACCGGCAGGACTCAGGTCCTGGACGCCAGCAACTCGACCGCACGGCTGGATGCCGCCGAGCGCAAGCTCGAAGAAGCGGGCTACGACGTGGTAGCGAAGGGCCCCGCAGCCACTCCCAGGGAGCTGACCACGGTTTTCTACCACCCCGGGAACCAGCAGATGGGTGAGGCGGTTGCCAGCCTGGTGGGGGCGACCCTGGTTCAGCCGGTGGGTGACCTTAGTCTGGATCCCGCCATCCCGGTGACCGTCATCGTCGGTCCCGACTTCGCCGGATGATCGGCCCGGCCCGAGGGTTCTAAGCCGGCTGCGGCGTTAGCTCCAGCCTGCTGTTCAAGGCAACCCGCATGGTCCCGATGAGCTTGCCGCTCTCCTGGGAGGCGATGTCGAAGTCCGAGATCAGCCGGGCAGAGGAGGAGTAGAGGACTCCGTTGTCGACATCGAGGCTGGACATGGCGTTGGTAGTGGAGGTTCCCCGCAGCCTGACCGGCACGCCGCCTTGCTGTTGATGGGTGACGATGTCTCCGGTCCGGGTGGTCTCGATCCGGGCCAGCTTGCGCTTGCCCTTCAGCTCAAACCCCAGCAGCTTGCCGTGGCCGTCGAGCTGGATGTTGCCGAGATCGCCGTCGAGAACCAGCGGGGCGTCCCACTCGTCTCCGATGCCCACCGGCCCCGGAGGCAGCGCAATCCGGCTGCGGATGAGCGTTGCTCCGAGCTGAACCGCCGAGGCGGCAGGGGCTGCGAGTTCCTCGGTTACCGCCTCGAGGATCTCGCCGCGGTCGTTCAGCTGGTACTTGACGGTGGTCGCCTCCGGGATTGCCATCGCCCTTCCGCCCTGCTTGAGGCTTGTCGGCTTGAGGGTGATCGTGAGGACCGGCTCCGCTTCCCCGCTCACCTGCTCATGGACGTCCACGACCATGCTGGTGGTGGTCACACTCTGCTCGCTGCTGGAGTTGACCGAGGTTCGCGAATCGATGGTCCAGCGGTAGCGGGTCCCGTCCCCCTCCTCGAAGTTGTAGGCCAGAGGAAGCTTGCCGTTGGAGCAGGCCGACAGCACGAGGAGCATCAGCAGACTGATTGTGCGGGGTGCGTTTTTCACAGGGGGCAGTCTAGTAGGTCGGGGCCGGCCGGGGAGGGCAGGCTAAGGTTAGGCAGTGGACGTTGCCGAACAGATTGCGCTGCTGCGCCGGGAGAGGAGCCAAACCGGCATCTTCCTGGACTTCGACGGGACCATGGCCCCCATCATCGACGACCGTGAAGCGGTAGCGATAGTTCCCGGCGGCCCGGAGGTTCTGGCGGGCCTCTGCCGGCTATGTCCGGTGGTCGCATTCATCTCGGGAAGGGGAGCGGCCGACCTGTATTCCCGGGTCGGGGTGCAGGGGCCGCGCTACTTCGGCCTCTACGGGGCCGAGGAGATGACGTCCGACGGTCTGGTGCAGGCTCCGGAGGCGGCAGAGTGGAGAAGAATTGTCACTAGCCTTACCGAAGAGGCCGTAGAGCTTATCCGTGCCCGCGCCCTTACCGGATGTGAAGCGGAGAACAAGGATCTGGCCCTCTCCCTGCACTACCGAAACTCCGGTCAGATCGAACCACCGGAGGCTCTGGCGTCGTGGGCGATGCAGGCCGCGGCCACCCACGGGTTCCAACTCGGCGCCGGCAGGATGGTCCTGGAGTTGAAGCCGCCCTCGGTGTCCAAGGCCGAGGCGTTTCTGCGGCTGGCCCGCGAATCCGGCGTACAAAACGCCCTGGTGGCCGGCGACGACTCGGCCGACGTGGAGATGATGCGTCAATCGGCGGGTGCCATCTCAGGCGTGCTGCTGAGGGTGGGAGTGGTGTCCGCCGAGGCGCCGGAGGGGATGCTGGAGGTCTCGGACCACCAGGTCGCCTCGCCGCATGAGGTTGTGGATCTGTTGGAGCGCCTTCTCTAAAGGCTAGCTGCCGGACTCGTGGAGCCGGGTGATGTCCTTCAACTGGCGCCATACCCACTTGCTCGGCGTGTTGTGGTCTATGACCTCCCGGTTGAGGTCCGCCATGCGCTTTTTCTCCTCCGGGTCCATCGTGAGCCCGGTGTACAGGGCCTCGGCCATCTCGTCGATGTCGTAGGGGTTGACGCCCAGGACGCCGTACTCCAGCTCGTACCAGGCGCCGGCATTCTTGGAGAGGACCACCACCCCGTCCACCTCGTTGATCGTCGGGCCTTCTTTGGCCACCAGGTTCATGCCGTCCAGAATCGGGTTCACCATCAACACGTCGTACTGGCGGCTGCACGCCAAAGCCCTCACGTAGTTGTCCTCGTTGATCAGGACGATGGGCTGCCAGTCATCGGTCCCCAGCTCCTTGTTGATCTCGTCGTGGAGAGCCAGGACATCCGCTTCGTAGTTGCGGTACTCGGGGATTGCCCGGCGGGAGGGATACAGCAGGGCGACGTGGACCACATGCCCCAGCAGCTCCGGGTGGTTGTTCAGCATGGTCTCGTAGGCCTTGAAGCCCCGCACCACATTCTTCGATAGCTCCAGGCGGTCGATGCGCAGGATCAGCTTGCGGCCTTCAAGAACCCGATCGAGCCACCGCAGGTGTTTCGCCGCTTCCGGAGAGTGGGCAAGCCTGCGAACGGCTCCGGCATCGATTGAGATCGGGTAGTCCCGCACCACCGTGCTCACCTCGTTGTGGTGCACCAGACCTCTTTGCATATCGACGTCGGCGCCCAGGATGTCCTGGCAGCACAGCATGAAGTTGTGGGACCACCGCCGGGCCTGGAATCCCACCAGGTCGTTGGCCAGCATTCCCTCGAGAATCTCCTTTGCCATAGTCCCGGGAAGTACCCGCATCATGTCCGGCTGTGCCCACGGGGTGTGGGTGAAGTGGTAGGCGAAGGCGGACGGGACCAGCTCACGCAGGTACTGCGCGACCATCGTGAGGTGGTAGTCGTGCAGCATGACGGGGGTGATGGCCTCGGAGCCGGAGATTTCCTGAGCCAGAGCCTCGGCGAAGATCCGGTTGACGTCCTTGAACGCCTCCCAGTCCCGGCGCCAGCGGGCGGTGAACCTGGGGTGCATCGGAAGGTTCCACATCCCGTGGTTCAAAAACCAGAACACCGAGTTGGATATCCGGTTGTAGTAGCGGTCGAAGACGTCGCGGTCGAAGGTCAGGTAGCGCAAACGCAGCTCGGCGTCGTCCAGGGGGGCGGTCAGGTGGCCGTTCGGGTTGGCTCGCACCATCTTGCGGTCACCGGAGGTGAGAGCTGCGGCGACCCACAGACCGTCGGCATGCTTCATGACCTCGGTGAGAGCCGTAACCAGGCCGCCGGCCCCGCGGGTGGCAACCAGATCGCCCTGTTCGTCGGGCTCGTACTTGACCGGGCCGCGGTTGGAAGCGATGACCAGCGATCGCCCTCTTAGGACCTCCGCGAGAGAGAAGGCGGAGTCCTCAGTGGAGCCCTGGGCGGGGCGGGAATCTGACACGGCTTCAAGGTTACCCGAGGTGGATGAGCCCTACCCGGCGGCGCCGCCTAAAGCGCGCGCGCCGACCGTATACTTTGGGAGTGACTGTCACCAATCGTCGCCAGGGTAGTCGTCAAGCGAGTGACAGCTTTCGGCGGGCTGGAATCGTTTCCTGGTCGCTTATCGGATGTCTGCTGCTGGCCGGCATCGGGCTTTACCTGATGGCTTACCTTCGAGCCGTCTTCCCGCCCATCGCCCTGGCCCTCATTCTCATCTTCCTGCTCAACCCCATGGTGAACCGCCTGGAGCGCCGGGGGGTCCGCCGCGGATTCGGGACGGCCCTGATCTACCTCGTGTTCATCGGAGTGGTCGCCATCGGCCTTTCGGTGCTGGTCCCCCCGCTCGTCGACCAGGTCAACGACCTGGTGGATCGAGGTCCCGAGATCCAGGAGGATGCCATCACCGCCGTGGAGGACCTGGCGGTGAGGCTGAACATAGATCTGGAGGCGATTGGTCTGGGAGGTCTGTCCGGACAGCCGGAAGGCCAAACGCAGGACTCCGATTCACTGTCATTCATCGAGGACTGGGGCGGTCAGCTGTTCGCCGGAGCGGGGCGATTCGCCACCGGGGCGTTCCACGTGGTGCTGAACTTCATTCTGGCGCCGGTTTTTGCCGCCTACCTGCTGATCGACCTGCCGAAGATCCAGAAGGCCGGCCTGCACTACATGCCCCCTCGGTTCCGGGACGAACTCCTCCCGGTGATCGAGCGTATTGGGAACACGGTTGGTGCGTTCTTCCGGGGCCAGCTATTGGTGGCGGCGATCGTCGGCTTGATGTCGTGCCTCGCCTTTTTGATCATCGGCCTGCCGTTCTGGCTTCCCATCGGCCTGCTGGCCGGGTTCTTCAACATCATCCCGCTGGTGGGGCCCTTCGTCGGAGGTGCCGCAGCGGTGGTGGTGGGCGGGATTGAAGGGGGGCTGCCTCTGGCCATCAAGGCCGCCCTGGCAATGCTGGTGGTCCAGCAGATTGACAACCACTTCATCAGTCCCAAGGTGATGGGCTGGGCGGTGCGCCTGCACCCGGTGGCGGTGATGATCGCTCTGCTGCTGGGCGCCTCGCTGGGCGGCATCTGGGGCATGCTCCTGGCGGTGCCGATGATGGGGGTGGCCAAGATCCTGTTTGTTCATTTCTACGAGACCAGAGTCCTGGGCAACTGGGAGTACGTCGGGGTCGTGACCGGCGATTCGGGCGTCGTCAAAGAGGTGGGGGAGAAGTCCGAGATTCCCGAAGCCGACCTGGCCTCCGACGCCAAGGGCCGCCTGCCGGCGAAGCTTGCCAAAGCGGAGAAGGCCGCCAAGGCGGAGCGCCTGGTGGAGGACCTCAAGGAAGCCAAGGGCTCCTGACCGGCAGGTTTAGCGCTGGTTTGACATGTTCCGGGCTCGGTGGGATGGTTATTTCCTCATCAAGAGAGGCTTAGGGACGGGCCCTGTGACGCCTCGGCAGCCGTCAGTCGGCTAACAACGACTGAAAGGTGCTAATTCCCGCCCGGTATAGAACCCGGGGAAGATGAGCAGGTCAACATCCGGGTCGCCTGCCATCGGTAGGCGATTTTTTATTTGAAGGGTGTGCAAGTGGCCAGAGTAGAGAAGCTGGAGTGCAGGGAGTGCGGCCGAACCTACGAGGCCGCTCCGATCTATGTTTGCGATTTTTGCTTCGCCCCGCTGGAGCCGGTGTACGACTACGGAACGATCGCCGGCCGTATGAGCCGTGAGTCGATCAAGGCCGGTCCCGAGTCGATCTGGCGTTACGTCGACCTGCTGCCGGTGGACTCCGAGACCCCCCGTATCGACATCGGCGCCGGGTTCACCCCGCTGCTCAAAGCCGACCGCCTTGGCAAGGCACTGGGGATCGACAACCTCTACATCAAAAACGACACCGCCAACCCGACACACTCCTTTAAGGACCGGGTGGTCAGCGTGGCCCTCACGGTGGCCCGGCAGATGGGGTTCGACACCGTTGCCTGCGCCTCCACCGGCAACCTGGCCAACGCGGTTGCCGCCCACGCCGCCCGAGCCGGGCTGCGTTCTTTCGTCTTCATCCCGGCCAACCTGGAGCAGAACAAGATCGTCACCACCGCCATCTACGGCGGCAACGTAATCGCGGTCGACGGCAACTACGACCACGTGAACAAGCTGTGCTCGGAGATCGCCCAGAAGGGCGAGTGGGGGTTCGTCAACGTCAACCTGAGGCCCTTCTACTCCGAGGGGTCCAAGACTCTGGCCTTCGAGGTGACCGAACAGCTCGGGTGGCAGGCCCCGGACCACGTGGTGGTGCCGGTCGCCAGCGGCTCGCTGCTGACCAAGTTTCGCAAGGGCCTGGAGGAGTTGCACAAGGTCGGGATCACCGACGCCGCCCCTCACACCAAGGTCCACGCCGCCCAGGCGCTGGGGTGCAGCCCGGTGGTCACCGCCATCAAGTCGGGGGTGGACACCATCCGCCCGGTCCGGCCGGACACCATCGCCAAGTCGCTGGCGATAGGCAATCCGGCAGACGGCTACTATGCGGTGTCGGCGGTCAACGACACCGGCGGGATGGGCGAGGATGTGACCGACGAGGAGATCGTCAGCGCCATCCGCCTGCTGGCGTCCACCGAGGGGGTATTTGCGGAAACCGCCGGCGGTGTAACCATCGGGGCATTGAAGAAGATGGCTGAGAGCGGAGCGTTCAAACCGGGCGAGTCGGTGGTGGCACTGATCACCGGAATGGGGCTCAAGACGGCGGAGGCACTGACCGGGAGGGTCGGTCCCAACGTTCACATTTCGGGAGACCTGGAGAAGTTCGAAGAGGAGATGAGGCTGCTATCAGCGTACGAGTGAAAATCCCGACCCAGCTGCGCACCCTTTCCGGGGGCCAGGCCGAGCTGAGCGTTGACGGTGCATCCGATCTTCGGGAGTTGCTGGGCAAGATCAAGGCCGAGCACCCCGACCTGACTGACCGCCTGCTGGACGATAACGGCGAGATCCGGCGCTTCGTCAACATCTATGTCGGCGAGGAGGACGTACGTTTCCTGGAGGGCCTGGACACCAAGGTCGAGGACGGGAACCTGGTTTCGATCCTCCCTGCAGTCGCCGGGGGCTAAGCGCCGATCCAGATTTAGCGGGTCAGCGCCAGCGCCTCGGTCAGGTCATCCGCCGATGGACTGGTGTCGAGCCAGCCGGATGTGACCTTTCCCCTGCCGTCCACGACCAGGATGGTCGGAGTGGTGCGGATCGCATACTTTGCCGCCAGGTCGGGCCGGTCCTTGGCATCGATAACCGCAAGTGGCGCGTCGTGCGCCGCCGATGCCGCCTGTAGCAGCGGGAATGCCACCTGGCACTCGTAGCAGTAGGGGCTGGTGAACTCCACGAGCATCGGTCCCTTGTGGGAAAGCTCCACATCCTTGCGGTCGAACTTCGCCGGTAGCTCGGCGCTTCGAAAGTAGCGGCGCAGGGCAAAGCTGGTGAAGGTCGCGGCTCCGCCCACGCTCAGCAGGATGAAAAGCCTGAGTGCGAACTCCATCAGGCGGTAGCTCCCCGGCCGAAGCGTTTGAATAGAAGGTACATCTGGCACCCGACGCAGATTCCGGCGGCGGCGTTCAACAGGGCCAGAGCGACCACTATCAGGGCCAGAACCTGGCCGGGAAGCGTTGCTCCGGCGAAGTAGAGGGCGGAGGCGGCCAGAAGGCAGATGGCCCCAAGGGCCTCGGCAAACCGGTGGGGAGCTACCGCTTCCTTCTTACCCGGGCCGATGCCGAGAGTAGGCCGGACCGCTTTGAAGAGCTGTCCGAAGAGACTGAGTTTCGGCCCGCCGAGCACGCTGGAGGCCATGATGAGGCCGGTGACCAGCAGGATGTACTGGGCCGCCGGAGGCCCGGCCAAAAAGGCGATCGCGGGGAGTAGAAAGTGAAAAGCCGCCTTGGCGCGGGGTACAGCCGAATCGACCTGCAGCGGGCGTTCCAAGTTTTCCTCCTGCCGACAAAACACGGTTAACAATCTTCAAAACAATAATAAGTGCCTAATAGGGCTAAATCAAAAGGTTTTATCTCCTGCGAGACCATTTGTCATAAGGCGGTTAGCACTCTAGACTCATGAGTGCTAACGCTTTAGTGGTAGGACTGCCAGCCTAATAGAGGGCGGGTCAGCACTCAGAGGAGGTTTTGTATGGCAAAGCAGCTCGCATTTGGAGACGAAGCAAAACGCGCGATGGAGCGAGGCATGGAGCAGCTCGCCAGCGCAGTCCGGGTAACCCTCGGCCCCAAGGGCCGCAACGTGGTCCTGGAGAAGAAGTGGGGCGCACCGACAATCACCAACGACGGTGTGTCGATCGCCAAGGAGATTGAGCT
>JAJCYF010000230.1 GCA_029263035.1 Actinomycetes bacterium
CGACGCTACTGCGAGAAGAGCGGCTGCGCGAATTCTGCCGAGGGGGATCATGGTCTTTCCAGTTTACCCGGGGTCATTATCGTTTACGTATCTGGATTCGGATCCTGCACCGGTCCGGATTGGCCGCCCCGTGCGCGGCTCGGGTCGAACGGTTCGGTCCGGCTGAGCAGATCCTTCATGCTGGGCGGGTTCGGCTCCAGGAGGTTGCCGAGGTCCCGGTGAGGCTTAACCTCGGGATAGGGACCGTCCGAGGCGATCTTGTCGGCCGCAGGGGGGTCGCGCAGGACGCCGCGGCGCATCGGGTCCATACACGCCTCGGCCCAGCTTTCTCTTATACCCTGGAGTGTCCGCTTCCCGACGCCCTTGCGGCGCATTTCGCGGTAGAGGCGGGCTCCCTCGTCCTGCGAGGTTTCGATGTCCGGGACCTCGTCGTCGGCCATGCCTACGTTGTACCCGTTTCTCCCGGGCTCGTATCGGCGCCCATGGCATGGTAGCCGCCGTCGACGTGAATGAGCTCCCCGGTAATGGCCGTGGACCAGTCGGAGAACAAAAATCCGATCGTCCCGGCTACCGGTTCAGGGTCGTCCGGCTTCCAGCCGAGCGGCGCCCGGGTGCCCCAGGCGCTGACCAGGCGGTCGAAGCCCGGGATGCCCTTGGCGGCGGTGGTGGCAAGCGGGCCGGCGGAGACCGTGTTCACGCGGATCCCCTTGGGGCCGAGATCGCGGGCCAGGTAGCGGGTGATGGATTCCAGGCCTGCCTTGCAGACGCCCATCCAGTCGTAGATGGGCCAGGCTACCCGCCCGTCGAAGTCCAGGCTGACGATGGAGCCACCGTCGGGCATCAAAGGCATCAGGCCGGTGGCCATTGATTTCAGCGAGAAGGCGCTGGTCTTGAACGCCAGTTCCACGCTTTCCCACGGGGTGTTCAAGAACTCGCCCCCCAGGGCGTTCTTGGGGGCGAAAGCCACCGCGTGCAGGAAGCCGTCCAGAGCGCCCCACTTGGCGCCGATCTGGTCGGCCACCCGGGTGATGTGGTCCTCCTGGGTGACGTCAAGCTCCAGTATCTCCACCGGTTGGGGAAGCCGGCGGGCGCTCATCTCGGTGAGGGCCATTCCTTTGCCAAAGCCGCTCAGTACAATTTCGGCGCCCTGTTCCTGGGCCAGCCGGGCGGCTGCGAACGCGATGCTCTTTTGGGTGAGAACCCCGGTGATGAGCAGCCGTTTGCCCTCGAGCAACATTAGTTGTCTGCGTTGGCGGGGGGGCGCTCGCTGTAGAAGGCGATCTTCGTCCCATCCGGGGACCAGGCCGCAAAGCGGTCGATACCCGGGCTGTTGGTTATGCGCCTCTGGTCCGAGCCGTCCGGTCCCATGGTGTAGATCTCACGGTTGTCGTCGCGCACCGAGTCGAAAGCGATTAGATCCCCATTTGGAGAGAATGCCGGGAAGTTGTCGAACCCGTCGCTGGTGGTCAGCCGGATCTGCCGGGTGCCGTCGGCCTCCATGACGTAGACCTCAAAGTTGCCCTCGCCGTCACGCTGGCTGATAAACGCTATCTGGGAGCCGTCGGGGGACCAGGAGGGCGATCCGTCCACCGCCTCGCTGGAGGTAAGCACCGTGGTGTTCTCGCCGTCAGGGTCCATGACGAAAACCTCGTAGTTGCCGGTCCGGTTGCTCTCGAACGCGATAAGGCTGCCGTCGGGGGACCACGCGGCAAGTCCGTCGTTGTCCTGGTTGTTGGTCAGCCGGGTCTGGTTGTCGCCGTCGGCATCCATCACGTAGATCTCACGGTTGCCGTCCCGGTCGGTGTTGAACGCAATCTTGGTGCCGTCCGGGGACCAGTCGGGGGAGAAGTCCTCGGCATTGTTGTCGGTCAGCCGCACCTGGTTGGAGCCGTCGGCATCCATCACGTAGATCTCGAAGTTGCCGTCCCGGTTGGAGTTGAAAGCGATCTTGGTGCCGTCGGGAGAGTAGGCGGGAGAGGAGTCGACGCCTGTGGTGTCGGTGATCCGGACCGGGTTGGACCCGTCGGCGTTCATCACGAATATGTCCTGCACCAGGTTACCGGTGGCTGTCTCCTCCGGCCCCTCGGGCTCCTGGCCGCATGCCGACACCAGCATCAGGGCAGCCGCGAACGCCGCTGCTACGATCGACCCTCGACTTTTTCGCACAGGCATACCTACCGTCTATCTATCGTTTAAGGGACCAAAAGCGGGGGCAGTGACGGACCATCAAGTTCCGTTCACCGATGCTGACGCCTCCGCCACGGCCAGGGTGGACGCAACCGAATCCGATTCGGGCAGTGCACGCACCACCACCTGATCCAGAACACTATCGTAATCGGCCAGCCTTGAGGTGAAATCGGCGGTTTGGCCGGCCACCCCCACGGTTCCGGGCGGCACACCCATGGCGGTGAAGTGACGGGTATAGGCCGGGTACCGGTTGTACTTGGCGGCCTCGGCGGCCACCCGGTCGGCTGCCCCGTGGCCTAGGGCACACCGGATGTAGGCTGCGGTAGCGGGCGGATCTGGACGGCCGGAGCGCTTCACCCCTTCCTCCACCCGGGCCTGCGCCCAGGTGATTCGTACGGGGGTCATCCAGTTGAACAGGACCGTGTCCGCTACCTCGCCGGCCAGCCGGCACATCTGCGGGCCCATTGCGGCGACCCCTATTTGTAGATCTGGGCCCAGCAGGTCCCGCAGCGCAGCTACGGCCCGGCGGACGGTTCGAAGCGGGGTGGGGGAGGAGCCCGAGCCCACCCCCAGGATCAGGCGTTCCAGCGGGATTTCCAGCACCCTCAACATCTCGGAAATCTCCTCCGGAGGCCGGCGGTCGACCGCTACCACACCGACGCCGACCCGCAGCGATTCGGTGGCATCCGCCATGGCTGCCGCGGTTACGATCCCGTCGGCGCCGGGGGTGTCGTTGCTCCAGATGCCCGCAAAACCGAGTTCCTCGACCCCTACGGCAATCTCCTGCGCCTTTTCCAGGTCCCCGGTGGCGGGGATGGCGAATGCTCTGCTCATAGCCGGTCGAACCTAAGGAAGCAGGTGCCCGGCTACCTCAGAGATGACCGGCCAGATACGTTCGTCGTCCCGGGCCAGCTTGCCGAAGTCATGCTCAATGCCGTGGCGGTCCCATGCGGTGCCGTTGGTCTCGACGCAGATCTTGGGGTCGTCGTTCAAAAGGATGAACCAGAAGCGGTAGGCGGTGACGCCGAACGGGTCGGACTCTTTGACCGTGCGCAGCCGGTCGGCCGCCTCCGGAAACAATTCGAACCGGCTCTCCCAGACGCCGCCGAATCCATCGGAGGTATCCAGGTAGCCGTTCTGGCAGTCCCAGAAGAACTTGCCGAAGGAGGCGTTGAAGGCGACGTGGGTCATGAAGCCGGCGATAAACCGGTAGACCGTCACCTCGTTGGTGGAGGGCTTGAGCTTTGCCACCGGGGGGAGGTTGGCGAAGGCGGCCAGCTTACGCATCGGTTCCCGCGGGTCCTCCGCGTGGAAGAACTCCGACCAGAAGTCGGGCCAGTTCTTGAAGGTCAAAGAGCCGTTGGGGCGGCGGAAGTGGTACTGGACCCCGCCCAGGCGGTTGAGCTCCAGGCGCTGGTAGGGCTGGAACCCCGGATCCAACAGAAGCGAGAGGCTGTCGTTCTGCCCGCCGCCCGGGTGGGTCTGGATGATCCGGGTCTTGGGGTAGCGCCTCACCATCTCCGCGGCCACGCGCCAGGAAGCAATCTCCAGAAGCTGGCGGCTGGGATGACGCGCCGAATATGAGGCCGGGATGGTCCGCCTCATACCTTCATCCCCTGGTTACCCAAGGCAAACATCTCACTGGAACCATGCTACGAACGGTTATCCGAGATGTCACTATGTGACCCTTTCCGCTCTGTGCTCCTATCTATTAACTCACGGTGGCGTGCTTTACACGTAACGTACTATTGGTTTCATCCCATGCGCTGCCCATTCTGCTCCCATCCCGAAGACCATGTTGTGGACTCGCGCATGGCCGAGGAAGGCCGTGCCATCCGCCGCCGCCGGCAGTGCGAAAGCTGCGGGCAGCGTTACACCACGTATGAACGAATCGAAGAGATTCCCCTCCTGGTTCAAAAGCGCTCCGGACAGCGTGAAGCATTCGACAAAGAAAAGCTAATCTCCGGGGTCCGCAAGGCGTGCAAGAACCGCCCGGTGACCAACGACGACCTGGACAAGCTGGCCGAGGATGTTGTCGATACCGTCAAGGAGGAGGGCAGCAGCGTGGTCATGAGCGCAGACCTGGGCCTGCAGATTCTCGAAAGGCTCCGGGTTCTGGACGACGTGGCCTACCTGCGATTCGCCTCCGTATACAAGGACTTCCAGGAGCTGAACGACTTTGAGAAGGAGCTGGGGCTGCTGCAGAAGAAGCTGCCGCCCAAGGAGCGTCCGGCCCCGAAAATTTGAACGATTCCGTCCGGGTTCAGGTGGTCAGGCTGGACCCCGAGATACCGATGCTCCACCCGGCCAGGCCGGGTGATGCCGGGGTTGACCTTAGAGCCACCGAGGCGGTGATCCTTCAGCCCGGACAGCGCTACCTGATCCCCACCGGCCTGGCGGTCGCCATACCGCAGGGGTACGCGGGATTCGTGCAGCCCCGGTCCGGCATGGCCATCAACAAGGGGCTGGGTGTCTTGAACTCGCCGGGGCTGATCGACTCGGGCTACCGGGGCGAGCTAAAGGTGATCGCCATAAATATGGACTCGGAGCCGCTGGAAATCGAACGGGGCGACCGCATTGCCCAACTGGTGATCATGCCGGTGCCGGCATTGGTATACGAGGAGGTGGATGCGCTCCCCGGTTCGGAGAGGGGTGCCGGCGGGTTCGGCTCCACCGGCCGCAGCTAGCGGTTCCGGCCTGAAACTGTGGCCTCACGCTTTGAAGGCTGCTAGGATGGAGCTTCCCGCGGACGTGGCTCAGTTGGTAGAGCATCACCTTGCCAAGGTGAGGGTCGCCGGTTCGAATCCGGTCGTCCGCTCCAATAAAATGTGCCTAGCTTTGGGCTTCATAGGCCCATTTCGGGAAAGCGGCACAGTCCGCGTCGCACATTTGTCGCACATCAGCCCCGCTAACTTTGCTCAGAAGAGCTCAATTAACCGGTCCTTGGGGTTGCCGTCAAAGCATTCTCTTCGGTCCAACTGCAAGGCAGTCTAAGATCCGAATTCAAGTCGACAGAGAAGTCGAAGATGCCAAGAGGTATTTAGCCCGTTCGCCTGCTCGACGACGACGGAGAGCCATTTGCCAAGAATCTCGATGCTTGCGGACCTCATCAAGTAAGTAGTCGGGTGTCAATGGCCAAGTTGATGTCCCCAGTTTCGGCCAAGTAAAAGTCCCCACCCCTCGGAGTTCTTGAATCAGATTTACGGGGTGCTGATCACCTCCTTCAAGGCAGTCCGGCGAGCCTTGGATTCCTTCATCCGAAAGGACTCGCCCTCGGTCACAACGATGATGCTGTGGTGCAGCAAACGGTCGAGCAAACTGACCGCAGTGGTGTGCTCGGGAAGGAACCGGCCCCACTCCTCGAACGGCCAGTGGCTGGCGATCCCCAAAGCCCGCCGCTCGTAAGCGGCTGCCACGAACCGAAACAGCAGCTGGGCGCCGGTGTGATCCAGCGGAGCGAACCCGATCTCGTCTACCAGGATGACGTCGGCCTTAAGGATGCTCTCGATCACCCTGCCCACCGAGTTGTCGGCCAGTCCCCGGTAGAGGGTTTCCACCAGCTCGGCGGCGGTGAAGTAGCGGACCCGAAAGCCGTTCTCAACCGCAGAGTGCCCCAGGGCGATCAGAGCATGGGATTTGCCGGTTCCAGCCGGGCCGATCAGAACCGGATTCTCCTTGGCTCTGATCCACTCCAAAGAAGCCAGGTACTCGAAGGTGGGCCGAGGGATGGAGGAGGCCCCAACATCGAACTCATCGATGGTCTTGGTGACCGGAAAAGCCGCCGCCTTCATCCGGTTACGGGCGTTGGACAGATCCCGGGAGGCGATCTCGGCCTCCAACAGCGTGCGCAGGAACTCCTCCGGGGACCAGCGCTGGGTCTTGGCGGTGACCAGCAGCTCGGGGGAGATCTTGCGGATCGCTGATAGCTTCAACCTGCGGAGTCCTGCTTCCAGGTCTGCCGGCAACTCGGCAGCAGTGGCGACCATCAGGCCTTCTCCACTGCGTAGTCGGACAAGGATCTGGTCGGGACGGCGGGTAGCTGGGTGCCCAACAGCTGACCCGGCTGGGTTGGTGTGGGAACGCCGGCTCCTGCCGCCAGGATCGATCGAACGTCTGCCGCCTTCCACCTGCCGAAGGCAACTGCCCGGTCCAGCGCTCCCACCAGCTCATCGTTTCCGTGTGCTGCCTGCAGGCCGGCCAGCTCCTCGAGCTCTGCCGCCAAGTTGCTCACCCCGGCCGAGGCGGCGCCCTTGATGAACGCCTCAGCCCCCGGACCGAGCGAGCAGTCCTGGCGCTCGGATGCTGTCTTAGGCCTGACTGAGCGAGTTGGGGCGGTGCGAGCTCTGCCGTAGTGGTCGTCGTTGATCGAGGTCTCGCCCGGGGCGACGACCTGGTGATCGGCAACCACCTCCTCGCCGTCGATCACCTTCACCCGATTGCCGGTGACCTGGACCTCGACGCTGTGGCCCACCAGAGCGACCGGAACCGAGTAACGGGCAGACCCGATGCGCACGCAGGAGAGCCGGTCCACCTTGCGGGTGGTGATCCTGCCGATCCGCAGTCTGAGCGAGGGCAGTGGGTTCATCAGCTCCCGCTCCTCGACCAGCCGCTCGGCAGGGACCGCCATGATCTCGCTGTGCTGGCGGGCGTTCACCTCCTGACACCAGGCCCGGGCCCGGGCGTTGGCTAAGTCAAGATCCCGGGCACTCAGCTCATCGGGGATCGTCAGGTCCCGCTTGGCGTAGCCGACCAGGTTCTCGACGATCCCCTTGGACTCGGGGTCCGCTGCCTCGCAGAAGTCGGGACGGAAGCCGTAGTGGGTGGCGAACCGGACGTAGGCGGGCGTCGGCACCACCACTGCGGCAACCACGGCGCCCTTAAGACAACCCATCCGGTCGGAAAGCACCACCTTGGGAACCGCCCCCAGCTCCTCGAAGCACTCCGCCAGCAGACCCAGCGTGGTCTCTGACTTCTCATCGGCGGCGTAACGAACGAACCGAAAGTGACTCCAGGCCGCCACGGCACAGAACTGATGCAGCGAGCCTTCCGAGCCCCAATCGATGACCACGTACTCGCCCGGTGCCCACACCGCCGGGCGCCGGCCGTGGTGCTGGCTCTTGCGGTAGTCGGCGCGCGCCTTTGCCACCAGGCGGCGAAAGTTGCGGGCTGAACCCGAGTAGCCGGCCTTTCGAGCGGCGGGCAGCAGACGCTTGGCGCTGATCCTGCCCTTGGTCGAACCCATCCGAGCAGTCACAAGCTCCCCGACAACGTCGTAGTTGCGCTGACGATCTGCTCGGGCGACCGGCTGGCCAGCCTGACGGCGAACCGCTCTAGCGACCGTCTTGTGGGTGGTACCGCACATGTCCGCGGCACCCCTGAACGTGCCTACCTCGTTGTAGGCGGCGATGTAGTCCATGCGTTCCCTCTCAGACTTCAAAATGAGATCCCCTCTGGTTGGTGTGGTGTTTGGTTGGCACCGACACCTTTACCGACCAGAGGGGCCTCTTCGCGGATATCTAGAGAGGGGTGGGGACTTCTATCTGGCCACCAGTGGGGACACTCAATTGGCCACCAGTGGGGACTTTTACATGGCCACGGACAGTCGGGTATCCAGCCTACCGGCCCCTTTAGCTCAAGTAGCGGAGTGGTTCCCCAGGATCGCGCCAGAAGTTCGATCGCTGTGGCGCCTCGATGAGTCGACCCCAGAGCTGACAGGAGGTGGTCATAACCGGACTTCGACGCCGCTAGCAGCAAGGTTCGTCGGACCAGGCCCTAGAGCTGGTCACGAGCGAACCTGTTTGAGCTAGACCAAGAATGGCAAATCCGAGTCTGGCCGCTGCTGTCCCCTCCGCCAATGTGAGCTTGGTGTGTGCGTAGACGGTTAGAGCGATTCGCCAACCTTGTCTTCCTAGGTAGACTTCCAGCTACGAGTTATGTCGAGGTCCGGATCGGCGCGCCCGAGATAGCTTGTCGCCATTTTGACAACCCTCGCAGCGAAGGGTTCCCCCCAAGGGCGGATTGCGTTGGAGCCTGGTTCGCGCCACGCTAGTGCATTCTCATTGGTGGTCCACCAAGGCATCGAATAAAGATGCTCTCCAGTCAGAGCGAACCTAGGCTGCTGCGGGAGGGTGCGAACTGATTGCTGCCAAAGGGGCCCGCAGTCATTTGTAGATGTAGAGGTTGCGACAAACGTCCACGGCGACGACAAGATCCTGCCGAGAGCATCAAGCTTGTCCAATTCTCCTGCATTCAAGCCTTCAGCATTGCGTTTGCACTCCCCAAGCACCAAGTCGCCATTTGCGAAAAGAAGTACCACGTCGGCTTCTCCGATGGTTAGGCCTTTACCATTCAAGAACTCAACTCCAGGGTGAACACCGTAGAGTTCTTCAGGCTTGTCGAAACCTCGATAGAACAGAGAGGCTAGCCAGCGCATTGCCAGCAGATGAATCAACGCGTCATGGAACACAACCTGTACGACGATTTCACTAGCCCGGTACCGCCAGTTAAGCGGGGTATGTGGAAAGGGTCTCGCGATAGAACGTCCACAACCCCGGCACACCATCGATGCCGCGAGTTCAGGCAACGCCCGCCACGACTTTCTTCCGCAATTCCTGCACCGTACACGAGTGCCCCGAACCAGGACGCCCCTTGACTCGGCCCAGTCGAGCCAAGCTGTCGCCGCCGCCTCGCTGTTGTCAAACATTCGTTTGACTTCATCGAGACCGATGTCATGAAGGTCCTCTTCTCGTGGAGAACCCGCCCGCTTACGGAGGAATTCTTCGTCGATTTGAACTGACTGAGTTTTTGCCAGCTCGCGCATCCAAGACATGCCGCTTTGGCGGCCAAGGTCATTAAGAATCCTCACGACGGCTGGATCGCACAACATTTGAATTTCCTCGAGGGAGCCAAGACGATGCAAAAGGGCCTCAGCGGCAGCACCAGCTGAGCTAGGTCGTGCCTTCAGTCCTCGATCGCGTACCACGGCCTCAAACACAGTCCAGTTGGTTGGCCAGCGCATGGTCACCAAACTTCCCGCCTCAGCTCCAATGATTTCGCAGGCGCCCCGGCGAAAAGTAGGCCCATGTACGGGACCGACGAGCGATCTAGAAGGCGGCAGCTCGCTATCAAGGGGCGACAGACGCACAGCTAGACCCAGGTCCTTGTAAAGAGAGTGACGCAGGTCGAATCGACTTAGGTCTCCCGGCGACCAGGCCGCCACACGAGCCCCGCCATTGGTAAAGACAGCTACATCAGTACTGGGCCTAAAAGGTTCTGGCGCCGTCCGAAGGAGCTCTCCCGGCTGTGCGACCGTCCATGGTTCTCCCAACTCTTCCGCGAGGGCCGTCAGTTCGGCGCTGGAGACGGAAAAGCTCACGAGTGCACATCGCACTTCTGACAGCCCATAGCGAGAGCTGGCACCATGCGCCCACCAACCACGGATGACTCCTACCGCATCCTCCGAGGCGGGGACCGCCAGCGGAAAGCCCGACGGCAACCCGTGGGCCGCCCTCAAATCCCATAACAAACAAAGGTCAGCGATGCTTCCAGGCGCGTACACAACAACAACGTTGGGCCCAATACCCTCCGCTAGAGAGCGCGGATAGAGAACCTCCAGCCGCCCGGAGATCCCCTCTCGAGGCGCCGAAGGGAGACTAAGTTCTAAGCAAGCCGCCCGAACGGGGGTCAATTCCTGGGGCTGACGGAGCCGCTCCAGAAGGTTTGTAGAACTCGGCTCCGTCACAACTTCGACCACAGTCGGAATTACCTGGTCGAATGAAAGGTCCTCGCGGAGTTGGTCTCGGCTCAAGAGATCTGAGGCCGGCTCATTTGGTCATAGACCAAGCACTCCCAGGTAGGCAAGACTCCACGGGTCATCTTCCGCCACTGCGCTTACTCGAACGGTTCTAAGCTGATCCCTCGGTTGATTCCGAGCCACAAGCATTGCGAGCAGATGGTGCGGATATGCCAGCTTGACTGGCACTTCCAGTCCTTCCGCCGAATCTACGTCGGCCTCTTCAAAGAGGGGTTGCCACCCTGCATCTAGCTGGTTGCCTGTGGTCATCGGAAAGAGAAGGTGAGCGGCCCCGCCCCATAGTTCACAACGCCTAGCAATCGTCGAGTGGGCCCCTGGCCAGTCGCTCGTACTTAAGAACACAGCTTGCCGACCTGGCGTCAAACGCCTTGAAATTCCGACAGGTCCATTTAGTGGCGTGGAATCAAGTAAGGGTCCAAATGCCAATATCGTCGATCCCCGCTATACCCAGAGCCCCGATGCCATACCGACAAGGTTAGCTTGCTCCGGACTGGGCGTGGTAGCTCGGGTTACCGGCCGTATCATGTGCCGGCCACGGAAATCTCGACATTGCAATAATCAACTCTTATGGAATCCAGTGACGGCAAAACGCTAGAACGCATCGAGCCGTTCCGTCCCGGCGGGGGCAATGACCTCAAAGAACGTGAACAGGGAGGGTTCCCCTAAGTTAAGCAGCAGAGCTGCCAAGCTCTGGAGAGCGCCGCCATGCGCCTCCACCGTCCTAATACTGGCAGTAACATCGGCTTACCTAATCTGCGCCCACACACATCAATGGATGTCACCGAGGAGGGTCCTCCCGGCACCAGTGAACCTATCGAACCAACGAGCCTCCGGTCTCCCGCGATCGGGCGATGAGCCGCTGCTCGAGTGCCTGGCGGAACGCAGCTGCGGATTGATACCTCATTCTACGATCTCCCGCCTGAGGGCCTCTCGGATGAGCCGTTCGACCCGGCTGCCGCGTTTGGATGCAGCCGTAAGGAGCTGTGGCGCGGTGGCCATGCCGCGTTCCACCGCTTGGTTCACGCTGGCGATGACCTGCTCGGGGGCAGCACCTGCTTGTGCGGCATCGAGGATCGAACTCACCGGTGACGTAAGCCTGATGCCGTCCCGGACAACAAGATCCCTATCATCCAGTTCCCGGGTGGTGGTGTGGATGGCGACTCCATTAGGCGCGGGGCGGTACCGCCTCGAGCGGGGAACAGTGATGTGAACCACTTGGGGGACGACGTCCGAGAGGCCGAGGAGATCGAGCGCGCTTTCATGCGACACGACGGCCTTATCGCGACCGGCGGCGAGCCACGCGACCATGACCTCCTCACGAGGCGATGACGGGTATTCGGGGAACCGATAGAGGCCGTGGCCGACCCTTGTGAAGCCGCCGTTCTTTCTGTGATGGGCGAGGAGGGCCTTGCTGAAGCCACACTGCGCCGCCTGGGCCGTGGTAAAGAGGCCTCCTTGCTCGGTAGCGACCTTAAGGAGGCTGTCTCGATCAGGTCCGGATTCATTCTTGTCATGCATAAGTCAAATATTACTTGACCGTTTCATGACATGTCTAGGTCAAGGTGGAGAAACAGGCTTCCGGCCCGTGGCCACCAAGAAGATCAACTTCTCGTCCCCACCGAATTGTCTTTAGGACGATTTCCCGCGATGAGAATCGCGTTCACATCGCTTCATTTATCGATTCTCGATAGAGTCTCTGGAGCCCATCCTTGAGCCTAAGGTCCAGGCTCGGAAAGAGGTGTCCATAGCGGTCTAGAGTGGTCTTGACCGAGCTGTGTCCGAGTCTTTGCATGATTTCCGCCGGGTGAGCGCCTTCGCCGATCAACATAGCTACGCAGGAGTGGCGGAGATCATGAAACCGCAGGGGAGCGAGGCCGGCCCGCTGGGTTGCAGGGACGAAGTGCCTCCGGTAGAAGGTTCTCCTCAGTGGTCCGCCCTCTGCTGCGCAGAATACTCGTTCAATCGAAGGGTAAAGGCCCATGTGGTGACCGATCATCTCGGCGAGGAAGCCGGGAAGCGAGATGGTCCGGCGGCCTCCGGTCTTGGTGTACGGCTTGACTTGAATACTGCCGCTGATCTCGGTCTGAGTCTCGACGACGTCAACGAGGCCCCGAAGCAGGTTCAGATTCTCTGCTCTAAGCGCTGCCAGCTCGCCCCAGCGCATTCCCGTGTAGCCCGCGGTATAGACGAGGGCTCGGTATCGGGCATCGACAGAGTCTGCAAGGAGGTTGATTCCCCGGGGGTCGAGAAATCGCATTTCCTCTCGCTTGCCCAGATGCGGAAGGTCGATGCCAAGACAGGGAGTGGTGGCAATGAGCCCGTCGATGACGGCAGTCCTAATTATCTTGGCAAACGTGTTGTAGGTCGCCACGACGGTCGCCGGCGCCAAACCCTTGTCTCGCAACTGCGTAACCCATGCCCGAACGTGGCGGGACTTGATTGCCACTAAGGGCATATCTTCGAAGTAAGGCAGAATGTGATTGCGCAGACGGCCCTCGATGTTGAGGCGGGTGCCTGGTTCGTGAGCAGTTATCTGGAGCCATTCCTTGGCATACCGGCCGAACGGAATCTCGGCCAGCTTGGGATCGATCCAGCGACCAAATAACTTATCAGCCTCTATGGCGGTTAGGAACTTCCTAGCGTCAACCTCCCTCCTGAAAGACTTTGAGCGCTGCCGCCCGGAAGGATCCCGGTATCGGGCTACCCATCCTGGCCTGTTCGGTTGTTTGCCAATGGAGCCCATTAGCGTGCCTCCTTGGGAATAGATGTCGTCGACCGCCGACGCGGTGGCGTTAGCGCAGCTCTCATTGCGTCTCCCTGGCTAACTGGAGGCCGATGCCGTTTTCCTCTCGTCAAGCCAGCGAGAAATATCGGCCGGATCGAAGCGCAGGTGGCGGCCGATTCGAATTGCAGCGGGCCCCTCCCCGCGGTGTCGCCACCCGTAGATGGTGGCGACTGGAACCTGGAGGAGCTCAGCCAGTTCCTTGACGCACAGCAAGCGAACTGGCCGGGATTCTGGTTGTTCATCTAGACGCCTCGAGCCTGTTTTGCTTCGGTCATGCCGATCTCCTGACTTCACTGTCCGGGCCAACCAGAAGACGGTCTAGTTCGCGCTTCATCCACTGACGCTGCCGAATCGTACGACGTGACACTGACATTGCTGGCCGCGCTCTTGGGCCTTGCGTTGGTTGAAAGGTACTGTCTCAATTCATCAGTGCTGAAATCTCTGGGAGCAAACAGGTGCTCGTTCTCCAGTGGAAGCCAAATCGAGTCCGGCGGACGGCCAAGATGCCGGGGGAAGAAGGAGATGGCCACCATCAGGTGCGGTTGAAGCTTCGCCCGGGTGAATCGCTCGCCCCTGGAGCCGGGAAAGCAGAACGGCAGCAGCCTAGACGGAGGCAGAGGTGTGACCTCCTCGTATTCGATCATCCCTGCTCCCAAGCCGTGTCGCGTCGTACTCATCATGGCCGGATCTCCGTCAGGCACGCCCGTTTGTTCGATCCCAAGGTAAGCCAGTTGTCGCCCAGGGGATCGGTGCTGTGTCGGTCCATGGTGGTGCTGGCGATGGTTATGCCGCACGGCAGCAGGGCCTTGCGGGCAGACGCCTCCCGACGATTGTCCGGGAAGCAGAACAGCAGCAGTTCAGGTGCTCCGCGGACCAGCGAGGCCTGCCGGTAGCCGGGCAGCTTCTTGGCGAGCTTGGAGGGGCTCTCGGTGCCTTGGTCCAGCTCCAGGAAGAACCGAACCCTATGCCCGGCGCCCTCGAGCTGGCCGAGGGCGTCGGGGAGTACGATCTGTCCCCAGCGGCGGCGAACCCGGTCCTCGCTCCACCAGTGGGTTACCCGCAGATCTTGCGATTGCCGGCATCGGTGGATCAGGCGGGTGAAGAAGGTGTTCAGGGCGACCAGGTGGCTCAGGCGGGGGCTGTAGGCGATTCGTACCAGCCGGTCCTTGGCGAGCTTGAGATCTTTCAGCTCCACCGCCAGCTCGGCGGCTACCACCTGAGCGCCAAGATCGCCGAGCAGAAAGTGAAACGGGTAACTGCCCACTTCCGAGGCTGGGCGGAACCGCTGTACTACTCCGTGCTGATAGAGCTTTAGAAGCCGACGCTCGGTTACCCGCTGGGAGTCGAAGTGCAGATCGGTCAGCTGGCTGGTGGTCAAGACCTTGTGTTCGTACAGATCCATGCAGATCCGGCGATCTCTTAATGTGAGAAAGGAAGCTGCTTGCAGCGCATTTTTACTTTGTGGATGCCTATGCATCCACAAAGTAGTCCTGGGAGCGATCCGACCACCCGTCAGCGCTGTTTTCCCCGTGAAACCGGTACCGGCCGGTGGTCGAGTCTTAGGGCGACCGGGGGTTCGTCAACCGGTTCGTCCACCCATTCGTCCCCCAACTCACCAATGCGATTTCGCAGTTTTGCGTCGACCTGGGACCGGGGGACCCCGAAGTTGTGGGCGGCCTCGTCGCGGGCCTCTGTAGCTCTTTGTGCGATCTCGGGTTCCAGCGGCTCTGTCCTGAAGGTAAATGCCGGGCCGTGGGCCCCATTGATGCACGGTCGGCAGGCCGCCTGAAACGCCTCCAGGTTGGCCAGGTCGTAGTCGGAGAGCTGGGGAGCGAAGTGCTTGGCGAGCACCGACGCGTCGTCGGGCGAGGTGGCGAAGGTCACCTTGGTCCGGGCGTTGGCGGCCAGCGCATCGCGGATGTTGGGGGTGAGCTGGCCCATGTGTTGGTGGGCCAGCACCAGGCCGAGCCCGTATCCCCGGGCCTCTGCCAGCAGGTCTTCAAAGGAGCGGGGCAACGCCAGGTAGTTGTGCATCTCGTCGACGTACAGGCCCACCGGCGACCGATCCCGCTCGGCACGCCGGGCCCGCTGCATGCAGACCTGCCAGACCCGGGCCACGATGAAGGCGCCGAGTACCCGGCTGGTCTCCTCGCCGATGGTGCCTTTGGGGACCCGTACCAGCAAAAGGCCGCCCGAGTCGATCAGCTTTCCCACGTCGAGCTTGGGGTCCGACTGCCCTACGATCGCCCGCACCGGTCCCCTAAGCAGGAATGCCCGCAACTTGTTCATCAAGGGCCCGATGTTGGTAGCCCGCTGTGGGCCGAGCTGCTCGAACCAGTCCCAGAACAGGTTGACGTCGCCGATGTTTCTGAACCGGGAAGGGTCGCTGCGGACCTGGGCACGAAACTCATCGTTGGTGAGCAGTGCCCCGACGTCGGCCAGGGTGGCTCCGGGGACCTGGGTCAGGGTCAGGCAGGCGCAGCGCATGATGTCGTCGCTGCGGGCTCCCCAGGCGTCGGCGTAGATCCGCCTGAAGACGCTGACGATCTGGTCAACCACTAAGTCGGGGTCCTCTCCCGACAGCACGTTCAGGCCGACCGCCACCTCCGGGTCGTCGGGATCGAACAGGCAGGTGCGCCCGATGGCCTGTTTGGGAAGGCGCTCGACGATCGAGTTGACCAGGTCACCCTTGGGATCGATCACCACCGCCGCCCGTCCGGCTTCAGCATCGGCGAGGACCATCTGGGCTATCAGCGTCGACTTGCCGGTTCCGGTCTCGCCCACCAGGTGAACGTGGTGGGCGGCGTCGGGCACCGCCAGGGCAACCTTTCGTGTGTATCCGGGGTGGTCGGCCGAGCCGAGGGGCTTGCCGACCTCAGGAAGATCCCGGGGGGGAGCCACAGTCCGCGCCCGCGCCCGCTGCAGG
>JAJCYF010000231.1 GCA_029263035.1 Actinomycetes bacterium
GCGACGGTGCTGGGATGGGCTCCCTGCTCGACGAGCCTGCGGACCGCATCCATCGAGGCGGCCACCGGGTCCTCCGCCGCTTCGGTGCTGAGTCCCCGGTTCAACTCCCCCACCGCAGTCGCCGAACCGGACGGACTGACTATCGTCTTGGCTACCCGGTTCCGGTTGTGGGTGAGAAGGGTCCGGGCGGCGCCGGTCACCTGCGGATGGCACCGGTAGTTGACCTCGAGCAGATGACTGCCCGCCCCGGGAAAGTAGGACTCGTAATCGATCAGCCAGCCGGGCGATGCGCCTGCGTAGCCGTAGATGGTCTGGTCGTCGTCCCCGACCCCGAACACCGACCCCGCGGGCCCCGAGAGCAGCCGCACGAGCAGGACATGGGCGGGGGTGAGGTCCTGGAACTCGTCGACCAGCATGACCCGGCAGGCCAGCCGGGCCCTTTCTCGAACCGCCGGGTCCGCCAGCAGGATTTCGATGGCCCGGTAGATCTGCTCGTCGAAGTCGACCACCCCCCTCTCGGCAAGCGCCGCCCGGTACCGGGGAAGAATGTCGGCCAGCCCGTCGACGTCGCCCTGGAACTCGGCCTCCACCCGCTCGGGTGACTTCAGCCCCAGCCGCACCGACGACAGCGCCTCTATCCAGGCCGCCGCCGGGTCCGTGTTGGCCCGGCGGGGAAACGACACCAGCTCCTCAAGGATCTTGCGGACTGTCGACTCGTCGACGGTCTGCACCGAGCGAGCTGAGCCGAACCGGCCCGACCCGCTCAAGACGGCCAGGCCCAGGGAGTTGAGGGTCCGCACCTGCAGTCCCGGAAGGTCGGTAGTCCGCTCCTTTATCTCCTCGGCGGCCCTCTTGTTGAACGCAACCAGGCAAAGCGCCTCGGGAGGGAGACGCCAATTCTTCAGCAGGTGGCGGGCCCTCTGGGTCAGAACCCGCGTCTTGCCCGAGCCGGCGGGGGCGATGATTCGCGCCGAGCCGCCCGGGTGGGTCACCGCCGCCTCCTGATCCGGCGCCAGATCGGCCGTGCCGGCATTGGTGAAGAACGGGGTGAGATGCCCGTGCTCTACGGCGACCCGCGGGATCAGAACTGCGTCGGGAACGCCCAGCGCACCCGGTTCCAGATATCCGAACGGTCCTCCGTCGACGAAAGCCGGCCGACCGTCCGGCAGGACTACGTCCGCCGGCCCGCCGGGCTCGGCGCCCAGAGGAACAGCCATTCCCGCCCAACGCCAGGTGGTCTCCCCTGCCCTGGCGTCCAGGGAGTTGAACAAGGCAGCGTGCCGCAGCCGCTCTCCGGGAAAAGTGAATCCGGGACCCAGAGACCAAACCGGCGCAAAGTTCACTTCGTTCACCGGCAGGCTCCAGCCGGACGATATCTCTATCACCAGCGGACGGCGGGTCAGAAAGGCGGTTTCAAGCTCCTGGATTGTCTCCGGACCGGTCTGCGGTCCCAGGACGATCCGCGGGCACCCCGACCAGGGCTCGGGCGCCGGCTGGCCCGGCGCGACCAGTACGGACCTCCCCAGTGCCGGGGCCGGGCTGCCGGGCGCAGCAACGACCGGGCGAGCCGCCGAGTCGTGTGAGCCCGGCGAAGTGCTGTGCGCGGCATTGCCACCCGCCGCTCTGGCTCGGGCCAGCATGGTTGCGGCGGTGGAGTCCGCTGGGCCCGGGATGGGAGGGGCGGCCGCACCCCGCTGGGGGGACGGCGGCTCTTCCGACTCCTCTCCCCAGAACCCGAGACCCACTTCCCGGCCGCCCCCGGAATCCGCGTCAACCGGAGCGGCGGCCTGCCCGCTGCCCCAGCAACGGCGCACACCCTGGGCGTCGGGGTGGGTCCCCCCGCAGTAACTGCAGGCTATGGGCACGGCTGAACTCCGCTAAGTCTCATTCGCCCAAGTTTCATTCGCCGAGGTTTCATTCGCCGAGGATACCCGGCGCCGGTGACAACTCTGCCGGATCGGCCTTTGGGTATCTAGCCGACGCTGAACTCGGCGATCTCTCCCATTTCCCAATGCACCTCTGTCCCGGACTCTATAAAGCACGTGAGGGCATAGTCCCCGACGAAAAGCTCTACTGCCATCACATCCAATTCATCCGGATCCGCCTGCCCGGTGGCTATCCGGGTGGCTTCTTCGTCCTGCTTGCCGCGCTCCAGCACATCCGCGAAGCTGCCGGTAAATTCGGGGTTGCGGCGGAAGAGGACCATCTGGTGCCTCTCGTTGGCCTCATTTCGCATCAAAAAACTCGTCCGTCCACTGTCCAGCTCTCTCGGGAAGTCCCGGTAGCGAAACTGGCTCGCCGCAAACTCGACCTGCTGCATCGAGCAGGTCGATGCAGCCGCCCGGCCCACCTTGTTCAAAGACTCCAGCAGCCCGGCCTCGACGAACCCCGCCGGATCGCTCGTACGAACCAGCTCCCGGTAGGCCGCAATCTGCGCTTCGAGTTCCGGCCTCACGTCCTCGGGGGCGTACTCAAGCATCCGCTCGGTCAGCAGCACCATCCGTCCGGCGGCAACCGGAACCGGTCCTGCGGCCTCCTCCGGTTCCGCCTGCGCCGCAACCGGGAGCTCGATAGAGTCCCGTTCGATTGCGGTGGCGCAGTACTGGATCAGCGGATCTTCGCCCGAAGCCTGCGGCTCATCGTCGCGGGTTACGAAGACCGCAATCAATGCGGCAACGATCAGCACCGGAACGGCGATGGCAACCGCCACTCTCCAGCGGTCTGTTGGACGCCCGGCAGGAGCGGGTCGTGCATCTTCCTCCGGGCCGTCAGCTCCGTTCACCCGCCCCCCTCCCCTTCAGGGAGAAAAAGGCGGCGGTGAAGCGGAGATGTGAACCCGCAGATGGGCCTATCTATGCCGGCGCCTGCGCTGGGGATCCTGAACCGAATCGCTCGCCGGCTGCCTGCTCCGCAGGATGAACCCGGCGGAGATAAGCGCCAGGGCCAGAGCAAAGAACGGCAGGAAGTCGGCACCGGTCCGGGCCAGCGGAGGCGTCGGGGGCTTGGTGGGCGTGGGCGCCGGAGTTGGCGACCCCGTCGGCGTGGGAGTAGGCGAAGCCGAAACCGAAGGTGAAGGCGTCGGAGATGCGGACGGCGGCGGCGTCAGCTTCACGGTCGCGTCGTCGTTGTCTTGAACCTCGTTGCCTTCGTCGTCTTCACCTACTGCGGTTACCACGTCGGTCTGCGTCTGACCCGCCGTACCGGTGAACTCTCCCGTGAACTCACAGGTGTAGGTGGCACCGGCGGCGATGGTGCCCCCGGTGTCGCAGGTGCCCTTTCCGTTGAGGTCCCCGTAGATGTCGTCGGTCAGCTCGGTGAGCTCAATCGGCTCGGTACCCGGGTTGGTGACCTCCACCCGGAAGGTGAAGGATCCTCCGGGCGCCACCCGCTCCAGCGGGCTGGCCGTCTTCACGATCTGGATCCGAGGCAGAACGTCGGTCAGCTCTACCTCGGCGTCGTCGTCATCGTCGACGGTCCGTCCGCCGTCATCCTCTGCGATGACGGTGACCACGTCGGTCTGGCTGTCGCCTGCATTGCCGGTGAACGTGCCCTCGAAGCTACAGGAGGCACTCGCCCCCGGAGATAGGACGTCGCCGATCAGGTCGTCGCAGGAGTTGACCCCCGAGCGGGTGCCCAGATTCCCGTAGATGTCATCGGTCAACGACGTGATGGTAAGCGGCACGTCGCTGGTGTTGGTGACCACCACGTTGAAGGTGAAGGTACCACCGGGCTCCAGCATGGTGCCCGGGGTGGCCGTTTTGTCCAGATCGATGGACAGGGGGCCCGGCGGCCTCGGGGTGAGGGTGATGACCGCGTCATCGGTATCGGTCACCGTCTGGCCGATCTCGTCCACTGCAATCACAGTCACGACGTCGGTTTCGCTATCTCCGGCCACGCCGGTGAAGCTGGCCGTGAAGCTGCAGGGAGCGGTGCTTGCTCCCGGAGCCACCGTGTCACCGATGAGGTCGTCGCAGGTGTTCGGCTCCCCCCTGGTGGCGAGGTTGCCGTGCACGTTGTCGACCAGCGAAGTTATGACGATCGGAACCGTGCTCGGGTTGCTGACCACGACCGAGAACGTGAAGTC
>JAJCYF010000232.1 GCA_029263035.1 Actinomycetes bacterium
GCCGCTGCCGCCCTCACCGGCGTCGCCGGAGGTCGCTTCGCCGCCGTTGCCCTCGCCGCCTTCGCCGCCATCGGCGTCGCCGCCGGTGCCGCCGTTGCAGCCAGCGCTGTCTGCGTCGGCACCGGTGCCGCTGCCGTCACATGCGCCGTCGCCGCCGTTGCCGCCTGCGCCGCCGCCGCCGTCGCCGCCACCGGTGGTAGCGCCTGCGTAGGCACCACTGCCACCAGCTGCGCCGCCGCCGCCGCCGTCGCCGCCGTTACCGCCGCCGGAACCACCAGCGCCAGCTGCTGCTGCGCCGCCTGCGCCGCCGTTACCGGAGCCGCCTGCTGCTGCGCCGCTGTCGCCGCCGGCTGCGCCGTCGCCGCCTGCGCCGCTTGCGCCACCAGCGCCACCAGCGCCGCTTGCGCCGCCTTCGCCGCCGTCGCCAGCCTCAACGGCCAGCTCGAGGCCGAGCTCGGTGCTGTCGCAGCCGAATCCACCGTCGCCGGTTTCTTCGCAAGTGACATCTGCGTATGCGGTAGGAACCATGAGCGCCGCGAGCATCGCGAGCATCATGAGGGGTCCCATGAGTTTCTTGATCATCCAACTACCTCCTATTTGACATGACTTCGTTTTATGGACCTTGCCGCCATTAAAACGAAGGTGCTGCGTGAATGTCGTGTTGACGGTTCGAATACTACTTTATTTTGCTTCAAGGCCAAGACCCCAAAGCAGAATTTTAGAAGTAGACGCCCTTACAGGACCACTGCATATTAAGTGGCCGGCGTTCGGAGTACAAGGTTTTACGGAATGTGGGAAAAGTTAGCCTCCAGGCAAGAACCGAAGGGTGCTCGTTTCCTTTTTTGGCAGCTCTAAGGCTCGGTTAGACTTGACGGGGTGGGCTGAGCGTCGTGGAGGAGAACTTTTGGCGGACAAACGAGATAGACGAGATGACAGAGTCCTTGATCTCGAGTTCCTTGAGAACGTCGAATCGGTGACCACCGCCGATCTGCGGAGCCGCAGGGACGAGTGCCGCGAGTTGGAGGCCGAGTTTTCGTACGCCCGCCGCCTGCTGCAGGGAAAGGTCGACATCATCGCCGCGGAATTGAAGCGGCGGTCCGGCGGTGGTGAGCCGGCGATGGGAGACCTGATCAGCCGCCTGCCTTCCATCCTGGCCGACGAGCCCAGAACCGGCGGGGCAACCCGCCTGCTGGAATCCGACCTTCCCCGCAACGCAGGAAAGTTCCGCCGGCACACGGAACGCCTGGCCACGGGATTGGCGCACATCGAGACCTCTACGCCGGAAGAGCTGAGCGCAATGGTGAAGGAGCTGGCAACGGAGGAGCGCAAGGTGTCGGAGGATCGCAGACGGGCCCAGAAGATCATCGACGGGCTTAACGCTGAGCTCGTGCGGCGCTACCAGAAGGGCGATGAGGATCCCTCGGCTCTTCTGAGCTCCTAAGCGCCGGTGAACCCCCCAGGCTTCTCGGAGGCGAACGAACCCGTTGCCCGGGTCGAGACTCCTGCCGAGTTCGAGACGGAGACCGACTACCGGGCCGAGCTGGAGCGGACCAGATCGCAGCTGCTGGTCTTCGCCCGGGACATGAGCGCGGTCTACCAGCGCAAAAGGGAACACGAACAGAAGCTGGGCGCCCTGCTCGAGGAGCTGCGGACGGACTATCTGTCAATTGTCGAGACCCTCGCTCTGGTCGTTGAGGCCAAGGACCAGTACACGGCCAACCATCTGGAACGCTGCAAGCGCTACGGCATCGCCTTAACCAGCCGCATCGATGCCTCGATGATCACCCCGCAGCTGCAGTACGGATTCCTTCTTCACGACGTCGGCAAGATCGGCATTCCCGAGGCCATCCTCATGAAGCCCGGGCCGTTGACCCCGGAGGAGATGACGGTGATGCGGACCCACCCGCTCATCGGGGTTCAGATCGTGGCCCCCATGCGCCGGGTCCTGGACGATGTGACCGTGGAGATCATCCGCCACCATCACGAGAGGTTCGACGGCAACGGTTACCCGGACGGACGCAAGGGCTCCGACATCCCGCTGTCGGCCCGTATCTTCAGCGTGGTAGACAGCTTTGATGCCATGACCACCGACCGGCCCTATCGAAAGGCGCTGGCGCTGGACGAGGCGCTCACGCGTCTTCGGGCCGAGGCGGGCAGGCAGTTTGATCCGGACGTAGTGGCCGAGTTCGAGCAGCTCATGCAAAGCATCCAGTCGCCGGAGGACTGGTAGCCGGACGCACCGGAAATCCCGGCGTTGATGTTAGCGTCGGCGTGTGGAGATCCAGGCTCATCCGATAGCGGATTCGTTCGAAATGCCCGAATGGCGCGGGCTGCTCGAGGCCGACCCCAACCGGCACATCTTTTCGACCCCCGAGTGGAACAGCCTTTGGTGGAACCGGTTCGGTGAGGGCCGCCAGGAAGGACTTGTGCTGGTCTTTTCGGACCCGGAGCCCGTTGGCCTGGCCCCGCTGACCATCGACCGGACAGAACAGGGCCGCAGGGTGCGGTTTATGGGGGGCGACGACCTCACCGACTACCAGGGCCCGCTGATCGCCTCTGAACGGCACCGCCCGGCGGTCGCGGAGGCATTCATCAGCTACCTGGTCAACGATTTCGACGGGTGGGACTACCTGGAGGCCGGGGGCCTGCCGGTGCCGTTCCACTTCTCGGAGTGGCTGGTAGAGGCTGCCGACCGCCTGAAGCTCGAGTTCGAGCTGGAGCTCCACGAGCTGACCGCGGTACTCATGCTTCCGGCGAACTGGGACGATTACCTTGCCGGCCTGGGGAAAAAGAAGCGCCATGAGCTGGAGCGTAAGACGCGCCGCTTCGAGCGGGAGGCTCCCGATGCGGTGCTGCGCAGCGCGAACGAGCAGACTCTCGAAGCCGACATTGAGGCCTTCATTCGCCTCCACAAGACCAGCGCCGGCGAGAAGGGGGAGTTCATGCTCCCCGCTCGCGAGGCCTTTTTCCGGGACATCGCGCACACCTTCCACCCTCTCGGCTGGCTGGCTCTCGACTTCCTGGAGCTCGACGGCAGACCGCTGGCCGCAACCATCTCTTTTCGTTACGACGGCGTCTTCTATCTGTACAACTCCGCCTACGACCTCAGCCTGCGTCAGATATCTCCGGGACTGATCCTGGTTGCCCGTCTGATCCGGAGGTCGATCTCGGAGGGATCCAGGCGTTTCGACTTTCTCCGGGGCAGGGAACGGTACAAATACGATCTGGGAGCGGAGGCTCTGCCCCTTCACGAGATTTTGATTCGTCACCCTGCCGGGAGGGGCTCGGAGTCCGGACGTTCCCGCTGAAACATCCATAACAACGGGCTTCGGCTACCATTTTCCTAGTAGATAAGACCTGCGTAGTGTTTTCGATCTCCCCAGAATGAAGGGCCCAGGCATTGGCCGTAAGAGACTTTCCCCCGCTCGACCCCGAGGTGTTCCGGCCCGTCCGGCGGGTCGCGATGCTGGTGGTGCACTCCAATCCGCTGGCAGAGCCGGGTTCCGGCGACGCCGGGGGCATGACGGTGTACGTCCGGCAGATGGCGTACAGCCTGGCCCAACGAGGAATCGAGGTGGACATCTTCACCCGGCGGAACTCGCCCGGCTCCGAGACCGAGGTGATGCTGCGGCCGGGGGTTCGTGTGATCCAGGTGGAGGCGGGGGCTCCCGACCTCAACAAGGAGCAGATACCCGCTTATCTGCCCGAGTTCAGTGCCAACCTGCTCAAGCTAGTCGAAGATTCCGGCCTCGTTTACGACGTGGTCCACAGCCACTACTGGCTCTCGGGTCGGGTAGCCGCCATTGTCAGTGCCCGCTGGGAGGTTCCCTTCGTCCACACCTTTCACACCCTGGGAAGGGAGAAGAACCGGGCCCGGCGGCCGGGAGATCTCATGGAGCCCGAGTTCCGTCTGGACGGTGAAGCCCGCGTCATCGCCGATGCCTGCGCCATAGTCGCCAGCACGGTAGAGGAACGCAAGGCTCTGATTGATCTCTACTCGGCGCACCCGGAGCGGATCCATCTAATTCCACCGGGCGTGGACCACGCCACCTTTCGTCCGGACGACCGCGAGGCTGCGAAGGCGGCCCTCGGGCTCGCCGGAAAGAAGGTCATGCTCTTCGTCGGCCGGCTGCAGCCGCTCAAGGCGGCCGACATTGCCGTCGAGGCCCTCGGACACCTGGTGCGCTGGGGCCGGGTGAGCCTGGAGGAGGTCCGGCTGCTGATCATCGGAGGTTCCAGTGGCCCCTCCGGCTCCGGGGAGACAAAGAGACTGGCTCAACGCGTCGAGGAGCTCGGGCTGGGTGAGGCGGTTCAGTTCATACCCGCCCAGGCCCACGACCGGCTGCCCGGCTACTACCAGGCAGCCGATGTGTGCCTGGTTCCCTCGTATACCGAGTCGTTCGGTCTGGTTGCCCTGGAGGCCCAGGCTTCGGGGGTGCCGGTGGTCGGATCGGCGGTCGGCGGGCTCAAGGCCATCGTCCGGCACGGCCAGACCGGTTTTCTGGTATCCCCCGGAGCATCCGAGTCGTTCGCCGAACGGGCTTGGATGGTTTTGTCGGACCCCCGCCTGTCGGAGAGCATGGGCCGGCTTGCGGTTTGCTCCTCCGGGGATTTTGCGTGGGACCGCTCGGCCGGCGAGCTGCACGACCTGTACACCGCGGGCTCGCGCAGCAACGACTGTTCTCCCTCTTCGATGTGGAGCGGGAAGAAACCTTTCGGGTCGCGAACAATTGTCCTGAAGCGGTCTTGACGCCCCCGTGCGGGGTCGGTAACTTGTCCGAGTCGCACGCAGTCAGGTAGACCTCCGGCAGCGAAGCGTTCCCCTAGAGAGCAGAGCGAATCCTCGTTGGTCTCTCGTCTTTGAAGGTTCCGGCCTGCAACGACGTGGATTGGGCGGGAAGGCACTGAGTCGAAGGGATCGTGGTTGCCGGGAAAAGCTAGATCGTTGTGGGACACGCAGGGCCCAAGATGCCGTAAGGGAGTACCAAGCTGTGTTCGGGGAAGTGCGCAGATTGGTGTGACTCGAGGTATCTCGGGCCCTGCACCTTTTTTGGGGCCGCCCGCCAGAGTGGGAATAAATCTGTATCGCGGACCTTGACCCCCCGCGGGGAACGCCGGTAGTTTGCCAGTATCCCGAGCGATACCGGGGACCGGCAGCGGATCCTTGAGGTTGCTCATCCCAAGGCCGAAACCTTGTCGGCGCACCGGAGACCGGGGCGTCCACAGGTAGTACAGCCTTCGAGCTCCTTGAGCGATCGCAAAGGCCCCAGGGATTGCTCGGGACACTTTTAGGGCTCAGGGAAATAAGGTTGCGCGGCCCCTGCACCCTGCTGAATGCCACCGGTGCAAAACGGTGGCCGGCAAGGTGCGGCCGGGTTGTGTGGCCCTAAATCCTGAGCCTTAAATGTGTCCCGATCCGGCCGGGGTCTGGAATACTGCCGCAATGGACAACGACCGCAACGTAGCCGTCCTCGGTGCCGGCAAGATGGGCGAGATCCTGGCTGCAGGCATGGTGCGCTCCGGTGCCAGGACCGCGGGCCAGATCCTCATTGCCGACGCCGTCGAGGACCGGGCCAGGCAGGTGGGGACCCGCCATGGATTTTCGATAGCCGGCACCAATCGAGCAGCTGTGCAGGACGCGGGTGTCGTGGTGCTGGCGGTCAAGCCCAAGGACATCGGAGGCCTGTCGGCCGAGATCGCTCCTGTCCTGGGTCGGTCACACCTGGTCGTATCGATCGCGGCCGGAATAACCACCGGCACCCTGGAGAGTGGCCTGGGCACGGGGGTGGCCGTTGTCAGGGCCATGCCCAACGCTGCATCGTCGGTTGGTGAAGGCATCACCGCCATCTGCCCCGGATCGACGGCAAACAAAGGACACCTCGAACGGGCACGCGAGCTGTTGGAGGGCGTGGGCCCGGTAATTTCCGTCGACGAATCCCTTATTGACGCGGTTACGGCAGTTTCCGGTTCCGGGCCTGCGTACTTCGCGTTGTTCGCCGAGGCACTGGTGGACGCCGGTGTCACGGTGGGCCTGCCCCGGGACGTGTCCGCCCGGCTGGTGGCTCAAACCATGCGCGGGACTGCAGCGCTGGTTACCCAGGGGGGGATGGAGCCGGCCGAGGTCCGGGAAGCGGTCACCTCTCCGGGAGGCACCACCGCGATGGCGATCCGTGAGCTGGAGCGAGCCGGACTCCGTGCCGGCGTGCTGAACGCGGTGCAGGCGGCCTTCGACCGGGCCAAAGGCCTGGGTGGAGCCGGCCGGCAATAAGAGCCGGCTAGGCTGCTCCGCCCCCGGCCTTCTTGGCCGCCTTCTTAGCTTTCTTGGCGGCCTGCGCGGCATCATTTTTCGGGCGTTTCTTTTCTTTGGCTGCAGGCTTTTTGGCCACTTTGCCTCCCTGTGGACGGTGGGGTTGCTGGGTGAGGGATCATACCGCGCCCGATACCTGTGGTTGCCCTATGTTGCCCAGTGGGGCGGGATGTATACTCCCGAAAAAAAAGGGTGAGCGAATGGCTCGTGAAAAACAGGGGTTCCAGTTTCTTACCGTGAGCGAGGTCGCTCTGCTGATGCGTGTGTCCAACATGACGGTTTATCGGCTTATCAAGTCCGGAAATCTCAAAGCGGTGCAGGTCGGTAACCGCTACCGGGTGAAAGAGTCGGATGTTCACCAGTATCTTGATGATCATTACGTCAGGGCGGTCTAAGCAGAGCATCCTTTAAGCGGGTTGCCTTAACGGGCGTCTTTTTTGTGCGCCCCGGTCGGGTGAGCGGCGTAAGGATCGCTCGACGGATAAGTCGTTCATTGATGGCGCGCCGGCACTAAAAAAAGGATGCCTAGTGGCGCGTGTATCTCAAACTGAGCTGATCGACCGGCTGGTCGAGTCATGCCACACCATCGTCCTGCTGGGCGGGATCGATTCCGGCAAGACCAGCTTCGGGCTGAGCCTGGCCGATGCCGCCCGGCGCAAGAGCATCTCGGTAGCGTACGTAGACGCCGACCTGGACCAGTCCACCGTCGGCCCTCCCACCTGCGTCGGCCTTAAATTCTGTTCCGATCTTCCCCAGGTGGATGCACAGTCGATCCGCGACGCCGACGAGCTGGGCTTCGTCGGCTCCTACACCGCCGAGGGCAACCTGACCGGGGTGATTGCCGGTACCTCCCGCCTGGTGACCCATGCCCGGGATGCCGGGTGCCGTCTGGTCATCGTGGACACCGGCACCCTTATCTCCGGTACCGACGCAGAGCTGCTCAAATTCCACAAGCTGGACCTGGTACGGCCCGACCATGTGGTGGGTTTCCAGAGAGGGGAGGAGCTCGACCCCATCCTGGGGGTGCTCAGCCGGTTCTTCTCGGTGGCGGTGACGGCGCTCAAGGTCGATGGGGAGATACCGGAGCGTTCGGCCGAAGAACGCCTGGCCGCCCGCGAGGAGGCGCTGGCTTCCTACTTCACGCCACCGCTGTCCAGGTGGCGGGTGAAGCGTACCGTCTTCATGCCGACCCTCTCGCCGGGCTCCGATGCGCGCCGGCTGGACGGGCTGCTGGTGGGCCTCGAAGATGGCAAAGGCAAGTGCCGGGGCATCGGGCTGCTGGAGTACACAGAGGAGGGAGATGTCCTCCGGATGGTATCGTCAGTAGGCACCGGTGCCAGAGGTCTCAGGCTCGGATCTGTCCGGCTGACCGTGGAAGGCAAGACCATCGGTCGGTTTGAAGCAGAGGAGATCTTCAGCAGTTAGACCGCTGAGGCCGCAATTCTTAGGAGAAGGGCTCGATTTGTCATCTGTCGTTAAGAAGCGCAGGAAGAAGATGCGCAAAAAGAAGCACAAGAAGATGTTGAAGCGGACGCGCTGGCAGCGCCGGCAGCAGGGTAAGTAGGCCTTCCGCCGGATAACCTTCCTCACCGACTTCGGACTGTCCGACGAGTACGTCGCAGTCTGTAAGGCGGTGATCAGGAGTATCGCTCCCGAAACGGATATTTGGGATATCAGCCACCTGATCCGGCCGTTTGCGGTTCGGGAGGGCGCGATGGTGCTGGCCTCGGCCGTTTTCTACTTTCCGCAATCGGTTCACCTCGCAGTCATCGACCCGGGTGTTGGTTCGGCCCGCCGCGCCCTGATCCTGTCGGTCGCCGGCGGGTCGATGCTCGTGGGACCCGACAATGGGTTGCTTTTGCCTTCCGCCGCCCGCCTGGGCGGCGTCGAGGGCGCCTGGGAGATCACCAACGCCGATCTGGGCCTGTCCGATCCCTCGTCGACCTTCCACGGCCGGGACGTTTTTGCTCCCGCGGCCGCCCACCTGGTTCGAGGCGTCCCTCCGGATAGGTTTGGAGCCGAGTTGGACCCGGGCTCGCTGGTCGGGCTGCCGGCAAGCCCGGTGCAGGACCTCGGAACCTGTCTTAGCGGCGAGGTGACCCTGATCGACAGGTTCGGGAACCTGCAAACCAGCTTCCGCCCGGAGGACCTCGAGCGGCTGGGGGGATCGGTGGGAGAAGACCGGTTTGAGGTCAGGCTGGGGGGGACCACCCTGGAGGCGGCCCTGCGAGAGTCCTACTCGTTCGGACCGCCGGGAGAGGTGCAACTGGTGGAGGATTCCCACGGCAACCTGGCGCTATGCGTCAACCGGGGCAGCGCTGCGGATCTGGCTGCCGATGCAGCACCCGGAACCCCCGTTTTGCTGGGAAGGCCCGGATTCTGCTCTTGACGGTCGTTAGGGGGTCAGCGCGGGACGTCGCTGATGACCATGACTCCCAGGCTGCCCATCACCAGGATGGCCAGGAGGAGCACCGCGACTGCAACGACCGTATTTCGTCTCACGCAATGAGGATATCGTGACTTCGACGGACTCGGTACGATTCCGATAGGGGAGGTTCATGAGCACGCTTATCTACACGATCATCGTCGGCGGCATCGCAGGCTGGCTTGCCAGCATGGTGACGGGAATCAACGAAAGAATGGGGTGCCTGCTCAACGTCGTGGCGGGTGTGGTGGGCGGCGTTATCGGTGGTTGGATCTTTCAGCAGACCGGTATGCAGATGCCGGGCGGCGTGTGGGTCGGACCGATCGTCGTAGCGTTCGTGGGTGCGGTGGTGTTTCTTGGGATCGTGCGGCTGTTGACCGGCAGGGGCTGACCAGGGGCCTATCTGCCCAGCTGCAGGGTCAGCTCACAGATTGCCCGCTCCAACGTCTCAAGGCCCTCGGCCTTGCCGACGCACAGAGCCACCCCGACCCCCGCAGCCTGCTGTTTGAGCTCTTTGTCGACGTATGCAGTGTAGAGGATGATGTTCTGATCGGGGGCTTCGGCGAGAATGCGCCGGGAGGCCTCAAGGCCGTTCATCCCGGCCATGGCGTGGTCGATTACCATGACGGCCGGGCGGTGTTCGGCAGCGAGCTCGACGGCCTGGGTGCCGCTGGTGCCCTGCCCCACGATGTTGAAGCCGTCCAGGGTAAGGAGCGACACGAGCATGTCCAGCACGTGCTTGGTGTCGTCGACGACTACCACGTCTATCGCCAAGGTGATCCTTTCTCCAGCTGTTCTGGCGACATTGTCGGCACGATTGCTCTCAATTCACATTACTTGAAGTTTCGCAGTTAGGGTGGAGGGGTGATGGGTCTCGTTCCTTTGGCTGCTGCTTTGACCGGCGGCGCCTTTTTGGCCCCACTCATCCCCATTTCAGCGCATGACTGACGCCACCGTGGGTCTGCCCATTGCCTTCATCGCGGGGGCGGCATCGTTTCTTTCCCCCTGCGTGCTTCCCCTGCTGCCCGGTTACCTCTCCTACATGTCCGGGATGTCCCTGGAGATGGTGCGGGAGGGCAGGGCTCCCGCGCGCAGGCTGCTCGGACCGACCCTGTTGTTCGTGGCCGGCTTCTCGACCATCTTCGTGGCTCTGGGTACGTCCGCCAGCCTGGCCGGCTCCCTCTTGAGGGACCACCAGCTTCTGCTGACCCGGATTGCGGGGGTTCTGGTGATTCTCATGGGCCTCGCCTTTATGGGTTTGATCCCGCTGCCGTTTCTCTATCGGGAGAAGCGTCTGGACATGCGGCGAGGCCGGACCTACGCCGGAAACTACTTGATGGGTCTCAGCTTCGGTCTCGGTTGGACACCGTGTATCGGTCCTACCCTGGGGGCAACTCTTGTGATCGCGTCCCAGGCGGACCGGGTAGGGGAGGGAGCTTTGCTGCTGCTGGTGTACTCGCTGGGCCTTGGTATTCCCTTTGTCCTGTCGGCGTTGGGCGTATCCCGGCTGACCGGTGCCCTGACCTTCTTCCGCCGGCATCAGCAGGCGATCCTGCGGGTCAGCGGGGGGCTGCTTGTGGGTTTTGGCCTTCTGCTGTTCTTCAACCGGGTGTACGTGATCTCGGCGTGGATCCAGCGCGGCATGGATGCAGCGGGACTTGAGGAGTTGATCGGGATATGAGCGAGGTGGTCCTGTACGGAAAGCCGGGCTGCTGCCTGTGCGACGATGCCAAATCCGCGCTGGAGGGCGCAGGCATCGGCTTCCGTGAGGTGGACATCACCCATGACCCAGGACTGATGGCCGAATATGGGGTGGTGATACCGGTGGTGGAGGTGGACGG
>JAJCYF010000233.1 GCA_029263035.1 Actinomycetes bacterium
CCGGCGCTTCTCTCCCATGATGTAGGTCAGGGCGATGGGTACTGCGAAGATGAAGGTCTGAATTCCCATGGAGATCGCGTCGTGGATGCGCACGAGCGTGTAGGGGTCGGCGAACTCGATGCCCGTCGTGCTGGCGATGAACGCGGCGATTGCCTCGGAGTTTCCGTCCCACTGGTACCGAAGGATTGAGGGCAGGAACCCCAGCACCAGAATCAGAATTCCGGTGATGACCGTGGACAGAATGATCGCCCGGACCCAGGTCATCGGTTTTTCGGTTTGTTTCATCAAGGTATGTGGTTCCTTTTGTCTTGTTTCGCCGTTCGGCTCTGCCTTATCCCGCCGTTCGGGTGGTAAGCCGGTGACGGGCGCATTATAGCCGACCCTTTCGATGTCACTTCGGCCTCGAACTGCACAGCCGACACTCTACTTGGACGCGTCCTTTTTTTCAGACACCCGGAGGTCGTCGATACGTTTTTCGAGCGCTCGCTGACGCCTGGAGACCGAAAAAAGAAACATCACGATCGCGGCGAAAACCAGCAGGTAGGCAAGCCCCAAAAAGCCCAGGCCGTCCATTTCAGGCGCACCGGGTGCAGCGTAGGTTGTTCACCGGCAAAGACTAACCTGCCGGGCGGGGAGTTATGACCGTCTTCTCCAGGAAGTCGGCCTCCAGCTCCACGACGTCGTTCTCGAGCTTGAGCAGCCGGACCCCCAATGCGAGCAGAACCAGGTACAAAAGGGTGAACACCGCAAACATCGTCACCAGTACCATCTGCATTTCCGAGGGCAGGGCCGCCGAGTCCTCCGGCCGGATGACGGTGCGGGAGGGGTGTTGTCCCCGCCACCAGTCGACGGAGAAGTGGACCAGAGGCACCACCATGAACCCCGCGATTCCGATAACTGCGGCGATGCGGGCGCCCCGGGTCTCGTCGCTGGCGCTCGCCCGGAACGCCAGGTACCCGAGATAGATCAAAAACAGCACAAGGGTGAGCGTGAGCCGCGGGTCCCAGGCCCAGAAGGCACCCCAGATCGGCCTTCCCCACATGGCGCCGGTGATCAGGGTGATCCCGGTGAAGAGCACCCCCACCCGGGCGCTCGCGTGGGCAACCCAGTCCCAGCGAGCCTCGGAGGTCTTCAGATAGGCGACCGAGCAGGCGAGCACCACCCCGAACGCAAGGTAGGCCACCCAGGCCGAGGGGGCGTGGACGTAGAGAATCCGCTGCGAGACGCCCTGAAAGGACTCGGTGGGCACCCAGAAGAAGATCAGGGCCAGGCCCGCCAGGAAGGCGGCGGCCAGAAGCGACTGGGTCGGCTGGAGCGGGTCTTTTTTCATTCTTCGATCACAAACTCGAAAGTCACCGCTCCGAGCGTCAGGAAGACGACGTCGAACACAGAAAGAAGGATAAACCAGCGGAACTCGTTACCGAACCGATTCTCGATCAACAGGGTGGAGGTCAGCTTGGATGCCCCCAGGATCACCGGCAGGGTGAGTGGAAAGGTGAGCAGCGGCAGCATGAGCGAACGCGCCTCGGCGTGCTGGGTGGCCGCCCCGAACAGGGTTCCTACCGCCGCCATGCCCAGGCTGGCGACCAGCATCACCGGGAGGATGCCGGGGAACAGGGCACCGGGTGCAATGTTCGCGAAGAGCATGAACAGCGGGATCGCCACCAGCTGGGTCGCCAGCAGAAATCCCGAGTTGGCAATGAGCTTTCCGGCGTAGAGGGCTGCAGGGTCGACCGGCGCCAGAAGCAGGCCGTCGCCCGCCGACCCCTCCCGGTCGGCGGCCGCGCTCCGGCCGAAGCCGATGACGGCGGCGAAGAAGATGCTGGTCCACAGCAGCAGTCCGGTGATGTCGCGGGCCGGCAGCGCTCCGGCCACCGGAACCGGAACCGGCGCCCGCAGAGCGCCGGGCGGGAGGGCGAAGGTGAGCAGGAAAACCAGGCACAGGGCGAACACCAGCATCACCGGAGCGATCTGCCTGGCCCGCGACTCTCCCCGCAGGTCCTTGGCGGCAATCGCCAGCACCGTCCTCATGCCAGTTGCCCTCCGCTGAGATGTATTAGACGGTCTGCCACGTCGTGAGCCCTCGGCAGGTCGTGGGTGGACAGCAGGGTGGTTCGCCCCGGGCGGGCGATCAGCTGCGGGAGCCGGCCGGCACTGGCATCGTCCAGCCCGGAGAACGGCTCGTCCAGCAAAAGGACCTCGGGATCGTGCAGCATCGCCCTGGCCAGTCCCAACCGCTGCGACTCGCCCCGGGAGAAGGTCCGTACCAGAGCGGAGCCCTTTGCCTGGAGCCCAACCTCCTCCAGCAGGACCGGGACCTTCGTCCGGTCCACCCGGTACAGGTCGGCGTAGAAGTTCAGATTTTCCTCTGCGGACAGGTAGCGGTACAGAAAGGGCTCGTGGCCGAGGTAGCCGATCTGCGCCTTGGCGTCCCGGGGAGCCTTTCCGCCAACGGTCACGGTGCCCGACGTAGGTTTCAGCAGCCCGGCAGCCAGCTTCAGCAGGGTGGACTTGCCCGAGCCGTTGGGCCCGAGCAGTCCCACGGTGGTTCCCGGGGTTATCTCCAGGGTGATGTTGCTCAGCGCCCGGACCGTGCCGAACTTCTTGCCGACGCCGTCGAGTGCGATCAACTATCTGGGGGGCTGCCGATGCGGGCCAGCAGCGAGGCGCGCTGAGACTCGTACTCCGCCTTTTCCAGCCCCCCGGACTCGAACCGTTCGTCCAGCTCGGCGACCTGCTCGATCAGCTCGTCCCGGGTGGGATCGCCGGCTGCCGGCTCGGCGGATTCGGCCGCTTTGGCGGCAACCTTGGCCGCCCTCCGGCGGCGCAAACGCACGAAGGCAAAAGCCAGCAGGCCCCCGAGCACGGCGACCCCGATGCCGAAGCCCACCCAGATCCCGTCGACCGCCTCGTCGGGGAAGCCGATGTCCGCCTCGATGACCGACCCCGGGTTCAGGGCCCCACTGCGATACCGGTTGTACGACTCCCCGCCCAGTGTCTTGGCCTCCTGGAAGTCAAAGCCGGGTGCTGCGGTGAGGTTCAGGCGGGTTCCGATGAGCAGGTCGGCGTGCTCGGTGGGGTGATAGACCTCCCGCCTCAGCTGCCACCCGGTCCGGGGAACCTGGACCTTGAACAGGTAGGCGACCGAGTTCTCGCCCGGGGTCAACGCCGAGGTGGTGACCAGCCGGCCGGCGCCGGAGGTGGCCAGACCGGCGTTGTTTGCTGCGTCTGCCGGGGCCAGGTCGTAGGCGGACTCGGGCACCGGCAGCTTCAGGATCTGCCGCTGCTGTGCCGGCTGCTCCTCGCCGGAGCTCGGCTCGGGGGCGGCTGCCTGATCCGAGTCAGAGCCGATGAAGGCGCGGTCGGAGTCGTTGCGGTACCGCAGCAGCTGCAGGACCTCCAGGACGTTGCCCTGTCCCTCCTCGGTGCTTTGCAGCACGGTCATGGAGTCGGAGGTGACCGAAACCACGGAGGAGTCGGTGGTGGTTTCGTAGATCGTGAGTTCCACCGGTTCCACCGAGCCCGGTTCCAGCACCCGGCTGTATGCAACGTCTTTGTAGAACAGACCCACCAGGTGGCCCCTGGCCGGATCCGCCTCAAAGGTGAAGGCACCGCCGTCTCCGACCGGTACAAAGACCGGCTGCCCCTCGGGCACCCCCTCGTCGTTGTTCGACAGAACCGTGATCCGCAGGCCATCGGGCAGCGCCACGCCGGCGGTGCCCATGACGACGCGCCCGCTAACGGCAACCGCGTGTGCGGGAGACGGTGCAGCCAGGGCGAAGCAGGCGATGACAAGAGCCGCCGCCAGCACCCTGGCGCGTGTCGGTTCGAAGAATCGGCTCATTTCTTGCGAAGCCGGGCGCGGGCCGCCCGGATCTCCTCCTCCAGGGTCGCCTGCCCGGTCTCCTCGGACGCGTCGCCCTCCAGCTCCCGGATGATCCCCAGGGCCTCCGCCTTGCTCTGCTGCCTCAGCTGCCGGTAGTCCTCATTGCCCATCTTCCCCATCTCGTGGTCCAGCTCCAGATCCATGATCGACCGGTAGACGCTCTGCTTCTCCTCCAGCAGGTCGGCGGTGCGGCGGTCGTCCCCGGGCCCTTTGAGCTCCCGCGGCCGGCCCAGCAGCGGTCTGGCCATCCACGCAAGGGTCCCCAACGTGACGAGAGCCACCAGCACCTGCTCCCTCATTCGGAGCCCCGGCGAAAGTTCTTGAAGTCCGCTTCAAACAGGCTCTCGTCCTGCGGGCTGAGTTCGGGGGTCTCCGGCGCGGGATCTGCGCCGGGTCCGGGGCCGGACCTGCGTTTCAGGAACACCAAAACGGTCGCCAGACCGGCAAGCACCATGAGGGGTGGGGCAACCCAGGCCAGCGATCCTCCGGGCCGGGCCAGCGCCACCTCACCGAAGTTGTCGACGATCCAGCGATCGATCTCGGCATTCGTGTCCCCCCGCCGAACCATCTCGTCGACCTCGGCTCTCAGGCGGCTGGCCTGGTCGGACGGGCATTCGTCCAGGGTGAGGCCGGGGCAGAAGGGGGACATCATGCGCCCGGCCACCTCATCGGAGGTGGGGACCGCGTCCGGATTGGGACCGGCGGTCAAAACCATGCCCAACGCCAGACCGCCGAGGACAGCTATGGCCGCCAGGGGCCATACCCTCATACCGGCACCGGTACCGATTCTTTGGCCTTGCCGCCGGAGGCCGCGGATTTCGCCTGCTCGGGGGGTCTGCCGGAAAGGATGACTGCCATCCCCAGCGCCATGAAGGCGCCGCCGATCCAGATCCATGCGACCAGCGGGTTGACCCAGGCCCTCAAGGTGATGCGGCCGTTGGAGTCGAGCTGGGCCAGCACCAGGTACAGGTCGTCGGTAAGGGAGCTTCGCAGCCCGATCTCCGACTGCGCCTGATCCTGAACCAGATGGATGTTGCGCTGCGGGGTCAGCTGGGCGACCTGCCTGCCGTCCTCCGACACATTCATGACCGCCATGCGCACCGCCTTCTCATCGGTCGAGTAGACCCGCGGCCTTTCGTAGGTCACGTCGTACCGTCCGATGGCAAACGTGCCGCCGGGCTCCATGGTGCCCGACCAGGACTGGCGGAACGCCGTACCGGACAGACCGAGGCAGATCAAAACGACCCCCAGGTGGACGATGTATCCGCCGTAGCGACGCCGGTTGCCCGAGATGACCGAAACCAGGCCCCTGGGGTAGGCCAGCAGCCCGGTGCCGCGGTGGGCCCGGGCTCCCCGCGCGAACTCGGCAATGGTCGCCACGGCAACGAACGAGGTCAGCCCCAGCCCGAACATCGCCCCCGCGGAGCGGACCCCGCTGACGGCCAGGGAGGCAATGGTCGCGAACCCCCCCACCAGCGGCAGGAATATCTGGCGCCTGAGGCTGGCCCAGGAGGCCCGCCGCCATGCGACCAGCGGTCCGATGCCGGTCAGCGCCAGCAGGGCCAGCCCCATCGGTCCGACCACCGCGTTGAAGAAGGGGGGGCCGACGGAGATCCTGGCGCCGGTCACCGCCTCGACGATTACCGGGTAGAGCGTTCCCCACAACACAGTGAGGGCGATGGTGACCAGCAGCAGGTTGTTGAACAGGAACATCGCTTCCCGGCTGAACATGGTCTCCAGGTGCCGCTGGGAGCGAAGTTTTTCGTACCGCCAGCCCAGCAGACCGAAGGCCGAGACCAGCATCACCGCCAGGAAGGGCAAGAACATCTTGCCGACCGGTGACTCGGAGAAGGTGTGGACCGAGCTCAGCAGACCGGACCGGGTAAGGAAGGTCCCGAAGATCGCCAGGCAGTAGGTCCCCAGGATCAGGGCGACGTTCCAGATCTTTAGCATCTGCCGGCGCTCCTGGATCATCACCGAGTGCAGGAATGCGGTTCCGGTCAGCCAGGGAAGCAGGCTGGCGTTCTCCACCGGGTCCCACGCCCAGTAGCCGCCCCAGCCCAGCTCCATGTAGGCCCAGGCGCCGCCCAGGATGATGCCCACGGTGAGGAAGGACCAGGCAAGAACCGTCCAGCGCCGGGTCGAGGTGAACCACCCCGCCTCGAGCCGGCCGGTAACCAGGGAGGCCACGGCAAAGGCAAAGGGCACGGCAAATCCGGTCATCCCCAGGTACAGCATCACCGGGTGGATGGCCATGAATGGTGACTGAAGGAGCGGGTTGAGACCCCGGCCGTCGCCCGGGATGGGAGACAGAGCTTCGAACGGGTTGGCGGCGAACACCAGCACTCCGGCGAAGAAGGCCAGGATGACGGCCAGGACCGCAGTTGCCACAGGGGTCAGGTCCGGGCGCCTCCTGCGCTGGACCGCAACCGCAGTCACGGCAAACCCGGCGGTCAGCAGGGTCCAGAACAGCAGCGACCCCTCCATGCCCGACCAGAGGGCGGAGAACGTGTACATCGGGGAGGTCGAACGGCTGGAGTAGCCGTGGACGTATTTGAGGGAGAAGTCCCGGGCAAAGAATGCGTAGACCATCAGCACCGTTGCGGCGAGGACGAAGAAGCCGGCTGCGAACAGGCCCCGCTCACCGGAGGCGGCCAACCGGCTGTCGTTGCGCCGGACTCCCAGGGCGGAGGCCCCGGTGGACCAGACGGCACAGGCAAGGACGGCGAGCAGGATCGCCTGCCCGGCGGCGCTTACATCCACGGCTCTATCCTCCTGCGGCTGAAGTTGAGTGCCATGTCAGCCGACCTTCGGGGCAAACGTTGGCTGACAAGGCACTAGCCTTCAGAGGCCAGCTTGGCTTCCATCTTCGATGGGCACTTGACCAGGACGCTGGAGGCGGAGAACGCCTCGCCGCCCATCGCTCCCTCGGCCACCACCTCGACATCGCCGGCGAAGGTATCGGGAAGAGCGTCCTCGGTGGTCACGTCGACCGATGAGGATCCGTCGGATACGGCAAACCGGGTGGTGGTCCCCGCAACTTCAATGGAGCCGGGCACGACCTTTCCGGCGACCCGCACCGAGCGGTTGTCGTCAAAGGTCCCGGAGGTCAGCTCCGAGGGAGTTCGGTAGTAGGCCGTGGTTCCCGAGAGTGACCAGACAACCAGCCCAACAATGGACAGGACGATCACTCCCGCGGCCAGGCTGAAGCGTTTTGTCGCGGACATGGGGGTCATTATCCCATGGTTGAATGGTGATCGGACTACGCAGCGCTTTTTCGGGCCCTGCCCGCGTGGATGAAAGGGCGGAGCGACGTTTAGACTTGAATTCAAGCAACTGCTCAAATCTGTGAAGGAGATCTATTGGCGGAGTACGACGCGATTGTCGTCGGGGCGGGCCCGGGGGGCTCAGCCGCCGCCTACTGGCTCGCGTCCGCCGGACTAAAGGTGGCCCTTCTGGAGAAGAAGGAGCTCGGCCGGGACAAGGTCTGCGGCGACGGGCTGACCCCACGGGCCACCAAGGCTCTGGTCGAGATCGGTGTACGCCCCGCGACCGAGTCGTACCACCGTATCCGCGGCCTCCGGGTCCTGGGTGCCGACCGTGAGATGGAGCTGGACTGGCCGTCCCTCAGCAACTTCCCGCCCAACGGCCTGGTTGCCGCCCGGGCGGTCCTGGACGCCGACATCACCCGCCGGGCGATGGAAGCCGGCGCAGAGCTTTTCGAGAGGACCGAGGCCGTCGAGCCAGTCCGTGACGGCTCCACGGTGGTCGGGGTGAAGTGGGTCCGCAAGGAGTCCGCCGAGGGCGGCGGCGTGGTCAAGGCGGAGGAGGGGACCTTCATGGCGCCGTTCACCGTGGTTGCCGACGGAGCCTCCTCGTCGTTCGGGCGGGCGCTCGGCATCCGAATGGACCCCAACTACCCGTTGGGGCTGGGGATTCGCGCCTACTACAAGACCGACCGGTCCAGTGACGACTTCATCGAGTCCTGGCTGGAGCTGCGCAAGGACGATCTTTTACTCCCCGGCTACGGCTGGCTGTTCCCGCTGGGTGACGGAACCATGAACGTGGGCGTCGGCCTTCTGCAGACCTCGAAGAAGTCGCTGAACGTAAACCTCAACCGGCTGCAGCACGATTTCATCGACTGCCTGCCCCGCTCCTACGGGATCACCCATGAGACGGCGACCGGTCCCTACAAGTCGGCCCGCCTGCCCCTGGGACTCAGCGTCCGCAAACCCTACGGTGACGGATTCCTGTGCATCGGCGACGCCGCCGGCATGATCAACCCGTTCAACGGCGAGGGGATCGACTATGCGCTGGAAACCGGCAAGCTGGCCGCCGGCATGGTCAGCGCCGCGCTTTCCCGGGGGGACACGACCGAGCTGCACGACTATCAGGTCGCCCTCACCGACATCTACGGCGGCTACTACCGGCTGGGCCGGCTGTTCCTCAAGATGATCAGCAAGCCGGAGCTGTTCCGCTTGATGTGCGGCGTCGGCATGCGCTCGGAAACCGTGATGGCCTTCGCCCTGCAGGTCCTGGCCAACCTGGGCGAGGACCACGGGGGCAGGATGGCGGACCGGGCCTTCCGCGGCCTGGTCAGGGCGGCCGAGAGAGGCCTGGAGGACTACTCCGATCCTCAGATCCCCACCCCCAACGGGGTCAAGACCCGTGAGAGCGACACCGCAGGCGTTTAAGCGCCCCGGGCGCCGGCGCGCCACCTCATACCCGGGAAGCGGCCTCCTCGGCGGGCGACACCACCGACTCGTAGTCAAAGGCAAGCCTTACGTACTCCCCGGCCATTAGGGGGGACGTCACCATGAAGTCGGCGGACGAACGGTTGCAGGCGATCGGGATGTTGTAGACGGCGGCGATGCGCAGCAACGCCTTGACGTCAACGTCATGCGAGTGCGACTCCAGCGGGTCCCAGAAGAACACCACGAAATCGATATGGCCCTCGGTGATCCCCGCCCCGATCTGCTGGTCCCCGCCCAGCGGCCCGCTTCGAAACCTGGTCACGCAGAGCCCTACCTCGGTTTCCAGCAGCGCTCCGGTCGTCCCGGTGGCACACAACATGTGTTGGGTGAGGATCGGCTTGTTCCAGTTCGCCCAGTCGACCATCTCGTTTTTTCGGTTGTCATGAGCGACAAGCGCAATCCGCTTGATCGCCGGCATGAGCACGGGCTGAATGTTCATGGGACTGCTCCGATCGAAATTACGATTCATTGACCACCCTCCACGGCCATCGTTGAGCCGATTATGCGGGCCGGAAGTTTCGTGGCCGTTGCGGGACTGTGGCGGGCGTGTGAACAACTCCGCCGGACCTCATCTTTTGGGCTTAACGAATCCGGGGTTCGTGCCGATGAACCACCATAGAGAACCGCGGGATCTCCTATGGAGGCATGGGCTGATATGGACGGCAAAGCCGCTAGAAGCATCGAAGCAATCCTGGATGAGTACAACAAAAAACAACGAGCCGCGAGGCTGGAGATGGAAATCAAAAAAGCGCAGCGGGAAGAGTTTTTAAGCAACTTCGCAAGCCGAATCCAGGCGATTGTCCGCCCGGTGATGGAAGAGGCATCCGAATTGCTCAAGCGCAGCGGCCACGACTGCGAGATCATCGAGCACTCCGACGGCCTGCAGTCCGACGGCAAGACCCTCAACGCAGCGGTCGTCCTCGCCATTTTCCCCGAAGGGGAGCGTCCCAACGACCCGCGCAAGCAGGACCAGACCGGCTGGCCCCACATCGCCTTCTTCGTGAACCCGAACAAGAACACGATCTTCGTTCACGAAAGCGCCATGATGCCCAACGTCGGAGGACCTGCCGGCACCGCCGGGGAGTACACCCTGGAGGAGATCACTGCCGACATCGTTCAAAAGCACATCGTGAGCGTTCTGGCGCGCGCCATGGGGATCGGACGGGTCAAGCGCACCGCCCGCAGCCTGCGGGTATCGCGCAGCCGGCGGCGGGAGGAAGACCCGATACCGGCGGCGCCCTTTAACTACCTGGCTCGCTAAAGGGCCGGCAGCCCAAACCATCCGGCCGGGGCGGGAATCCGGACGCGCGCACATTTGCGGCATCCGCCGGCTGGGGGCGCGGCGTGTTTTGGACGTTTGTACGGTCCGTCATCCGGTAAGAGTCTGGCCTGACGAGCCCCAAGGCGGAGGGCGAGCTTGTGATAGCTTTCAGGGGTCTGTCAGCTATCCATGAAGGGAATTGACGCTCAGTGCCGGACGGCTATTTCGGTTCATATCTGACCCTCGCCATCTACTCGTTGGCCATGCTCGGTCTGGTCGGCGGAACCCTCGGCCTGAACCGCCTGGTTTCGCCCAAGGTCCCGGGCAAGGAGAAGATGACCACCTACGAGAGTGGCGTGGACCCGATTGGGAGCGGTCAGAGTCAGACCACCATCCGCTACTACATGTTCGCCCTGCTGTTCGTCATCTTCGATGTCGAGGCGGTCTTTCTGTTTCCTTGGGCGGTGGTGTTCGAAGAGATCGGCATGTTTGCCTTTGTCGAGATGATGATCTTCGTGGCCATCCTCGCCCTGGGCCTGCTATACGCCTGGCGTAAGAAGGTGCTGGACTGGATTTGAGACTGACCCGCAAGGCAGGCCACCCCCGCTTCACCCAAGATCACGAAGAGGAGCGCTGATGGCCACAGATCCGGATGTAGAGAAGGTCAAGCTCCCCAAAGGGGTCAGCTTCCTGTTGAACTGGGGGCGCAAGTACTCCCTTTGGATGTTCCAGTTCGGCCTGGCCTGCTGCTCGATCGAGTTCATCGCATCGGCCATGCCCAAGCATGACATCATGCGCCTGGGCGTCATCCCGTTCCCGGCCTCGCCGCGGCAGGCCGACCTCATGGTTGTGGCCGGCACGGTGACCGACAAGATGGCTCCGGCCATCAAGCGGGTCTACGAGCAGATGGCGGAGCCGAAGTACGTGATCTCCATGGGTTCCTGCGCCAACTGCGGCGGGCCCTACTGGGACTCCTACTGCGTTACCAAGGGTGTCGACCAGATCCTCCCGGTCGATGTCTACGTCCCCGGCTGCCCGCCCCGGCCCGAGGGACTGCTCGGCGGCATCATCCGCCTGCAGAACATGATCCAGGGCGAGAACATCAAAGAGAAATGGCAGGGTAGTGACCACACAGGAAAGATTCCTCAGATCATCGGAA
>JAJCYF010000234.1 GCA_029263035.1 Actinomycetes bacterium
CTGGGCCTTCAGCTCCAGCATGCGCTGCAGGAGCGGCTCGAAGATCGAAAAGTCGTCGGCGGTCCGGGCCTGCACCCAGGCGGTCTGCGATCTGGAGGCCATCTCGGCCATCTCCCGCACCAGCGCCGGCGGTAGCTTGACCGCCCGGTCGCGGGATCGTTTTGCGAGGTCGACCATCGCCCGGCGTTCGGGGTCCAGCTCCTGCTGGGCGAGCTCGTCGATCAGGTCGCCGTACTCGGTGCTGGTCAGCCGCTCGTGCTCTATCGAGGCTAGGGTCCCGGTGGCCGCTGCCCGCCCCGGAGCGGCCTTGGGGGGCATCAGGGTCTGCTCGTCCCAGCCCAGCAGCCCGCCGATGCTCTCCAGGTGGCGCAGCTCGCGCATGCCGGCGCTGAACTTCTCCCAGGTGTCGTTCACGTTCCCAGCTTACTTAGAAGTGCACATGCACACTGAACCTCACCAGTTGATTCCTTTAGGGCGCTGCAATGCCGAGATCCCTGCAGATCTTGCGACAAAGAAGATCGCTGATTTCGGTATGGCGGGGAATCGCGGACCTTGCTCCGGTGGCCGGATTGCTCCACCAGGAATGTTTGGCACCCTCGCGGACGAGCTCGCAACCGTTGAGGCGAAGATGCGCGAGGAATGCACGGCGCTTCAAGTCGAGATAGTGACTTCTTCGAACTCGTCACCTGCAGCGCTTCGCGCCAATTCTCGATTCAGCTCGAGCGCTTCTCCGAGTGCGGAGCTGAGATTATTCATCAGTTCATCGCGCGTGGCACCTTGCGAGTTAACTCCGGCGATCTCTTCGATCCAGCCGATCCACCAGTCACCATCTCGCTTAACGATCGCTTTGTAATCAGCTTTCATGGGATTAAATCGTACTGCACCCGTCCGATCCGCATAACGAAAAGGTTGTGGAGGGAAGAGCGCCCTTAGCGTTCACTCGATAGGTGTAGCGGCCAGCGGATCACACGACCACCTTTTGCCAGCTAGCCAGTTGAGAATGAGTCCACCAGACGCGGGGAAGGCGTCATTAAGTTGCAGTCCCCCAAGAACGCCGAGTTAGAAGTGCCGCAGGCGTAGGGCGTTCGCCACCACGCTGACGCTGGAAAACGCCATTGCTCCGGCCGCTATTGCCGGCGATAGCTTGCCGAAGGCGGCCAGCGGTATCGCGGCCACGTTGTAGGCAAAGGCCCAGAACAGGTTCTGGTGGATCACCCTGAGCGTCTTGCGAGCCAGTCCGATGGCCGCCGGGATCCGGCTCGGATCGGCGCTGACCAGGGTGATGTCGCTGGCTTCGATGGCTACGTCGGCGCCGGTTCCGATCGCGATCCCCAGGTCGGCCTGGGTCAATGCGGGTGCGTCGTTGATCCCGTCCCCCACCATCGCGACTATCTTGCCCTCGGCCTGGAGGCGGCGGATCTCGTCGACCTTGCCGCCCGGAAGGACGCCTGCGATAACCCGGTCGATCTTTACCTCGGCACCGATGACGGAGGCGGCAACCTGATTGTCGCCGGTGATCATCACTACCTCGACCCCCGCCTTCTTCAAAGCTGCCACCGCCTGGACCGACCCGCTGCGGAGGCGATCGGACAGGGCGACCAGCCCCCGGGCCTGCCCGTCCCAGCCCACGGCGACCACGGTTTTTCCCTGCCCCTGGAGTGCCCGGGCCTGGTTCTTGAGATCTTCGGACCGGAACAGCCCGCGCTCCTGGAGCAGCAGGGCCTTACCGACCACCACCTCGGCGCCGTCGATCTCGCCGTGGACGCCGAAGCCGGTCGATGACTCAAAGCCGGTTACCGGGAGCAACGCGAGTCCCCTTTCCCGGGCCGCGGCGACCACGGCCCGGCCGATCGGGTGCTCGGAGCCGGCCTCCACCGACGCCGCCCGGGTTAGCACCTCGTCCTCACTGAGGTCCCCGGTGGTCACGACGTCCGTGACCGTCATCCGGCCCTCGGTGAGTGTCCCGGTCTTGTCCAGAACCACCGCGTCCAGCTTCCCGGACCGCTCGAAGACCTCGCCGCCCCGGATCAGCACGCCCATCTCGGCTCCCCGGCCGCTGCCGGCCATGATCGCGGTCGGCGTCGCCAGGCCCATTGCGCACGGGCAGGCGATTATCAGAACTGCGATGGAGGTGATCAACGCCTGCTCGGCGCTGCCGCTGGCCAGGTACCAGCCGGCGAAGGTGACGGCGGCAATCACCAGGACGACGGGAACGAATACACCCGCCACCCGGTCGGCCAGCCGCTGGACCGGCGCCTTGGACCCCTGGGCCTGCTTGACCAGCTCGACGATCTGAGAGAGGGCCGTGGCGGCCCCGACCCGGTTTGCCACGAACTCCAGGCGGCCCTGCTGGTTCAGTGTTCCGCCGAAGACCTCATCGCCGGCGACCTTGTCGACGGGGACCGGCTCCCCGGTCAGCATCGACTCATCGACCGCGCTGGCTCCCGACATCACCGTGCCGTCGACCGCCACCCGCTCCCCCGGACGGACCACCAGGACGTCGCCCGGCACGACCCGTTCCACCGGGACGGTAATTTCCTCGCCGTTGACCAGGCGGGTCGCATGTTTGGCCCCGAGCTCGACCAGGCGGGCGATGGCCCCCGAGGTCCGCCCGACGGCCCGGGCCTCGAAGTACTTGCCCAGCAGGATCAGGGTGATGATGGCAGCGGCGGTCTCGAAGTACACCGCGTGGCCGCCGGTCAGCAGCGACCAGGTGCTGAAGCCGAAGGCGCTGAGGCTGCCCACCGCAATGAGCGTGTCCATGTTCGTCTGCAGGTGGCGCAGCCGGGAGGCGCCGGACCGCAGGAAGTGCCAGCCGCCCCAGAACTGGACCGGGGCCGACAGAACCAGTCCCAGCCAGGCCATCTGCCTGTGGTCCATCCTAAGTGCTTCGCCCAGTTGCGGAATGAAATGCAGGATCACCAGCGGCGTGGTCAGAACTGCGGAGACGATCAGGCGGGTCCGCAGCCCGGAGGCGTGGGCGTCGTCGTCCCGGCCCCAGGAGGAACCCTCCGGCTGCACCGCCTCCATCCCGTAGCCGGCCCGCTCGACGGCGGCCAGCAGGTCGGCCTGCTCGACGCCGTCACGCAGGGACACCACCGCCTGTCCGCCGGCGTAGTTGACGAAGGCGCTCTCCACCCCGGGGACCTTGCCGAGGGCCTTCTCCACCCGCATCGCGCACGACGCGCAGGTCATCCCCGAGACCCGGAAGGTCAGGTCACAATCTTGTGGCCCGCTGCCCCCCGGAGTCTCGGCGACGTTCGTATCGGTGCTTCTTACGCTGATGGCTTCTCCCCAATCTGGTGCACCTGTGCTGCAGCCGGGCCCACGCCGTAGCCCTCGTTCTCGATGGCGGCCACGATGCTGGCCAGCTGCACCGCCTCATCGTTGTAGTTGACGGTCACGTCCTTGCGATCGAGGTTCACCTTCACGGCCTCCACCCCGTCCAGCGCGCCTACGGCGCCCTCGATTGCATTGATGCAGTGGTTGCAGCTCACTTCGGGAACTTCCAGCACCTTCTCGGCCATTTCTTCCTCCTGAAATTGATTCTGTTACCAGTGTCGCATACCCCCCGGGGGTATGCCAAGAGCAGGGCCCGATTGGGGAGCCCTGCTCTTTTCAGCGTATGCCCGGTGGGCGATTACATGTTTTCGAGTTCCGATGCTGCGTCCTGCCGGTCCTGCGTCCGGCGTCGTGCCGCCACCAGGAGCAGGCCGAAGGCCGCCAGGGCCGAACCGATCCAGAGGGCGTAGGAGGGAGTGGAAGGCTGCTTCACTTCCGGGCCGGCCGCAATCTCGACGTTCTGCTCGCCCGGCTCCACGACCGGCGCCGCCTCGACCGGCGATTCTGCTGCAACAGTCTGGGTGCCCGCCTGCGGTTTCGGGTCCGCTTTGGGCTCCGGTTCCGGCTCGGGTTCGGGGTCAACCGGGGGCTGGGGCTCATCCGGGGTCTTGGGTTCTTCGACCTTGTCCCCAACGCACTGCAGACCGTCGGGGCCCATCTCCAGCTCGCACAGTCCCGGGGGCTCAGTGACGCACTTGAGGTCCTTGTCGAGCTTGCAAAGCTCCATCTTCTTGGGGGGCTGGACGCACTTGAGGTCCTTGTCGAGCTTGCAGACCTCCATCAGCTTGGTCTCTTCCACACACTGAAGGCCCTTGGGGCCCATCTCCATGTCGCACAGCTCGATGGGTTTGGCCGAAGCGGCGGGGGTCAGCAAGACGATGGCGGAGATCACGGTAACCGATGCGGTGACGGTGAAGCGGGCGATGCGGTTGCGGGCTGCTGCGTTCATTGAAGTTCTCCTTTTCCGTTGACTGACTACGGAGTGGGGAGGAGCTTCGGGGCCAAACCCTTACAAAAATCTGTCCGGATTTTTTGTCCGGATCCTTACCCGGGGATCGGGCTGCGCTGGGGATCCTGGCCGCGGGGCGGCGGCGGGTCTTCAACCTCGCTCGGGCCACCGTCCTCGCCGGCTCCTCCCGGAGTGCCCGGTTGACCCGGTTCGCCGGCGGGCGGCCGGGTCCTCTCTGGGGAGGGGGACGGCCGGGGACTGGGAGACGGGCTCGGGCGGGGGGACGGCGCCGCGGACGGCCTCGGGCGGGGGGAGACGGCCGGCCTCCCGGTGGAGGGCTGGCCGCCGGAGCCGGTAGCGCCCGGAACCGCCGGCGATGACGAGGGCTCGGGGCTGAGAGGGATCCCCGGGGTCTTGAGAACGTCGTCGTTGAAGACGAGCGGGAAGGATGGATCGCTGGTCGGCGGGTCGGCGGCCGGGGGGTCGTCGTTGCCGCCCATTACGGCCACCGTCGGCACCGCCAGAAGCACCACCAGCAGGATCACGGCCGCCACCACCGCTGCTGCGGGAAGACGGCGGCGGCGGACCATCGGCGGCGGGAACCCGCCGGCGCTCGCCGGCCAACGCTCCATCTCGGCGGAAGACCCGGCCGAGTCGGACCCCACGAGCTGAATCCTGCCCAGAACCGCCTCGCGAGCGTGGGCCGGAGCGGCAACCAGCGGGATGGCGCCGAGCATGGCCGCCGGGCTCACCATCCGCTTGCGGAGCTCGCCGCAGATGTCGCAGCCGTCGACGTGGCGGGCTACCCGCTTGCGCCAGGTTGCGGTGAACCGGCCGTCCCAGGGCTTTAGGATCGCTTCGAGCTTGCGGCAGTCCTTGCTCCCCTGACGGGCCACCATCAGGGCACCCAGGGAACGCTCGACCTGGTCGCGCATCCGGCTGAGCATCACGTAGGCGTGGCCGGGGGTGACCCCCAGCGCGTCGCCCAGCTCCTGGCCCTCCAGACCCTGGCGCAGGTGCAGATCCAGAACCACCCGGTCCTGGGCCCCCAGCCCCTCGGCGGCGTCCTGGAACAGCACGGCCAGCTCGGTTTGGGCGGCCACCTCGGCAGGGCCGGCGGAGCTGTCGGCCGGCTCGAAATCTTCGTCTAGGGGATCCAGCCGGCCGGAGCGCTTGAGGCTTTTCATCGCCAGGTGGCGGGCGATGGCGTACAGCCACGGCCGCAGCTTGTCGGGCTCCCGAAGCTGGTCCAGGCGTGCGGCTGCGGTGACAAAGGTGTCCTGAAGGAGGTCGGCGGCGTCCTCGCGGTTGCGCACCACGGTGCACAGGAAGCTGTAGATGCGGTCCGAGTACCGGTCGTAGATGTCGGCGAAGGCCTGTTTGTCGCCTTCGCAAGCCGCCAGCACCAGCGGTGCGTCATCCATTGCCAGATCATAGTAATCCACCTTCCCGGCCCCCGAAACAGTCGGCATCCATGGTTCGCCCAACCGGGCGACACAGGGTAGAGGCGGTAGGGCGCTGCTTCTTACAACTTTCGTCGGGACTTCGTGGGTACAGTCCTATCGCGTGCTGGCCGCAGCGGTCATCAAGGGGATCAGGCTATAGCCATCGCGGACGACTTCGCCCTCCAGCACCACTCTCCAACCCCCCGAACTGTCTGCGCCCGGCGCGGCTTAGACATCTCAAGACCCTCGTGCCCCATTGGTTATCCACGCTATGCGCGTCCTGGAATTGTCTCGCATGCAATCTGTTGACCGAAGGGCGCCCTAGCGAACTCGGCACCTGGGAGTAACATTCTGCAATCTACGAAAGGATTAAGAAGCTAAGTACCTGGTGGAACTACCTCGACTCGACCTGGATCGTCGTGTCCTCTCTTACCCTAAGCTAGGGCTTCGACCGCCTCAAGCCTACGCTCGATGACTCCGACAGCGTGCTCATCGTCAACATTACAGACGACAGCTACTCCGGCCGGCTCTCACAGGAAGACTGGGGCTGGCTCCGCAAGCATGTCTAGACGCCGGTGTTCTGCGCCTCTATTCAGTCTACGTGGCCAGCCTGCCGATGCCGCGCACAGCCCCAACGATGAACCGTCTCGAGCACTGAGACTGTCGGTGCGGCGCAGTAGGATAGTCACATGGCTGTAGTTCCCACGAATTCGACGGACGTCGGAGGCGACACGCCGCCCGGACAGTTCAACCTGCCCAGCCAGGACGACCCAGCGCCGACAAACGAGTCACCCGAACCGCCTTCCAACCACTTCCAGATTCTCGCTCTCGATGGCGGGGGAGCCAAGGCGCTGTTCACCGCTCACGTGCTCGCCCGTCTGGAACGTGACCTAGGCGTCAACATTAAGGACTCGTTCGATTTGATTGCCGGTACGTCAGCGGGCGGGATCGTCGCTCTCGGGCTGGGCGCCGGTCTCGTCCCGAGCGAGATCGTGGGGCACTACGAAGAGCTGGTCGAGACGGTATTTCCGGCCACGCGGCGTCGCCTGTGGCGGCGGCTGTGTCAACTGACTGCACCCATCTACGACGCTGATGCACTCAGACCAGCCCTGACGAAGGTACTCGGCGAGCGGCTACTCGGCGACAGCACCAAACGACTGGTCATCCCAGCATGGGATGTCCAGCGAGGTGCTGTACACATCTTCAAGACGCCGCACCACGCGCGGCTCGTACGAGATTGGCGCATCCCAATGGTCGACATCGCAATGGCCACGTCGGCGGCGCCCCTCTACTTCCCGGCTGCACGCGTCGACGGACACCGTCTCATCGACGGCGGCGTGTGGGCGAACAACCCCTCCGTCGTAGCGATCTCCGAAGCCGTGAGCATGCTCAACGTACCGCTGAACTCCATACGTGTGCTCAACGTGGGCACCATGGACCCGCTCACGAACCACCCGAAGCGCCGCGACCGCGGCGGACTGCTCCAATGGGCGAAGCCGATCACGCCCCTCATCCTCAGCGCCGGAAGCCGCGGCGGACAGGGCATCGCTGAACATCTGATCGGCAAGTCGGCCTACACGAGGTTTGACGCGCTGGTTCCCGGAGGACTGTACGCACTCGATTCAGCCGATCCGAACGACATCGCGGGGCTCGCGGCCTCCGTGAGCCGTGAACTCAGTCCCGTCTACACCGAGCGGTTCGCGGATCATCACGCAGCCGAATACACACCGTTGATCCGAGACCGACACCGCAGCCACCCGACCAGCACGTCCCCCAAGGAGGTTTCCGATGAAACTTGCTGATCACTTCAACGTCCTGCTCAGGGACACCGTCAACCTCAGCCAGTGGAAGCTGGATCTTCTCGACTCTCGCGTCGAGGCGGTCTATAAGGCGCTGAAGGCCGACGAGCAGATCGGTCCCTTCATCCTCGGCAAGACGCCGCAAGGCTCATGGGCACACAAGACCATCATCAACCCGGTGGGCGACAACGAGTTCGACGCGGACTTCATGCTCGACATGAGCAAGAACCAGGACTGGGATGACAGCCCCAGGACCTACATCGAGGAGCTATACGCAGCCCTCCATCGCCACAGCACCTACGGCGAAATGCCCCACTCACGCAAGTGCCGCTGCGTACGGCTTGTCTACGCGAACTCCATGCACCTCGACATCGTGCCGCACCTGAACCTCGCCGACGGGCGCGAGGTCATCGTGAATCGCGACGACAACGACTGGGAGCTGACCAATAGCCAAGGCTTCACCGACTGGATGCAGAAGAAAGACGCGATCGCGAAGGGCAACCTCCGAAAGGTCATCCGGCTGATGAAGTACCTCCGCGACCACAAGAACTCCTTCACCGGCACACGCTCCATCCTTTTGACCACCCTGCTCGGCGAACGGGTTGCCGAGCTCCCCACCCTGCTTGATCCCGGCTACTACAGCAGCGTCCCGACGACCCTCCTGCATGTCGTCAAGGACCTCGACGACTGGCTTCGAGCGAACCCGACCACGCCCCCTGTCGCGGACCCGTCCGGGTCGGGTGCCTACTTCGGGCACCGATGGGGTTCTGATCCCGAACGAGCCCAGGCGACCTATACCTACTTCTGCGAGCGCATCCATGTTCACGCCGCCGAAATTGAGGAGGCCTACAAGGAGGAGGACAAGGAGCGCAGTGTCGAACTGTGGCAGGGGATCTTCGGTGACGGGTTCAAGGCGCCAGCCGCCACGTCTAGCAGCGAGAAGTTCCCAGCGGCAGCCACAGCCGCCACTTCGACCGTAGGACGGTCTGGCCGCGCGGGATGAGCCGGCGCAACCGGGCCATACTGTCGGCTTGGCAGAAGCAGCTCCTTGACGAACTGAGGTCACTAGCAAGGGAGCGTCCCGACGAGGTTCGAATCATCCAAAAGGCCCAGCTTGACGCTGACGGCGACGCCATCCTCCGCATCAGGCTCCACACCACCGACATCCCACGGAGCCCTACTGGGCTGAAGCTCAGGGACGACGAAGAGTTCATCGTCCGGATTCGCCCATCACTGTTTGTGCCCCCAATCGTCGAGGTCGACCACACACGCTTCCTCGGTTTTCCGCATGTACTGCAAGGACAGCGGCTCTGCATCTACCTCGATCCCTCACGCGAGTGGCAACCATCCAACGGGATCGCCGGATTTCTCACCCGGCTCTGGGACTGGCTCACCGACGCCACCGGCGGAGTCTTTGATCCCTCGACAGCGATGTACCATGCGGTCGGAGGAGTCCTCCACCATACTGAGGGCACGCCCACGATCGTTGTCCGGGAGCCCGGTCCGTCGAAGCAGCATCAGATCGCTTGGCTCATCGAACGTTCAGTGCACCGCTACGACCTTACCTACTCGACAGATAGCGCTGGACACCGCACGCCCGTCATCTCACTAGCGAGCACCCTCCCCTTCGGGGCGACATCCTCCTTCGCCCTGTTTCTGACACTCCTAGACGATCCGTTCCTCGACCGCGCTGAAGGGCGGCCGCCGCGGGTATTGCCTCAGTCGCCAGCGTTCCTCATGTCACTCCTTGCGAACGCCGTACGGAGCTCCGACAACACCGATCAGTACTTCGTGCTCGCCATACCTCACCCCGCAGGAGGTCCACACCATCTCCTCGGCGGAAGACTCCCCGCAGCAACAGCCAACGCACTCCGGCAAATCGCTAAAAAGCACGGCACCGCGGTTAACCTCGACCCCGCGAAGATCAACGCCGACATCCCAATCGAATGGTGCAACATGTCCGATGAACGGCAAGAAGTCACAACCCGACGCGACAACAACCGACCGGTCAACGGCTTCCAAGGGAAGACCGTTCATGTTTTGGGTTGCGGGGGCCTTGGGTCATGGATCGCCGAGTTCATCGCACGAGCTGGGGCCTCTACCATCACCGTCTGCGACCCTGGAACCGTTACCGGCGGACTTCTCGTGCGACAGAACTATACCGAAGACGACATTGGCCACGCCAAGGCCCAGGCCCTTGCCGCGCGGCTCGGGGACATCCGTGACGATCTGACAGTGTTGGTCGCCGAAGGATACGTGCCCGACGACCGAGCCTCCTTCCTTGCCGCAGACGTCGTCATCGACGCCACCGTTAGTCACAGCATCACCGCATACCTCGACGCGCTGGCAGACACAGAACGCAAGGCGCTGATCGCCCAGGTTGCCACCGACGCCAGCTCAGGGACGCTCGGCATCGTGAACGTTTGCGCGCCGGGCGCTACCTTCACGCCGTCTGAGCTCGACGATCACGCAGGACATTCGGTGCTGGCCGAGGGCGGGCTGGAGCTCTACCACCCGCTCTGGCAGGAGGTGGCCGATGATGATGAACTCATACCCACCAGAGGTTGCTCAGTACCCACATTCCACGGGTCAGCAGCCGATCTAGCAGCGGTGGCGGCGATATTAGTCAGCCTAATAGGAGCCCACCTCCAGCAGGCGGAGGCGGCCGCTTCGGGAACCCACCTCATCGCGTTGCCGCACGCAGCCGCCGGCCCGCGGCACCACTTCCTTCTGGCGAAGACTAACGCGCCAGGGTGACGCGCGGTGTCCTCACCATCTCCGTCTAGGGCTTGACGTTCACATTCCTGGTTAGCAACCGCCGGGGCATGGGGCAAGATAGTTCCCATGGCTACTCGCGATGACGTTCGTGAGATGCGCTTACCTCCATGGGGTCGATAACCTCCCGGGGCCGCGTCGATAACCTCCCGGGGCCGCAACGAATGCGGGTCCGGGAAAGGCTCTTAGTTTGAGAGCGGCCGCTGCGCATGGCCGACTATCCGGGGCCTCAGCGCCTCAGCAAAGCCCGGCCGCAGACACAAGTAGGTCCCTCCGTCGAGAGACCGACCCTGCCCATGGCAGACGGCGCCTTATTGGCTTCACACGGACAATGTTGGCGCCATTTGACAGGTCGTAATAGGCTCAGGAACTGCGCGACGAGTTCGGCATCGAGCCGACCAGGTCACCTTCTCGCGTGATGGCGACCTGGTCGCGGTCACCCCGCTACACACCTAACGTTTCCTAAAAAGGCGATTCCGCGGCCAGCACATACCGCTCAGCTCGAACGCGACCGCGCCCGCGCCTGACTCTCGACCTGACGAGGATCGCGCCTGACTCTCGACCTGACGAGGATCGCGTGCTACCAGAACGCCATCAGGACTGACCACGCGATGGCCTCTCGGACGCCTTCGCCGCCGCCAACCGAAATCAACATCAACACCACTTCGCAGACCGACGTCCCTGAACTGCTTCAGCCTGGTTGCATAAGACAGGCCATTAGTCGTAGGTCACTTGGGGTTGATGTCCTTTGTGTGCCCACTAATGTCGCGCCCGGCATCACGCCCATCTGCAGCGGATCCAGGCGGTACTACACCACTCAAAGGAACGTGCCCTGGTAACGTCCCGGGTAAGGATTGTTCTGAAGAAGCCATCCTTAGATGCCGATTGAACTAAGGCAAGGAAGGGTGGAACGGAGCGATCTGAGCGATCTGACGGAGGCCGGGAGTATGGATAAGACCACCTTAGTGATTATTCTAGCCATAGGCGGTTATTTTTGGTGGAACCACCGCGATGAAAGGCGTCAACGGGAAAGTCTGCGCTTCGGAATCTTTGATGACATTTCAGGGAAATGGGTTAGCGCAATCGACGCTAGAGGTTGGGTTCAGTTTGGCGAGCTACCTTTGACCTACTCGTGGGATGACGCAAACGAAATGCTGGACACCCTCGGTTCCAGTGGAGGCTTTGTTTCTCGGCTTCGAGTAAGGAATACCTACGCTCTCTTGGACTCCTGACGCTTGGTACGTGTCCACCGAGCGGTGAACTGCCTTGGTCGCTGATGGCCCAAATCCGGCCGTCGCTATCCGTCAAAGGGCCACCTCATGGACTTGGAGCTGCGTTCCGGCTCGAAACGGAGAGTAGCGGGCTCTCCGATCAGCTGGCTCGGTTGGTGGTGCGGGGGCCGGTGGACCGCCGGGCGTGCCCGGTGGACGGGCGGGGCCCGTCTGGCTGATCGACGAGGGCACTACGGCGGCGCAGCAGGCCAGGCGGGTCCGTGAGGATTCGGTGCGCCGCTGGTGCTGGAACCTATGGGCGAACAGAGGATGCCGGGCTGGCGGCGACGGCGGGGCTGCTCCCGGGCGGCATGAGCGGGCTGACAGAGAGGATCCGTCCAGCCGTGCCCCAGCGTAGCAGCTGCTACGACGCCGCTGAACAGCCGCACAGTTTCTTCTACAACTTTCCGCTGGATTTCTTGAAGCCGGCCGCCGGCGGTTAGCGGACCCCGAACTCCGCCAGCATCGCAATCTTCTCTTGGTAGTTGTGTGCCCCCGCCGCGACCACCGCATGGTCGGCCCCCAGTGCGGCCAGCCGCTGAAGATCGTCGACCGAGGCTTTGGGAGCTCCCCAACCCAGGGGAATCGATTCATTCCGGGCCAACGAACGGGCGCGCTTCAGGCGCCTCTCGAACCCATCGACACTCCCCCAGTAGTTCCAGCCGTCCGCCTTGGGGATCAGGTCCATCACCCAGCGGCTGGCCCCCCCGATCCACACCGGTACCTGCGGCATCTCTGCCCTGAACAGGTCCAGGTGGCGCTCGAGCTCGGCGGCTCGCTCCGCCGGCGGAGGGTACTCCAGCCCATAGGCCCGTTGTTCGTCCTTGGTCCGGTCGTCGCCAATCCCCAGGCCGATCACCATCCGGCCCGGGGCGATCATCTCAAGCGTCTGGGCCATGCTGAGCAGGACCCGGCGGTTGCGCAAGGTCGTCCGCAGCACCAGGCTGCCCACCGTGATGGTTTTGGTCGACGCGGCAACCGCCGCCAGGGCGGTCCAGGCCTCCAGCACCGGACGGTCCCGGTCCGGCACCCCCCATAGGTTGTCGAAGACCCACACCGAGTCCAGACCCGACTCCTCCGCCAGCCGGGCCGCCCCGAGGAGCTGTTCGGGGCCGGAGTCGAACTGGGGAAGGATGATGCCTATTTTCATGTCGTAACGAGCAGGTTCAAAAGGAACTGGGACGCCAGTGCGGTGAGGGAGGCGATGTAGAGCAGGCCGGTGGCGGACTGGGTCGAGCGCTCACGCACCGTCGCCCAAACCATCCACATGATCCCCACGGTGGTGGCCAGCAAGAAGAGCCAGGTTCCCCAGTAGGACGATGAGGCGTAGGTCATGATCCCGGCGGGCACCACCCCCTCCAGCAGCTCTCCCCTGGTGACCATCCCCGCCAGCGCCGACACGCCGAGCAGGGCGAAGATCACCCGGGTCTGCTCCTTGAGCGGCTCGATGGGCATACGGGCCTGGTTGAGGTACCAGTGGCCCAGGATCATCCCGTGGGTCACGCTTCCCAGCACCAGCCCGCCCAGCAGCCCGTGGGCCAACCCGAACGCACACCCCCCCTCGCAGACCTCCCGGCCGGCCACCGCGATCAGCCCCAGCGACACCACCGTGCCTGCCGCGCCGGTGACCCACTCCAGCAGCGGACGCTGCGAGTACACCGCCAGCAGGTACAGCAGGTAGGCCCCCGCCGCCACAAACCCCAGCGTCTCCAGGTACCCGGGCAGCACCAAAGCCACCAGCAGCATGAGCGGCCACAGGACCCAGGTGGCGGAGCGGTAGTAGCCGCGCTTGACCATCTTGTAGCGCAGGCTGGCAAACCACATGAAAGCAAAGATGCCCGCCAGCAGCTGGATGGACGTGAGGCTGAAAGCCCCCCGGGGGCCGGTCATGAGTTCCAAAGGTCGGTCGGGCTAGTGCGCTTCTGAGGGGTAGAGCGTCTTCATGAGCTGAGGGGGTACGAACTCCACCGCAGTGCTCACCACCGACCGGATGGAGTCCAGAACCGCCTGGTCGCCCTCCCAGTAGTCGTCCAGCACCGCCTTGGAGGTGTGATTCAGCATCGAGTCGACGGCCACGCAGACCATGATGATGTCGTCCAGCCGCCCGATACCCGGCAGCCAGTCCGGGATGAGGTCGACCGGCATGACCACATAGGCGGCGATGCCGGCGAAGATCAGCTTGTTGCGCTTGGGCACCCGGGGGTCCTTGGCAAGACCTCTGGCCAGGCGGACGATGTTCTGAGCATCCTGAGTCACCCGGCCCGCCAGGCCGGGCAGGTTCGCCTTTTTGACGATCTCAACCACCATGCATCTCTCCGATCCCCCGAGCCGCTGCGGCCTCGAGTGAAAGCTGCGCCGCTCCAACTACCCCGGCGTCGTTACCTAGGCTAGCCGATACCACGGACGGAGGGTCCACCTGCCCCTTGTACCGGGCCACAACCTCTTCCCGAGCCGCGGCCAGGATCGACTCGCCCTCCTCCAGGACCCCGCCGCCGACCACGATCATCTCCGGGTCGAACGCTTTGGCCAGTCCGGCCAGCCCCGCGCCCAGCAAGGTCCCCAGGTCCCACAACAGCTCAACCGCGAAGGGATCCCGGATGTCCGCCGCCTTTCCGACCATGGCACCGGTGATGTTCTGCACCCGGCCGCCGGCAAGCCGGAGAACCTCCGAGTCGGGAAAGTCCCCCGCCCGTTCCTGGGCCATCCGGCCGAGCGCCCGGCCCGACGCCACCGCCTCGAAGCACCCGTGGGAACCGCAGTTGCAGGGCGGACCGTCGGGGGTCACCGGGATGTGGCCGAACTCGGCGCCAAATCCACGGCTTCCCCGGTACAGCCGCCCGCCGGCGATAATGCCGCCTCCGATACCGGTACCGACCGTCACCATCAACATGTCGCGGGTGCCCCTGCCGGCTCCAAAGCGGTTCTCCGCCCACGCCGCGGCGTTGGCATCGTTTTCGACCACCACCGGCAGCCCGTACTCACGGGACAGGTCTTCCCCGATGTCGGGGTTGCTAAAGCTGAGATTGGGGGCGAACAGGATCCGGCCGGATGGGTACTCGACGAAGCCGGCCACCGCCAGGCCGATGGCGTCGATCGGCTTGTTCGCCTCCGCCAGGAACAGGTCGACCGCCTCCGGGAGCGCATCGACGCCCTCGGCCCGGTCGGTGGGCACCCGGGTCTTGCCGATGATGGTGCCGTCTTCGTCGACCACTGCCCCCAGGATCTTCGTCCCACCGATGTCGACCCCCAGGCTGTAGCGCACGCTGTCGATACTAATTGACCACCCGCCCGCCTAGGATTCGGGCCCCTCGGGCGATGCGGCCGGCCTGGTTTTGACCGGTGCTTTTTTGCTTGCCGCCTTCGCCTTACCCGCGGTGCGCCCCGCCGGGCCGGCCGGCTTCGCCGGGGGCTTGCGCTGCGAAGATCGCTTCGTCGGAGCCGGCTCCAGCCGGTTGCGCAGCCACAGGTCCCTGACCACGACCTTGGCCGCCGCCGCGAGGGGCAGAGCCAGCAGGGCGCCGACGAACCCCAGAATCGATCCACCGATCAGGACCGAGACGATCACGGCTGCCGGCGACAGGTCCACCGCCTTTTTCATCACCCGGGGGGAGATCACGTAGTTCTCGATCTGCTGATAGACCAGGATGTAGACGGCGGTGACTATCGCCGTGCCGATGCTCACAAACGACGCCACCAGGATGCACAGCACCGCTCCGACCAGGGCACCGACCGACGGGATCAGCGTGGTGATCGACACCCACATCGCCAGGGCCGCCGGGAAAGGCAAGCCGATGAACAAGAACGCGATGAACGCCGAGACGCCCGCGATCAGCGACACCGTCATCTGGCCGGAGGCGTAGCCGCCGATCTTCTCGGTCGCCCGGTCCATCAGCTCGCGGAACTCGTCCCGCTTGGCCGGGGGGAACAGCGATGCCACCCCCTCTTCCAGGGAGGGTAGGTTGCTGGCGAAGTACACCGTCAGCACCAGGATCGTCAGCAGGCTGAACAGGCCACTCGCGATGTTCCCGAACACCCCCAGTACCGTGCCCATCGAGTCCTGAAGAATGTTGGGCACCCGGTCGGCCAGGCTCTCCAGTTGCTGGCTGAGGTTGAAGCGCTGCTCGAACTCCCCCAGGATCCCGCCGGTGTCCTGCAGGTGGGCGATGTAGTCGGGCACCCGGCGGGCAAAGGCCTCCACCTCGCCGGCGATCGGGGGGATGACCAGGACGAA
>JAJCYF010000235.1 GCA_029263035.1 Actinomycetes bacterium
GGTCTTCTGCAGCGGCGAATGGATCGGCGGCCACCCTCTGACCGACCGGCTGGACCTGCTGGGCCGCAGCGTCGAGTTCGGCGATCGTGTGTTGAGGTCGGAGCCGATCCCCCTGCACGGCTGCGCCCTGTTCGAGGCGGCCAGGGCCAGGGGGTTGGAGGGAATTGTGGCCAAGGTGGCGAACAGCCACTACATCCCCGGCCGGCGCACCCGGGACTGGCTGAAGATCAAGACGGTCTACGACATCGATGTCGTGGTGGGCGGCTACAGCGCCGGGATCAACGCCCGGTCGAGCAGCCTGGGGGCGCTGCAGGTGGGTGCCTACGACGCCGAGGGGAGGCTGCGCTACCTGGGGGCGGTGGGGACCGGGTTCAAGGACCGGGACCTGGTATCGATCAAAGCCAGGCTGACGGAGCTGCAGACGCCGGTCAGCCCCTTCGACGACAAGCTGCCGAAGGGGGTCACGTTCGTCCGCCCCGAGCTGGTGGCCAAGGTCGAGTACCGGGAGCTGACCAGCGGGATGCGCCTCAGGGCCCCGTCGTTCAAGGGGCTGCGGGACGACAAGTCTCCGGAGGAGTGCCTGATCCCGGAATAGGTCAGCTAGCTCGATACCTGATGTCGGCCTTCAGAGTTCTGACCTCGTCCTCCACCCGGCAGGTCGCAGTCAGTGAGGCGGAGAACCGAAGAAGCTCCTCTCCGTCCAGTACCAGCTCTCGCAGCTTCATCGAACCGCTCTCTTCTCCGTCACACCGCTCTGTCGACATCCTCCAAGCCTCCGGTCGGCGTTCCTCGTCTTGAGCTTTGAACCAGAAGCCCGCCGAGTTTTCGGGCCGACCCACCCAGCTCAACTCGGTCGGGGCGCTCAGGTTGGCGGTGTCCATGACGTGAAGGAGCCAGGACTGGTCGACGACTTCCATCTTCGGTTTCCGGAAGGTGATCACCACTCGTGAGTCCACCACCCGGCCGTTCATAAAGACGGTTGGGGCATTGTCGACCAGTACCTCCTCGGCGGCGGGTTGGGAGCCTGTCTTGGTCTGGCTGACCAGATCGAACCGGCTTGTACCGTTGGAGCCGGCGACTATCCCGTCGGGGACGTCAATCGGGGGAGCGGCATCGAAGTCCCACCACTCAACCTCCAGGCCTCGAGCTTTGCCGTCCTCCGAGGGGCCAATCTTGCGAAGGCGGTGGTCCCCGTCCACCCAAACGTAAAGATCCACCGTGTCCTGATACTCCGCCATGGAGCGGACATAGCCGTCCAACCGGTCCGGCAGCTGGCTCAGTGCCCGGTCCCAGTCGACGCGGACCCGGTACAGGCGGGTTTCTGACCCGTGGAGTTCCGCCACGCCCTTGGGTTCAACTCTGGTTACAGCTGCCGCAATAACTCTGCTGTGAACCTGTGGATCCATGGTTGAGGCTGCCTGAAAGCCATCTACGCGCTGTTGGATCAGGGGCCGGTTGGGAATCGGAAACTGGCTGGACTGATAGGCCATTGTCCTGCGTTCCCAGCCGGGCACCTCGCTCGTTTTGCGATACAGGTACTTGTCGTTGGCGAAGAACTCCACATGCTTGGAGCCTTCGAGCTCTTTCTCATCGTATTCACCCGACCAAAGTCCCCGTTTGAAATCTGCAACCCCCTCTACCGTTCGGTAGGTGTAAATCTCCTCGGTCAGGGTGCGCAACGAGAGCCTGGAGCTGAATCGGGCCGTCCCGGCGATCACCTCCGGCGGGTATGCGAGCGCCCGTACCACCGCTTCTTTGGCTTCGGCAGTTCCGGTTCCGGGGGCCCCCTTGGCACAGGAGGTGAGCATCAATCCCAGGAGGACGGCGCCTATTGACCTAAGAAATCGGGCTTTCACCCCGGGTCTATCGGTAGGAAAGTGGAAAAAACTAAGGGAAAGTAATCCCGGCCCTGGCTATGCCGACTTCTTCGCCTTGACCTTTTCCTTCTTGTCGTCCTTTTCGGCTGCCTTGGTCTTGGCCTTGGTGGCCTCCACGCTGGCCTTCAGGGCTTCCATCAGGTCCAGGATCTGCGTGGGCTCCTTGGTGGCTTCCACCGCAACCTCCTGGCCCTCGATCTTGGCCTGCACCGCGGCCTCCAGGCGCTCCCGATAGGTGTCGTGGAACTCGTCCGGCTGGAAGGTGTCCGACAGGTTCTCGATGAGGCTTTTGGCCATCGACAGCTCCTGGGGGCGGATCTCCACGTCCTTCTGCAGGTCGGCGAAGTCCGGCTCGCGGATCTCATCCGGCCAGTTCATGGTCTCCAGGATGAATATGCCGTCCTTCACCCGCAGGGTGGCCAGGCGTTCCTTCTCCCGCAGCGTGATCTTGGCGATGCCGATGCGGCCCGACTCGTTCATCGCCTTCTCCAGCAGCTTGTAGGCCTTCACGCCGGAGGGCTCGGGGGCGACGTAGTAGGGCTTTTGGAAGTAGACCGGGTCGATCTCCTCCAGGGGGACGAACGACACGACATCGATGGCCTTGATGCTGTCCGCCGGGATGGAATCCATCTCCTCCTCGGTGAAAACGACGTAGTTGCCCTTCTCGAACTCGTAGCCCTTCACGATCTCGTCGTAGGAAACCTCTTCGCCGCATACCGAGCAGACGCGCTTGTACTTGATGCGGCCGTTGTCCTTGCCGTGGAGCTGGTTGAAGCGGAAGTCCTTCTCCTCGATGGCGGTGTAAAGGCCCACCGGAATGGTGATGAGGCCGAAGGTGATTGCGCCCTTCCAAATTGATCTTGATGGCATTTTGTGCCCCTTCGCTTTTCCCGACCTAAAGCTTACCCCTCAGGGCAGGCACCAATCCGGTTCCTGTTGGTTATCGAGAGGAGGGACCGAATTGAAAGTTCTAAAGCTCCTTGCGCCGGACCACCACGAAGGTCAGGCCGATCATCACCGCAAGGTAGGCAGCCGCCCAGGCGATCCGGGCCCCCGAGCTTTCGATCAGAAGCATGCTGCTCGTTCCCGCCAGGTTCCCTCCCTGCTGCATCTGCTCGAGCGCCAGCGGCGAGATCAGGCGTTTGGGGGTCAGGTACCACAGGGTGGTGATGATCGCCCCACCCACACCGCCTACCCGGCCCGTGGTGACGAACAGGTAGAGAGTGGAGACGGCGTTGGATGCGGTGTAGATGAAAAACGCCACGAAGGCTGCCAGCACCGGGTTGTTGATCAGCGCCGACATAAGGGTGGTGATGGCCACCAGCAGGATCAGGTTGAATGCCTGGGTCCCCCAGTGGCCCCACAGCTCCAGGCCGAGGTCCCGGTCTTCGATCAGGTTCACTCCCTGCAGCAGGGCGGCCAGCAGGAAGCAGAGCCCCACTACCAGAGCCATGCTCGCCATCAGCCGGCCGAGGGCGTACTGCCAGCGGGCGACCGGGCGGGACAGGATCAACATCGCCTCCCCGTCGGAGAACGGCCGGCCGATGTTGTTCATCGACACGGCAACCGCGGCCAGCGTGGCCATCCCCTGCAGCAGGGTGACCGACAGGACGGTGGCCAGCCCGACGGCGGCCCCCACCAGGGTTGCGGTCAGGTCCTCGTTGAGCGAGACGTAGATCAGGCCGATTCCGGCCAGCAGCGCGATCCCTCCGAAGAACAGCACCAGCTTGCGGCGGATGTGCTCGGTGACGGCGGAGCGGGCTATCGTGAGGACGGCGTTCATGATCCGGCCTTCTCGATCAGGTCGACGAACACGCTCTCCAGGTCACGGCCCTCGGGCACCAGCTCGTCCATGGGGCCCTGGGCTACCATCTTGCCCTTGTGGACGATGGCGGCGTGGTCACAGAGGCGCTCGACCTCGCTCAGAAGGTGGGAGTTGAGAATTACTGTGGCGCCCCGCTCCTTGAGGCCGGCGATCTGATTTCGCACGTCTCTGCGTCCGATGGGGTCCAGGTCGGCGGTCGGCTCGTCGAGCAGGATCAGCCGGGGGTCGCCCATCAGCGCCTGCGCCATCGCCAGCCGGCGGACCATGCCCTTGGAGTACGCCTTGACCCGCTTGGGAGCGTCGTCCAGGTCGGCGGCGATCAGCCGCTCGTCGATCATCGGATCCAGCTCCTTTGCCGGTACGCCGATCAGCCGCCCGTGCATTTTCAGCACCTCGCGCCCGGAGAGGAAATCGGGGAACCGGGGGGTCTCGGGCACAAAGCCCACCCCCCGGCGAGCACCCGGGGAGCTGACGTTCTCGCCGAACATCTTGATCGAGCCGGAGTCCGGCTGCAGAAGCGCCAGCAGGCACTTCACAAAGGTGGTCTTGCCGGCGCCGTTCGGTCCGAGAAGGGCAAAAACCTCTCCCTCGCCGACGGTCAGGTCGATGCCGTTCAACCCCCGCTGGGAGCGGGCGTAGTGCTTTACGAGGTGTTCTACCTCAACGGCTGCGGTCAACGGGTACCTAGGCGCCGTCGAGCTGGTTGAGGATCTGGTCCAGCGGCATCTTCACGCAGGTGAAGATCGGGACATCCCGGGCGGTGTAGGCGGATGACTCGGAGCCCCGAAGCTCCTCCACCAGGTCCAGGAACTCGCCCAGCGACTCACCCTCGAACGCGACCACGAACTCCTGGTCGTCCAGGCCGAACGAATATCCGGTGTGGATGGCAACGTTGGGGTAGCGGTGGCCGATCTTGAAGTGCTCGCCCATGATCTTGCGGCGCTCCTCGAAGGGGAGCTTGTACCAGGGGCGCTTTTTGTCGAGGGGGTAGACGAACAGGTAGCTGGACCCGTTGGGGCCGGCCGGCATGTTGAACTCCTGGCCCTCGTGCTTGTGCCCCTTGAGGTAGGCGGACTTGCGGGTCATGCACAGGTAGGAGTAGCTGGGGGTCAGCGCCCGGCCGAGGGCGGTGCCGTTCAGCGATGCCTGGAACGCCTGGATGCCCTCAGGGCTGTCGCCGATCTGCCAGAACAGCAGGTCGCTGTCGGCCCGAAGGCCCACGGTCGAGTAGGGGTGGACGTCGATGGGGGCGGCGGCCACGGCTTCGGCGAACTCCTTTTTGTGTATGGCCCGCTCCTCATCCGGCAGCCGCCGCCATGCGGGGTCCACCTTGTAGAGGGAGTAGCGCATCACTCTTCTGCCGTCAGTCTCCATTTATCCGATCCTTTCCAGCGCCCGACCGGCCGCCGCAACTACGTCGTCAACATGCTGTGCGCTGTGGGCCGCGCTCAGAAATACCGCCTCGAACTGAGAAGGCGGCCAGTACACGCCTTCGTTAAGCATCGCATGGAAGAAGCGGCCGAACCTCTGGGTGTCCGACTCCTTCGCCTCCTGAAGGTTGCCCACCGGGCCGTCTTTGAAGAACAGCGTGAACATCGAGCCGATTCGCTGGAAGGTCAGAGGGATGCCCGCCCGTTTGCCCCGCTCCTGCAGCCCCTCGACCAGGTGGCCGGTCAGCCGGTCCAGGTGGGCATACAGGCCGGCCGGGTCGTCCGCTCCTCCGGGAGCCGAAGCGAACCGCTGGATGCCCCGGATGGTGCCGATCCCGGCGGCCACGCTCATGGGGTTCCCGGCAAGGGTGCCCGCCTGGTAGACCGGGCCCGAGGGGGCGATCTGCGACATCAGGTCCTTACGCCCGCCGTAGGCGCCGATCGGCAGGCCGCCGCCGATGACCTTGCCGAGGATCGTGAGATCCGGGTCGATATCGAACATGCCCTGGGCACCCGAATAGCCGACCCGAAAGCCCGTTACCACCTCGTCGAAGATCAGCAGGGCGCCGTTCTGCTCGGTGATCGTCCGCAGCTCCTCCAGAAACCCCGATGCAGGGGGGACCACGCCCATGTTGGCGGCGACGGGTTCGACGATCACCGCAGCGATCTTGTCCCCCTCGGCGGCGAAAGCCTCCTTCACCCCGTCGATTGAGTTGTAGGGAACCACGATGGTGTCGCCCGAGGTGCCCTTGGTGACGCCGGGGGAGTCGGGCAGGCCGAGCGTCGCGACCCCGGAGCCCGCCTGCACCAGCAGGGCATCGACGTGGCCGTGGTAGCAGCCGGCGAACTTGACGATCTTGTCCCGCCCGGTCGCGGCCCGGGCCAGGCGGAGGGCGCTCATGGTGGCCTCGGTGCCGGAGGAGACGAACCGGACCATCTCGACCGAGGGCAGGGCCTCCACCAGCATCTTGGCCAGCCGGGTCTCGTTCGGGGTGGGGGCCCCGAAGGAGGTGCCGCCGAACCCGGCGTACATCGCCCGCATGACCTTTGGCTCGGCGTGGCCGAGGATCAGGGGTCCCCAGGAGCTGAGCATGTCGATGTAGCGGTTGCCGTCGACGTCGGTTACCTCGGCTCCGTAGCCGGCCTTCATGAAGACCGGGGTACCGCCGACCGATCCGAACGCCCGGACCGGGGAGGAGACGCCTCCCGGCATGACCTTCTGGGCGGCCCGGAAGGCCTGCTCCGACCTGCGGTGCTCCATCAGGGCTCCTGAAGCCAGCGGGCGGCGTCTAGCGCATGGTAGGTGATGACGAATTCGGCGCCGGCCCGGACCATCGATCCCAGGATCTCCAGCGCGGCCCGGCGCTCATCCATCCAGTCCCGCTCGGCGGCCGCCTTGACCATGGCGTACTCGCCGCTCACGTTGTAGGCGCTGATGGGCACGTCGTAGCGCTCCCGGGCGGTTGCGATCAGGTCCAGGTTCACCAGTGCCGGCTTGACCATGATGATGTCCGCTCCCTCCTCAAGGTCCCGCTCGATGCCGAGCAGCCCCTGCCGGGTGCTCGCGGGGTCAATCTGGTAACCCTTGCGGTCGCCGAATGCCGGAGTGGATGAGGCGACCTTGCGGAACGGCCCGTACATCGACGATGCGAACTTGGCGGCGTAACTCATGATGCCGGTCTCGGTGAATCCGGACTCGTCCAGCGCCTGCCGTATGGCGCCGACCCGGCCGTCCATCATGTCCGAGGGGGCCACGAAGTCGGCGCCGGCCTCGGCCTGCGACAACGCGGTGCGGGCGATGACCTCGACCGACGCATCGTTCAGCACCCTGTCGTTCTCCACGATCCCGCAGTGGCCGGTGTCGGTGTAGCCGCAGAGGCAGGTGTCGGCGAACACCACCATTC
>JAJCYF010000236.1 GCA_029263035.1 Actinomycetes bacterium
AGCGGCCCTGGCGGCGTCGATGATTGCATTGCGGGCGGGGGGAGAGATCACCGCTGCCGATGTCCTGCTGGGCGCGGCGCTGGTGACCATGCTCCTTGTCGCCTTTCGGCGGTCGGCCGCCGGTGGGAGGATCCTGTTCGAAGAGGGCTTTCACTGGCACGTCCCCGTCCTGGTGTTGATCTGCGTTGGGGTCTTCGGGGGGCTGGCCGGAAGTTTTGTCGCCGACGACCCGAACCTCAGCCTGGCGGAGCTTGCCCGGTTCACCGCCTCCAGCATGGTGGGAATTGTTCTTCTCTGGCTGTGGAATCCCAGTCGGAAGCTACTGGAGCTGCTCTGCTGGTGCCTGCTGATCGGCACCACGGTCAACGCAGTCCTGGGCCTGATACTGGAGAAGCACGGCGGCCGGGCGATGGGGTTGAGCGGCCACCCCAACCACTACGGCCTGGCGGCATGTCTGGCGGTGGGAATTGCGCTGGGCCTCATGTTTGGGTCGACCGGCAGGGCGCGCCGCCTGGGTGCCCTCGCCTGCCTCACCCTGCTGGGCGTGGGCATTCTGGACAGCGGCTCCCGGGCGGCTCTGCTGGGCGTCTTCGTCACGGTGATGACGTTTCTGGTGGTGACCAGGAGCTGGAAGCTGGTGGCCCTGGGCATGGTCCTGGCGGCGGCGGCTGCGGCTACCATCAACTACAGCTGGTTCACCGTGGGTGAGCTCAATGCCATCACCCGGCTGAGGGGCGACCAAACCTCCTACCTGGCGGACCAGGAGCGCCTGGAAGCGGCCCGGGTGACCCTGGCGGTGATAGCCGAGCACCCGATCACCGGCAACGGATTCGAGGCGGCGAAGTTTGCCCACTCCATCTATCTTCAGCTTCTTGCCTCAGCCGGCGTTCTCGGAGCGATCTTCGCCGTCGGGCTGATTACGATGATGATCCGGGCGACCCTGCAGGCGAAGCGGAACCGCGACCTGCTGGCCATGGGGGTTGCCTCCTCCTACGCCGGTTACCTGGCCGCGGGAGCGTTCTCGAACATCCTCTGGGACCGCTACGTCTGGCTTCACCTGGCCGTGCTGCTGACCCTGGTTGCCCGGGCCGACATGAGGTCCGGTACCGCCGAAGGCCGCCGGGAACCTGCTCTGGCGCACGATACTGCGACGCTTTGAGCTTCGACCGCTCGCCGGCCCCGAAGCGGGTCCTGGTCCACGATTCCTCCGGACACGCATTTACGATCGAACTGAGCCGGGAGCTGGCCCGGGGCGGCCACCAGGTGCTGTATGTCTACTGCAGCTCTTTTCTGTCGCCGCGCGGCGCGGTCGAGCGGCAAGCGGATGATCCGGAAAGCTTCGCCGTCCGGGATATCGGCCTGGGCCGCCCGTTCGAGCGTTTCTCCTTCGGGAAATACTCGTTCGGCCGGCGGCTGAGGCAGGAGTTCACCTACGGTGGGAAGGTTGCAGACGAGATTCACAACTTCCGGCCGGACGTGGTGATGTCCGCCAACGGGCCGCTGTTCTCCCAGCTGCGAATCCAAAGTGCCTGCCGGTCGGACGGCGTACCGTTCGTACTGTGGCTGCAGGATTTCTACAGCGTGCCGATGAAGGCCGAGGCCCGCCGCCGCCTCGGGCGCCTCGGAGAGATTGCCGGCGCGGTTCTCGAACAGGCGGAACGGCTGCTGGCGAGGCGGAGTGCGTCCCTCGTCACAATTTCTGAGGATTTCAGCCCCAAACTGGTGGACTGGGGGGTTGAGTCCGGTGACATTCAGGTCATCCACAACTGGGCCCCTATAGAGGACCTGCCGGTCCGGCCCAGGAACAACCCATGGTCCGAGGAACATGGCCTGGCCGGCGTGCCGGTTTTTCTCTACACCGGCACCCTTGGACTCAAGCACAACCCCGCTCTTTTGTGGGCCCTGGCCCGGCGGCTGCAGGAGCAGCATCCCGACGGAAGGGTGGTGGTCGCCTCCGAGGGGACCGGGATGGACTGGCTGCAGGAGCGGCTCCACAGCGAACCCATCGAGCAGCTGGTCCTGCTTCCGTTTCAGCCGTTCGACCGGTACGCCGACGTTCTCGGTGCTGCCGATGTCCTGGTGGCCCTCCTGGAGCCCGGCGCCGGCGCCTACGCCGTGCCCTCCAAGGTGCTCAGCTATCTGTGCGCTGGGCGGCCCGTCCTTGCTGCGATACCGGAGGCCAATCTGGCGAGCCGCATCGTGGCGGAGAACCGGGCGGGCGTAGTGGTGAGTCCGGACGACGAACAGCAATTCGTAGAAGAAGGGATGCGGCTCTTGGGTGACGAGGAGTTGCGCCGGGATCTGGCCGCCAGCGGCAGACGCTACGCCGAAGCGAACTTTCCCATCGGCGTGATCGCCGGCAAGTTCGAACCGTTGATCTCCCTTCCCCGCAAGCCGGCCGGGAAACGCATCCTGACCCCCCAGGTTCGGACCTCTCTCAGGATCGGTTTTGCGAACGCCCTGAACGCCGTCCCCGACGCGGTGTTCGAGCCGCTGCGTAGGGCCTACCCCAATTTGGAGCCTGGAACCCGGGCCGACCGGATGGCCACGCTGGCGCTAAGAGTCCTGCGATACCGGGGGATCCCCGACCACCTCAGCCGGTTTTCGCCCGTGGACAACCCGTCGGTATCGTTCGCCAACCGGGACTCCTACATCGCCGAGCGCCTGTACTGGTTGGGTGAGAAGAGCGGCTGGGAGCCGGAGGTGCTGCGCTGGTGGAGGCACTGGTGCTCGCAGTCATCCAACATTCTGGAGCTGGGTGCCAATATCGGCTTCTTCACCGTCCAGGGGGCCAGGGCGAACCCGGCTGCGAGCTACACCGCAGTGGAGCCGCACCCGAAGGCGGCCGCCATTTGCCGGGAGAACCTGCAGATCAACGACGTGGATTCGGTGACCGTGATCCAGGCGGCCGCAGTCCCTGCGCTGGAGTCACCAACCATCGACCTGTACCTGCCGGGAGGCAAGGACCACTACGAGGACGCCCCGTGCAGCAGTTTCGCCGGCGAGAGTGAGCTTCACCTGGCGGATGCCGAGCCAATCGACACCTATAAGCGGGTGGAGGTGGAGGCGGTTGAGTTTCGGAAACTAATGGAGGGCGTCGACCTGCTGAAGATCGATGTCGAGGGGCTGGAACACGTGCTGCTGGCCTCGGTGGAAGATGTGATCCGGGAGAATCGGCCGACGATGTTCCTGGAGATGCTCGACCGGGCGGTTCAGCTGCGAACGTTCCTGGCGAAGCTCTGCGCGGATACGCCGTACTCGTTGTTCGTACTTCAGCAGGAGGGTCTTTTGCTGGTGGAACCGAGCGAAATCCCCGATCTCAGGCTCTCGAGGTTCGGGACGCAGGACGTGGTAGTTACCTGCGGCCCGCTTCCGGGCGAGGCGGGTTAAGGCGTCAGGTTGTAGTCCAGCCCGTCGGGACCGGACTTGCTGACCGACATGGTGTTCTCGGCCAGCCGGCCCATCTGGTTGGCGTTGCGGATCACCTCTTTGAGGGCGTTCAGCTCCGAACCCAGGCCCCTGGCCTGCGAGTACTGGTCGCCTTTTGCTGCCGGCATCACCACCGGCAGGTCGGCTACCGGGGCGGAGAACCGGACCCGGACCGAGGAGTGGGAGGAGCAGATCCCCCGGAACGGGGCGGTGTTGGGGCCCCACTCCATGGAGGCCAGCGGGTAGGCGCACAGCAGCGTGAAACGGTAGCGGGAGGCCAGATGGTTCCACAGGTTCTCCAGCTTGAGCGCCGCGTCCCGCCGGCCGTCGTCCCACAGCAGGGAGACCATCTCACCGTAGATGCGCAGCTTGTGGTTGCCCTTGCCGGCCGACTCCACCAGCCCGCCGATGACCGTCTCAAACCGGGACGGCTCAGGCGAGCCGTCGACCATGAACTTCGCCAGGGTTTCGGAGGCGTCCAGCTCCACGAGCAGACCCAGACGCCGGTGTTCCGGCACGTCGAAGCCCGCCAGCTCGAGGGCGGTGGTGAAATCCGCCCGGTGTTCGGGGGTGGCGACCACGATGACCGGCTCCCCGTCCTTGAGGCCCGGGCTTACGAAGTCCCGTACCGACTCCACCAGCAGAGCGTCCGTCTCGTAAAACTCCACCAGATGGTCGTGCACGAGAGGCCTTTCCTCAAGGGTTTGAAGTGCTTGGTTATCGGCAGAACCTTAAGATTACTTAAGGGCTTTTCCGAGCCTCTGACCGCTCGGCCCCGCAGGTCCGGAAATCCCGGTTCAGACCGACTCGCCGGCCACCGGGATCGGGTCGCATTCGAGGGGCAGCGGACCCAAAAGACGCTCGTCGGAAACCCTGGGCTGCTTCGCCGCAGGACTTCTCGACCCGCGCCAGGCATCCCAGACGAAGACCAGGCCGAACGCCGCAAAGGCGCCCAGCGTGAGCAGCATGGGGGAGGCAAGCAGGTAGAGCGCCGATATGCCGGCGGCGGCGGTGGCGAACAGGCCGGCGATGCCGTGCAGCGCTGCCACCTCCGAGGGGCTAAAACCCCGGCCGACCAGCCTGTGCGACAGGTGGTCGGTGCTTCCGATGATGTCGAACAACGATCCGCCCGATACCCAGCGGGAGAGCTGCCGGGTGACCGTATCGGTGAAGGGGACGGCGAAGATGACCAGGGCGACGAGGAAGTTGCCGGGGGGCCGAAAGCCCGCGTCGATGGTGAGCGCCATGCCGCTCAGGCTCATGCCGAGAAACAGTGAGCCGGCGTCGCCCAGATACGCCTTGGGGCTCTTGAAGTTGAAACAGAGGAAGGCCAGCGAGGCGCCCCCCAGGCAGATGGCGAGCAGCGCGTACTGGGGATGCCGCCCGGCCAGGGCGAACGCGGCGACCCCGAAGGCGACCGCCATGGCGGTGACCCCTGCGACCCCGTCCATGTTGTCGATGAGGTTGAAGGCGTTCATCCCGCCGACCAGGAAGATCACGGTGATGGCGAAGTCCAGCCAGGTCGGCGCGGTGGTCACTGCGCTGAGCCCGGCAAACCATGCGGCTCCGGCGATGACGAACTCGACCACCAGCCGGGTACGGGGGGTGAGACCCTCGCGGGCGCTCAGCAGGTCGTCCAGAAATCCCAGGACCATTGCCGCCAGGCTGGCTATAAGAAGGACGGTGATTACCGGGCTGGGCTCGCCGAGCACCAGGTAGACGCAGATGGCCGAAGCCGCCAGCACCGGTCCGCCCAAAAAGGTGATGGATCGCTCCGACTTGCCGAACAGGCGCGGGTGCACCACCAGGTTGAACCGTGGGGCCAGCCTGACCGCTGCGGCGGTGAGAACCAGACCGGCTGCGATGGAGGCCAGCAGTGCAATGGTGTTTGTCAGCGCTACCGTCACTTGTCTCTCCCCGAGCAAGGGTGATTACACCTCATACGGATAGCCAATTGACGACGTTAGCAGATGGGGAAGTGGAAGATAAGTACTTAAAGGGGACTGGTTCGGCGCCCGGCGCACTGTTTTTCCGGCGAATGCTCGCCTGAGACCCCTCCGGCCGGAGGCTCAGCGTCCCTGGAGCACTGAAGTGAAGCTGGTGGTCGCGATGCCCGGGTGAAAAGGGTCATGCAAGGGTGTTCGCTGTGACTACGAGGAGGTCCTGCGGCGGTCCAATGCCGACCAGTTTCGGGCGACCAGGAGGGCAAGACATCCCTCGCAGTAGTGGAGCAGCGCAACTAGCCGTGTTTCGTGCAGTTCCCCGTCCACTTCTATGAGGCGTGAGATTTCAAAGTTCTCCGGTGGAAAGGCGTAGCAGTTCTGGCAACCCTCAGCGCCATCGGCCAAGAGATGCTCCAGCAGGATTCCCGGTGAGGCATCCAACGTTAGTGCTCCTTGTGTAGGTCGTACCTAAAAGGGGTGGTGCTGGGACCAACGGCCGACTCGGAAAGACGACTCCCGCTATGCGCCGAGGCAGTCGGAGTCGTCACGGGCCGGATCGCTCCAGATTCGCTCTTCGGCGAGTCCGGCGAAGAAGTCACGGACCAAGGCCAGTACCAGCAGGGATGCCGGCAAGCTCAGGATCAGCTGTAGTGCAGTCATTGGTACCTCCCGATTGGTTGAGTGCCAATGATGAGACGGCGTCTTTCAGGCCGGGTTAAAGACCGCTAAAGGGCCCCAACCTCAGTTCAGCCTTCTTTGTCCGGCTCCATACCGGAGGGTTTCGGGTGGCCGGGAATCAGATTTAAGCCGTTCGAAAGCCAGCCTCAAGCGCGCGGGTTCAGAGTCCGTATCGACGGATGCGGAGCAGCCACCTTCCGGATGGAACCGGTGGCCATGCGAGCCAGACAGCAAAGGGGAAAGATCTTGTCTACTCAGGGATACGAGCCAAAGCACCGGGCATCAAAGGCCCGCAGAACTGCCCAGAGAAGGCGTCGGGGCTTCACGGTAACCATGGTTGCCGGCTTGCTGGTGGGTGCGGGGCTCATGTATGCGCCGGCCTACGGTTTCTCAGGCCTGCTCGGGGGCCTGGTACCGGGCGCCGGAAACGTTGTCGAGCAAGAGGCGGAGCCGAGGGTCATCGACGTCGATCCCATCGAGGCGTTCGATGACTCGGAGAGCGAGGTTGCACCTCCTCCGGCTCCAGAGGCTGATCCTGTCTTCATCGTTGAGTTCATCGATGAGTACGGAACCGACTTTGAGGATTTCGGCTGTCACATCGAAACCTCTGACGGCACAGAACTGGATTCGCCAGAGCCTTCCGAAGGCATATGAGGCCACCTGCGTTGGACTGTCCGCAGCCTAGACGGTTGGAAAATCCACTATGTAAGGATGTGCTTGGAAATTTCAGTGTTGCTGCCTTATCGAAAGTTGCCAACCTGGGCGACCAAAGGGAGAACCGATGACTGCCACCTGTCGATCGTGTGGGCGTCTGGCCGACGCTGAGGCTTACTTTTGTCCTGCATGTGGAGGGGATATTGCAATCAAGGCTGAGAGTCGCCTCGAACCGGCTGCCGATTACACCCTAAAGGGGGCAGCCTTTTTTGCCCCGGCGACTTCAACCGCTGAATCGGCGAACACACGATTTCTTCCTTCGCCGCGCGAGGCGAATCCCGCTTCGGTTCCTGTCGAGCTGGTGATCGCCCAGGTAATAGCCGGTTTGGTTGGCCTGTACTTCGTCCTGACTAACCTCCCGGCCTTGCCCCAGTCATTTAACTTCGCCCTTGAAAATTTCGAATTCGGGGCGTTGAATCTGGCGGACACTGTGCTGGTACTTGTTGTAGGTGGCGGGTTCTTGTATTCGATCTCTCCACTCAAGAAGGGGGAACCCTTCGGGCGGATGATCCTGCTGACGCTGTCGGGAGCAACCGTCGTCGCCCTCCTCAGAACTTCCTGGGGCCCGTTCGTTTCCCTTACTCCCGGCCAGGTACTTGTAGGGCTGGGATGCGTCGCACTGGCGGGGTTACTGGTGTTCTCTCCGAAACTGATTGCCCATCTGGCCGCGGAAGGAGTCGGTGCTGTTGAAGAGGTGCCCGACTCGGTTTCGGGCGCCAGAACACTCGTGCAGGTATTTGCCGGCCTAAGCTCCATGGTGGCGCTGGCGCTGCTGCCCCAGACGTCTTTCGGATGGCAGCAGTCGATGCTTGGGATTGTGGCTCTGGGCACTGCCGGAATTGCCGTTTCCCTCGTTCGCCACATCGCTCCGGGCGATCCACCGCTGAGAATCAAGCTCAGTGCGGCCGTGGTTGCGTGCTACGGAGCGGTTTTGTTCTCGGCCATTTCTCCCTTCGCGACCACGTACCTTTTGGCTGCGGGAGCAGGTTCGCTGGCGGTGCTTTGGCTCGGTAACGCCTCCCGCACCTTCTTCGGCGATTCACCGATCTCGTACCCAACGATGGCCGGCGGGGCCATGGGTTTTCAGAAGGCAGCCGGGGAGGGAATGCGGGCAATGAGTCAGCTGACCCCCACCCGCCCGCTCCCGGCCGAACCGCAGGTACCCCTGCGGTTGGCTGAGGTTAGGCCTGAGCCCGACGGCGAGGAAAGGGATTGCCGATCCCTGGAGCTTGCCATCTCAGCCAAGACCTTTTTGCCCTACTCGTGGGACTCTGAGCCGCCCCGGCAGGGCTATGTAGTGACCGCTCAACTGACGGCGCCATCCGCAATGAATCTCAATGGATTCGAGGAGCCGGCGGAGCAGGGCTTTCGCGGTACATCCACATTGACCTTGGGTTCTTCGGGCCTTATGGGGGTCGGCGTGCGCGGCAAATCGCATGCCGGAGCAATTGATCCCAAAGGAACGGTTATCGCCTGGGTCCTTCCCTACCAAACCGTGAGTGAGGTCAGGGTGGTTGTCGACGAGTCCGATCAGGAGGTCGTCATCTTGGATCTGCGCTCCGGGGGTCACGTCAAGATGCGCAAGCCCCGTCTGCTGAAGGGAGACAGTTGGGAGAACGTTGTCTTCACCGAGTTTGTGGCCACGCTGCGAGCGACGATAAAGAGAAACTCCGTCGTCCGCGCCGCTCCCCGGGCGGTGGTTGCCAATACCGGCAGTCATCCGATCCCTGCGGCCGCCCCGATTACCCCGAAAGGTTTGGTGGACGAGTATCTTTCGACATTCAAACGATTCGCCGATTTCAGCAGCCGGTCTGGGCGGCGGGAGTTCTGGGTCTTCACACTGGCCAACGGAGTTATTTCATTTCTGCTGACAATCGGGTGGTACATGAGCTTGGCAGCAACCTTTGCAGCGGCCATGCAGGGCGGGGGAGGCGCTGGAGGCTTTTACCTGGTATCGGCTCTGTTCGTAGGATTCGGCCTGATCACCATGGTGCCCGGAATCGCGGTGATGGTCCGCCGGCTGCACGATACCGGGAGGAGCGGGATCCTTTGTCTTCTGTCGTTCATCCCGCTTATCGGCCTTGTGTTGATCTACTTCATGATCCTGCCCAGCGATCCGGGGGACAACGTGTACGGCCCGATGCCGAATTAGCGGGTCCAATGCGTTGGGCTGCCGGGGCTTAACCGGGCTTTAGCCGCCCCTTGCCGGACCTTAAGTAGCCACTCCTATTCTCTGACCAGTTGCAGTCACTCGTTTCAAGGTCCGCAAGGAAGGGACGGATCAGATCAATTGCGGTTCAAGCTTCGCAATCAGTATTCTGCTCAAACCAAAATTTACTAGAGGGAGGCCAGAAATGTCAGGAAGCATTCTTGCAACACCGGAGGAGCTCCGGGGTCACGCCAGCACCGTTCGCAGCAAGGCCCAGCAGGCTCAGGGCGACTTCACGTCGATGCGGGCGCAGCTGGAAACTCTTGCGTCTTCCTTCCAGGGCCAGGCCGCACAGGCGTTCCAGCAGCACTGGGAGCAGTGGCACAACGGCGCAACCCAGCTGATCCAGGGCCTCGAGGGCCTGGGCGGATTCCTTCAGACCTCGGCAGACGCCATTGAAGACACCGACCGTCAGCTGGCCTCTGGCTTGGGCCAGGGCTAGTTCGGACCGAGTCGGATAGCGAGGAAGTCGCCATGGCCCAGATAATCGAAGTTGATCCTCCCGCCCTTTTGGAGTTGGCGGGGCGGCTGTCGATAGTGAAAGCTGAATTGGAAACGGCTCAGTGCGTCTTTAATGACGACGGCTCAATCCACAGCGCCAAGATCGACGGAGCTTTGGAGCACTTTTGCGGCGCTTGGAGCGACAAACGCGGCGAACTGGTGATCCACCTCCAGGGCGCCGGCGACTTCCTCAGGACCTGTGCCGAGCAGTTTGCCTTGAGGGACAAGGAGCTTGAGGGTGCCCTGGGGGCACCCTCCGAATCCAGTGACCCGCCGGCCGATTCTTCGGGAAACAGCGCTTCGGGCAACGGGGCGGGGCAGGGCGCTGCCCCGGTGGGTACCGCTGGTCCCGTCCCGTCGGGCGCAGAGACGTCTCAGGGTGTTCAGGCCCCCGGCTACTCGGGGTTGCCAGGCCATTACGCTCCCATACCGGTTGGGGCTGTGGTTGGAGCAGCAGCTTCAACGAACGGTAGTCAACCCACCGGCAATCAATCACCCGTGCAGCCCACCCCCGCCCTGCCCAAGCCCCCGGAAGGGGCTGAATACGACTTTTCTGACGGACCCCTCAACGAACCGACGGAGCGTGGGTTCCGGTCGGGTCGCCCCGAAGACTTTGCCGCCTGGTCCTTGAACGAGATGCTTCAAGAGCAGGACGCTGAATGGACATTCGACAACTACATGACTACTCAGGTTGACGGCGGCGAGGCCGACTATGGCAAGTGGGGTCCAGCGCACCATTGGCTGGACAGGGCCGAAGAGCTCGGATTCCTCCACGACGACACTGCCCAGACCGGGGCAATCGCCTACTGGGGCAAGGAGTTCGGCGGCGGGGACGGCAACGTGGCGGTGGTTAAAGACCTCAATGAGGACGGATCGATAACGATCGAATCATTGAGTCGCCGAAGCGGCCTGCCGCAGCTGCGCACTCTGCAGGTGGGGAGTCGCCGCTGGCCTGAAGCATTCATTCACATCGTTCCAGGAAGCTGATAGCGGTATTTCCCCCCACCATTCCAGAAAGGTAGACACACTGTGAACGTCAACGACTACGCTCCCGGATCACCTCAGGGTATCCGGCAGATTGCCTCTCGAATTGGAGAGACGGGGAACGCTGCTCTTGAAGCCCAGCGCGAGATGCAGGCGATCAACGGCGTTTGCGGTGACGTCAAATGGGAGGGCGGCGCCCGAAATTCGTTCGCCGACTATGCCCTGGATTTGCCTGCCGACCTGGGACGAATGGCTCAAAGCTACACGGCGGCATCGGATGCACTCAGCTCCTATGCCTGGGAGCTGGAGGACATTCGCAACCAGGTGGATCAGGCCCTCGCTCGTTATCAGGTAGCTGAATCCCGCAAGAATCAGGCGGACGGTGAGGTTTCCCGGGCGGCGACCCGATTGAATCAGCTCCGATCCCAACTTCCTCCTGCCCGGGTTAAGGAGGCCTGGACCAAGGGTCAGTATGAACTGGCCAGCCTCGTAGGGCACGATGCGGGACTCTACGATCAATACCTGCGAGCCAGGAACTGGCGGAACCATCTGGAATCCGAAGAGACGGCCGAGGAGCAGGTGCGTCATCGCCACCAGCTGACGGCGGATTCAGCCGATAGCGATATGCGCTCCGTGGCGGCAACCCTGGACGATCTGCGGGATCAGCGCCATCAAGCGGAAGACAGGTGCCAGCAGCGAATTGATGCCGCACTTGAGGGCGACCTCAAGAACCGAAACTGGTGGGAGAAGACCGGCGATGCCGTAGTGGGCATGGCCAAGTCGATCAAGGATGGAGACTTCGGAGACTTCGTGTTCCACCTTAGGGAGTTTCTAATCGCCGGCCTTGAAGCCCTTCAGGAATGGTCGGATTTCCTTCTGATCGTTGGAATCGCTGTAATGGCTTTAATGCCCGCGACGGCCCCAGTAGTCCTGGGCTTCTTGAAGGGCATGGCAACCACTGAAAAGGTCCTGCTGTCGGGCATTGTGTTCACCGGCGCGCTTCTATGTGCTATCGGACATAGGAACCCTCGAACCGGTAAGCAAAGTGTGACGATCCAGGACCTTCGTTCCGACGCCGCGGACTTGGCTCTGGTGGCGGGTCAGGAGAAATTCTATAAGAACCAGTTTGATGAAATTGGCGAACTGGTCCCCACATTCACCTACAAAGAAGTCCAAGAGGAGGTGACCAATCTGCCTTATACAATATCGTCCATAGGGAGGGGAGTGAAACGGGGGATGAGCAATGTGGTCTCCCCTTTGACCACCCCAAGTTTCCTCATAAAGAGCTCCTGGGATGGGCGCCGGCCGGTTAAGGGCCCGGTGTTTGCAAATTGAAGACCGCCCTTCCCAACTCGTTTAACCTCCAGCTACCCGACGCCTGGTACCCGGTTTCCCTGGACAGGGACGATGTGCAGCAAATGGTCGATGAGGCGACCAAAAGGCCGGGAGGGGAGTCCTTTACGGCCGATCAAGTGGCTTGGCTGAAGGCAACTCTCGGCAAAATGGTGGTAGAAGCCAAGGATTCAGGGGTCAACTTCTGCGCCACCTATGTCGATCTCCTTCCCGAGGAGGACGTTGCCCCCGCTACCTCTGATGGGCCGCTCCTCGACGACGACGGCAAAATCAATCCTGAGACGATCCCTCAGATGTTCCTTTCTGCGGTGGTACTTTTGGCAACCTATCCAGCGAGTGATATCTCGCCGGAGGGCACCGCCGTCTCGGTTGCGGCTCTGCTGGCCGCCCTTGAAACGCCGACGAGCAAAAGGAGTCGCTACCTCCGGGATCCCGCTAAGGTTTTTTTGCCGGCCGGGCCGTCCGTAGTAGTAAAGGCTCTTGAGACCTTCAATGCGCCCGAATTGCGGGAACCGATTCCCATCTTCGCCCTGACCTACCACCTGCCGATCGCAAATGGCGAAGGCCTGGCGATCTTATCCTTCCGGACTCCGTGTCTTGGGCTGGCCGATGAGTTCACCGAACTGTTCGAGGCAATGGCCGAGACGCTAGAGTTCGAGGCTGAGCAGAACGGCCTCTCACCTGATGTCTAAGGCGACCGTCGTTCGACGATTCTTGGTAGCCGCCGTCTGCGCCATCATGGCATCGGGAGCTGCGGGATGTGCGGGCGCTGAAGACTCCTTCCCGGACGCCCTCTTTGGTACATGGAGTAAGCCTGATGGAGAAATCGTCCAACTCGATTTCTCCGATGGCGGGCGGATCGACGTCACGCTCGCAGACGGTAGTACGTGCTCCGGGAGTTATCAGCTAACGAACTTCTCAAGCAGGCAGGTTTCGTTGAGGTCGGATCACAT
>JAJCYF010000237.1 GCA_029263035.1 Actinomycetes bacterium
GCCATGATCTGCTGGATGAGTGAGATGCGGCCGCTGAAGGCCGGGGACCGGTTCTTCATCAAGCACACCACCCAGGTGGCCCGGACGATCGTCAAAGACCTTGCCTACCAGCTGGACGTGAACACCCTGCACCGGCACGAGGACGCCGCCGAGCTCAAGCTGAACGAGATGGGCCGGGTGACGCTGCGCACCACGGTGCCGCTGTTCTACGACGAGTACCGGCGCAACCGTCTCACCGGCAGCTTCATTCTGATCGACGAGGCGACCAACACCACCGTCGGGGCGGGAATGATCTTGGGCGCTCCCTGAGCCCGTGGCCGTAAAAGCTTGGCGCCGCCTTCGGCGGGCCTATTCCGGCAGCAACTCCGGACTTCGGCAAGGGTCGCGCTTGGTCGAAACTCTCAGCTCACATTACGCTTTGAGATGACTGAGCCGGGCGACATTGGTAGTCCTAACATCGTCTGGCAGACGGGGCGCGTGGGCCGGTCGGAGCGGCCCAGCCGGGGGGGCACCATCTGGTTCACCGGGTTCTCCGGTTCGGGCAAGTCCACCATCGCGGCGGCGGCGGAGGCGGCGCTGATTGCGGCCGGGCGCCCGGCTTACCTGCTGGACGGCGACAACGTCCGCCACGGCCTGAACGGCGACCTGGGGTTCTCGGCGGAGGATCGGACCGAGAATGTGCGGCGGATCGCTCACGTTGCCCAGTTGATGGCCGACGCAGGGATCGTCGTCCTGGTGCCGGTGATCAGCCCCTACCGGGCCGGCAGGCAGTGGGCCCGAGACATCCACGCGGCAGCGGACCTTCCCTTTGTCGAGGTGTTCGTCGACGCACCTATCGAGACCTGCATGGAGCGCGACGTTAAGGGGCTGTACGCGAAGGCGGCTGCCGGGGAGATCCCGCAGTTCACCGGCGTGTCGGACCCCTACGAGCCTCCGGAAAGCCCGGAAATTCACATCAGGACCGATGAGGAGACCCCGGAGACGTCGGTGGCTTCGCTGCTGCTGTACCTGGAGACCAACGGTTGGATGGCGGCGTAGCCCGGCCGGAAAGGCCCTGGCCGCTGGCAGTCGGGCTGGCTCTCGCTGCATGCACGCTGGGGATCTACGTAGCCCTGCTCGTCGGTGAAGGCAACAACACCTTCGCCGACGTTGCCCCCTTCCTCCTGCCCGTCCAGGCGGCCCTGGTCACGGGGGCCCTCGGTATTGCGAGCCACGGGAAAAGACGCCGTTTGTTTGCCGCAGCTTCGGGCGTCCTCCTGATGCTCGTCGGGCTCGTCGGCCTGGCCAGTATCGGAATTGGCTTCGTGGCGGCGGCCGTGTTCTGTTTTGTCCAGGCGAGCCGCGCCGGGTAGTTCCCCGGCGGGCAGGCTTTTTTGGCGTTAGTTTCCAGTATCCAGGATCGAAACGTCCCCCCGAGGCGTTTAACCAATCAGTAGTGTCCGCTACAGCCAAGGGGGCTTTCACCATTACGGAATCCAAACGCGGGGGAGACGTCGGCCGGCAGGTTTGGGCCATCGGGATGCTGGCAGTCGGTCTGTGGATAGGGATGTCCATTCCGGCGCAGGCTGCCACGCCGACCACAGTGGTGCTTGTTGTGAGCCCGCAAGCACGGAGTCGCCAGCGGTATTCGTCGACGCTACCGTGGACCCCGCCGGAGCCACCGGATCCGTCCAATTTACGGTCGACAGTGTCAATTTGGGCTCCCCGCTGCCGCTGGTTGACGGGCATGTCCGTTCGGAGCCAATCGCCGGACTAAGCGAGGGCTCCCATACCCTGGGTGCCGAGTACATCGGCGATGGTACGTACTCTGCATCGAGCGCCGAAACAGCCTACTATCACCCAGGTAAAGCCTGGGCGCACGTCAGCCTTAGCTACGACCAGGCGTCCGGACCTCAGCTTGTGCCCCTCATTGCGACGATCGACCCACCGGACGCAACCGGCTCCATCGTGTTCCGATTGAACGGTGCACAGGTCGGCGCCGCCGTCACATTGGTCGAGGGCCGGGCTGAATCCATTCCAGTTGATTTCCCGGAACCGGAAACGTCCTACTCGATCGGTTTCGAGTACAGCGGCGATGACAGCTATCGGGCAATCGCCTCGCAATTAATCGCCGACTGGCGCCCGGAATCTCCCGAGGAGTTGCCTGCGGTCCCGGACTCTTCTGCTGCGGCGCCTACAACTGCAAGCTCCAGGACTTCCCCCGCTCCGACGCCCGGGACTACCGTACCGTTGCCTGCCTCCCCAACGGGGAGGATCCTTCCCCGAACCGGTTCCGAACCCTTGCCGGTGGCACTTCTCGCCGTGGGGTTGATCGGGCTAGGTTCCCTCCTCGTGCGGGCCGGAAGAAACGACATGTACCAGATCCCCTAAAACAACCGAGGCCGGCCCCGGATTCGCCGGCTAGCAACCGGCCCGGTCTGTCACACTTTCCGGCGTGACTCAAGCATCAGACCCAGTTGCAACCCAGACCGGCCGGATCCAGCGCAAGGTCATCGGCGTGCTTTCCTGTGCCCAGGTAGTCAGCGGCATGGGGATGTCGGTCGGATTCGCCTTCAGCGCCCTGGTGGTCAACGAGCTTTCCGGGTCCACTGCCCTGAGCGGGCTGGCGGGAACGGCAGTGGTCCTGGGTGCCGCATTGTTTGCCCTACCCACCGCCCGGGCAGCCGGACGGGGAGGCCGCCGCGCCGGGCTGTCGCTGGCCTACGGCATTGCTTTTGTGGGTGCGCTGATCGCCGTTACCGCTATCGGGTTGGAGCTGTGGCCGCTGCTCCTCGCCGGACTACTGCTGCTTGGCGCCGGCACCGCCGGGAACCTGTCGGCCCGCTACGCCGCCACCGATCTGGCGCCGCCCGGGTACGCGGCACGCCACCTGTCGTGGGTGGTGTGGGCGGCGACCATCGGCGCGGTGGCCGGTCCGAATCTGGCCGAGCCGGCAGCCGAGCTGGGGGAACGCCTGGGGCTGGCGGCGGAGGCCGGTCCGTTTGCCATCGCCGGGCTGACCTTTGCGCTGGCCGGGGTGATCCTCAACCTCGGGCTGCGACCGGATCCGCTGGTGCTGGCCCGAAGCCTGGCCATTCCTTCTCCGGGAGCGCCGTTCCCGGCCCGGACCTCAGTGCGTAGCGCATGGGTCGCCCTCAAGCTCGTGCCTGCCGCCCGCCGGGCGCTGCTGGCAATTGCGGTCAGCCACACTGCAATGGTTTCGATCATGTCCATGACTCCCGTACACCTTCACCAGGGCCACGCCGAGCTAAGGGTCATCGGGATAGTGATCAGCCTCCACGTGGCCGGAATGTATCTGCTGGCGCCATTTGTCGGTTGGCTGGCCGACCGGGCCGGCAAGCCCCCGGTGCTGGTGCTGGGAATGCTCCTGCTGCTGGCGGCGGCGGCAACTGCCGGGATGGGCGGGCACAACGTGCCGATGGTGACGGTGGGGCTATTCCTGCTGGGGGTTGGATGGTCATGCGGTCTGATCGCCGGGTCCTCGATGCTCTCCGAGTCCCTGCCGGTCGAGATACGGCCGGTGGTCCAGGGCCTTTCCGACCTGGTGATGAACATCAGCGGGGCCGGAGGGGCGCTGCTGGCCGGCGCGGTGATGGGGGCGACTTCATACCAGGCATTGGCCGGCGTAGTCGGCGTCATGGTGGTCGTAACTGCAGCGACGCTCGTGAGGGGAAACGGGGCGCGGCCGGCCCCCGGCGGCCGGTACGAGCTACCGGTCGGCTAGAACTCGAGGTTCAAGGGATCAGCCGTCCTCCGCCGGCCCGAATCCCGCCCAGAGCGACGGCTCCTTCATCTGTTTGTCAGAGGGTGGAGTCCGCGGAGCGCTGATGGGAGCACCCGGAATGGGAAAGATGCTTTGGTGGCCTGGTCGGCGGTGCCGGCGAGGAGGAGCCCCAGGGGCGGTGAGTACCACAACCAGGACGCGGTCGATCCGGTGTGCCCCATCACCGGCGGTAGGCGGCGCCCCATAGCCATTGCCCTGGATGGGGCGAACCGCACCATCCCAAGGCCGTACTCGATGGGCCAGGCCGGCGATGCGATGGAGGCCACGCTGCGGGGAAATCCGAATCGATTGAATTGGCGGTGCATCAGCAGGCCGGTGGCCTGGTCGGCGAATATCCGCTCGGAGAAGAGGGCGCGCCCGAAGCTCAGTACGTCGCGAGTAGTGCTGAAGAGGTCGCCCAGAGACTGCAGTGCCATCGGTCGATCCTGCAACGGCCAATCTCCCAACCACGGCGTCGCCGGCCGGGCGACCTCGTCGATGGGCTGCTCGCCGGGGAACCAGGCATGGCGTAGCCCGAGCGGTTCGAACAGCAGTCTGCGGTGCAACTCGCTCATCGGCTGGCCGCCGGCCTGTTCGGCTATCACCATCAGCAACTGGTAGTTCGTATCCGAGTACCGCACCTTGGGACGTTCTCGGGTGAGATCTGAAGGAGGGAAATGGGGGGTCAGCGAGCGGATCCGCTCGACCGCCTCCTGGAAGGTGAAGGCCACGTCACCCGCCTCAATTTCCGCGACCAGGGCTAGCTCGCCCGTCCGGTGCTCGACGAGCGAGTCGGGAAGCCCTGTTGCGTGGGCCAGCAGATGGCTGACCGTGATCTGGCCGGTTCGGTCGATACCATCTCGAACATGGAGACCCACCTTCAGCTCGTCCGGCAAGTACCCGGGGATCGGAGCGTCGAGATCGATCAGCCCCTGTTCGTGGAGGAGCAACACAACGGAAGCGATGTACAGCTTGCTCACGCTGGCCAGGAACCAGGGAGTATCCGGCTCCATGGGCGTTCCGTCAGGGTTGGCAGCGCCGGTTGCAGCGCTCCACGCCCAGGAAGCGTCGATAGCGGCTGCCCCTATAACGGCGTGCCGCACCTTCCTGTAGGAGGACACCTTCTGTAACAACCGCTCAAGTCGCGGGACGACTTCGTCCGACCCCACAACCGCACCTGCGTCACCGGGCGATTCGGGGCTCACACGACATCCTTTCTCGTGGGGGTGAACTGAGCCGGCAGGAAGAGATCAGGGGAATGCTCGTGGTGCGTGGCAAGAAGGAGGTACGACACGTCGCTGCACCTTCTACGGGACTTCGTCGGGGGCCGGCGTTTCGGGGGCCGGCGCTTCGTCGGCCGGCGCTTCGTCGGGGGCCGGCGCTTCGTCGGGGGCCGGGGCTTCGGGGGCCGGCGCTTCGTCGGGGGCCGGGGCTTCGGGGGGCCGGCGCTTCGGGGGCCGGCGCTTCGTCGGCCGGCGCTTTTCGTCGGGGGCCGGCGCCGGGGCCGACCTTCGTCCGAGCACCACCTTCTTGCCCGCCAGTTTCCAGCCGGCCAGGCCGAACACGGTGAAGACCACGTTCAGCACCCCGTGGGTGCGGGCCATGTCCCTCACCGACAGGCCGCCGACCACCAGGTACTGCCCGACGGCGTACTGAACCGCCAGGACCATCGCAATCCACACCGCTGCGGAGGAAGTGATCAGAAGGACTCGGGCACCGAGCGGAAGGCGCCAGGCAATGAGGGTCGTACCGGCGGCTATCGCTATCAGTGACAGCGCCATCAGGATGCTCCCTTCCACCTCCAGCAGCGGCGACCCCACGATCCCGGCCGCAACCAGGATCATCGCCAGAACCACCCCCAACCCGGCGTAGGCCGCCAGGGCATCCCACCTTCCGGGCAGCGCTCTCAGCCACCGGGCAGCCTGGGCGGCGAGTATCGGTCCGGCAAAACCGGCGAAGTGAAAGTGGACGGCGGTGAGCTGGACTATTTCTATCGGCAAATCGTTTGGCCGCACATCCGCCCGCCAGAGCACCAGCCACACCGCCCCAACCACTAGGAACAGGCATGCGGAAATTGGAAGGTAGCCCTCGAGACGGCCGGGCCGGGCCTTCGAGATCTCGGCGATTGCCGATATCCCGATCAACAGGCAGACGGCCAGCCATAGCCCGGAGAGGATGCCCCCGGCGCTCTGTTGGTAGGCCGCGTTGCGGGGGACGACAGATAGGGCGCCCAGCACGGCTGCGAACGGAATCGCACGGTACGCCAGGGTCCTCAGTCGTTCCGCTTGGGGATCGGTCCAGGTGATCATCGACAGGCCCATCGGCACCACCAGGAGGATGCCGAGGGCGAGCAGGACATCTATTTCGTTCACTGGGTTCGAGCGTCCCACAAACTTCAGGAAAATACTTTTGGAATCTCCTCCAACAAGGCATTTCCTGTCATACCCGGCAGGTAACATCGAACACATGTTCGAACGGTTGGAGAACATCCTCAGCCAGCTGCAAGCCTTGGTCGAAGGCTTCGATGCCTCGGGTCTGGATAGGGCCCGGTCGTTGGAGCTGTACGAGAGCTTGTGCCGGGGAGAGCGCCTGATGCACGCCGCCAAGGCACTGGCCGGTCAGCACCTGGCGGACTCCAATGCCTGGTACGACACCGACCACCGCTCACCCGCCCACTTCATGGCCGCCACCGCAGGCACCACCATCTCTCACCAGTGCCACATGCTGGAGGTAGCCGACCTGCTCCCCAAGCTGCCCGAGACCGACAGGGCCTTTAGGTCCGGGGCACTGACCGAAGACAAGGTGATCGACCTGGCCTCGGCAGCGGCGCTGGATCCCGAGTCGGAGGAGGGGTTGCTGGCACTAGCCGAGGCCGCATCGCTCGAGGAGTTCAGGGCCGGGTGCGCCCGGGTTCGCCACGCCGCCTCCTCGGAGGCCGAGCGCCACCAAAGGGCCCACCGGCGGCGCTACCTGCGCCACTGGATCAACATCGACGGTGAGTTCCGGCTGTCCGCCAGCTTCACCCCCGAAGCCGGAGCCCAGATCATGGCGGCCATCGAGCCCTACCGCCAGAAGGTGGCCGACCGCTCCTCCCGCAAAGGCCGCAAGGGTAGGGCACCGGCGGGAGCGGTGCTGGCCGATGCCCTGCTGGAGATGGCCCGGCATGACCGCACCGCCGGGGATGGCTCCAACCCCGGACCCCGGGCGATGATCCACGTGCGGATGGACTACCAGGCGATGATGCGTGGATACACCGTGCCCGGTGAGATCTGCGAGGTCCCCGGGGTGGGGCCGATCTCGGTGGCCGAGGCCAACGGCATGCTGGGCGACGCCCTGGTCAGCGCGGTGGTGATGGACGGCACCGACATCCGCAACGTGATCAGGATGGGCCGGGTGATCCCCGCCAGGATGGAGGCGGCCCTGCTGGAGCGGGATCAGTGCTGCGTGGTCCCCGGGTGCGGGCAGAGGCACGGCTTGGAGAAGGACCACGTGGTCCCGATCCATGAAGGTGGACCGACCACCCTGTACAACCTGTGCCGCCTGTGCGGGTGGCACCACTACCTCAAGACCCATATCGGGTATGGCTTAAGACGAAGATTGGGGCACTGGCTGTGGGACGGCCCATGGGCCGAGCAATGCACCCTGGAGGAACTTCAGCAGGACTTCAGCGCCGCCGCCCGCTAGAGGCAGGCCCCCTGGTGCGGCCAGCCCCCTGGGCGGCAGGCCCCCTGGTGCGGCCAGCCCCCCTGGTGGGAAGGCCCCCCTGGTTCGGCAGGCCCCCGGTTCGGCCGGCCCCCCTGGTGGGCAGGCCCCCGTGGTTCGGCAGGCCCCCCTGGTTCGGCAGCCCCCGTGGTTCGGCCGGCCCCCTGGTTCGGCAGGCTCCCTGGGTGGCGGGCCCCTGGTGCGCTGGTGCGGCCGGCCCCCTCGTTCGTAGCTAACCCTTTGACATTAAACACTTTGCACTGTACTAATAGTGTTGAACGGAGAAAGGTTACTAATGGCACGGTTCGGCGAAGGACAGTGGGGTCTGGGCTACAGCGAACCCCTCAATAAACCGGAGGCAATCAAGAAGGACGACGATGGCCTCAATGTCCGGGCTCGGATCATCGACACCTACTCCAAAGAGGGATTCTCCTCCATCTGGCCCGATGACCTACGCAGCCGCATGCGCTGGTGGGGCCTTTACACCCAGCGCCGGCAAGGGATCCCCGGCGGGTTGACCGCCCGGTGTGAGCCCTGGGAGCTCGAGGACGAGTTCTTCATGCTCCGCGTCCGCATTGCCGGCGGTCAGATGAACAGCGAACAGCTTCGGGCCATTGCCCACGTCGCAGAGCGTTACGGCCGCAGCGTGGCCGATGTCACCGACCGCCAGAATATCCAGCTCCACTGGATCCGGATCCAGGACGTGCCGGACATCTGGAACATCATCGAGGGCGTGGGGCTCACCACCTGCGAGGCCTGCGGCGACACCCCCCGCAACATGATGGGGTGCCCGGTAGCCGGAGTCGACGAGAACGAACTGTTCGATGCCACCGGAGACCTGCTCGCCCTCAGCAGCCGGTTCCTGGGCGACCCCGCCTTCTCCAACCTTCCCCGCAAGTTCAAGACCTCGGTCACCGCCTGCCACCAGCACTGCTGCCAGCACGAGACCCACGACGTGGCGTTCGTCGGCGTCGACAACGGCGGCCGCCTGGGCTACGACGTCTGGGTGGGTGGAGGCCTGGGTCCCAACCCGCACTTCGGCAAGCGCCTGGGTGTCTTCATCGAACGGGACCAGCTCGCCGATGTCTGGGCCGCGGCCGCCGGAACGTTCCGCGACTACGGATTCCGCCGGGCCCGCAACCGGGCCCGGGTGAAGTTCCTCATGGCCGAGTGGGGTCCCGAGAAGTACCGCGAGGTAATGGAGAAGGAGTACCTGGGGTTCGCCCTCCCCGATGGACCGGCCCCTTCCCCGTCGACCACCACGCAGCGGGACCACGTCGGGCTCTTTCCGCAGCAGGACGGCAAATGCTACGTGGGTTTCGCTCCCCGGGCCGGCCGTACCAACGCCCAGCAGCTTCGCCACGCCGCCGACCTCGCCGAGGAATACGGCTCCGGACGGCTGCGGGCCACCACCCAGCAGAAGATGGTGATCCTGGATGTCGAGCGCAAGGACACCCCGGCCCTGATCGACAAGCTGGAACGCCACGACCTTCGGGTCAATCCCAGCGTGTTCCGCCGGGGAACCATGGCCTGCACCGGCATCGAGTTCTGCAAGCTCGCCATCGTGGAGACCAAGAGCCGGGCCGACTGGCTCTACCGGGAACTCGAGGACCGGCTGCCGGACTTCGACGAGCCCATCCGGATCAACCTCAACGGCTGCCCCACCTCCTGCGCCCGGGTACAGATTGCCGACATCGGGCTCGTCGGGACCCTGCTGACCAAACCGGATGGCACCAAATACGACGGTTACCAGGTCCACCTGGGTGGCCACCTGGGCGATGACTACCGCTTTGGCCGCAAGGTCAAGGCCCTGAAGGTTCCGGCGCACACCCTGGCCGACTACGTCGAAAAGCTGCTGCGCACCTACCTCAGTACCCGCACGGAGGGCGAGAAGTTTCACGAGTGGTCCGCCCGGGCGCCCGAGATATGGCTCAAGTGACCCCGGCCGAAGCGATCCTGGAAAAGCACCGCCGCAAGCCGCTGCCGTTGATCTCAACCGCCGCCGGGTCTGAGGCGCCCGATCTGCCCGACTTCGAAGGGGTTCCGGCGGAGGAGATCCTCGAGTGGGCGTTCGGCGAATTCGGGCTGGACGTCGTCCTCGCCAGCTCCATGCAGGACTCGGTGCTGATCGACCTGGCGTGGAAGGTGGAGCCCCGGGTGGAGGTCTTTTTCCTGGACACCGGCTTCCACTTCTACGAAACAATCGCCACCGCCAAGGAGGTCCGCAAGCGCTACAGCCTCAACCTGGTGATGCTGGACCCGGTGGACGAGCCCGCCGTGTGGTCCGAAGAGGGTTACAAAGCGTGCTGCGGAGCCCGCAAGGTGCTGCCGATGAACAACTACCTCAAGGGCAAGAAAGCCTGGATGTCCGGTCTTCGCAGGGCGGAGTCGGAAACCCGGGCCCACGCCAAGGCGGTCGAGTGGGACTCCTCCCGCGGCCTGGTCAAGATCAACCCGATAGTCGAGTGGTCCGACAAGAAGGTCGCCCACTACATCAAGCACCACGATCTGATCGTCAACCCGCTGAAGGCCCAGGGCTACGACTCCATCGGCTGCGTCCCTTGCACCATTCCCGGCAACGGGAGGGAGGGCCGCTGGGCCGGAGCCCTGCGGGTCGAGTGCGGAATTCACCAGGTGCACCCCGCCGTTGCGGATCCGCCGGGCGACGAAGAATCCAGATAATGCGCCCGTGAGCGACTCCGAAGCCGGAACCTCCAGGGCCCAGCCGTTCTACTGCCCCTACTGCGGCGAGCAGGACTTCATCCCCATCGACGATCCCGGCCAGTTCTACTGCGAGTCCTGCAACCGCCGTTTCCAGGTGAAGATGCTGGGTCTGGGCAAGTAGCTCTCCAGAGCACTCCCGAAACAGACCGCTAACCGTTCCGACTTCCAGAGTTCACGCGGTGTGAAGCCGGCTGCAACCGGAACGCAACAAACAGCGGAAATCCTGGTCACTCAAACGGAGTTCCAGGAGGCCAAATGAGCAAATCAGTTGATGCCGGCGCGGTCGGGAGCGGTTCAAGAGGCGGAGCCCGGGTCCGCAGTCTCTGGAGCTTTCAGGGCCGCTACCGCACCCTGCACCTGACCTGGTTCGCCTTCTTCCTGAGTTTCGTCGTGTGGTTCAACTTTGCCCCGTTCGCCGGGGTGGTGGGTGTCCAGCTCGGTCTTTCCAAGGCGCAGCTGACCACCCTCGCCCTGTGCAACGTGGCCCTGACCGTGCCGGCCCGGGTGCTGATCGGGATGCTGCTGGACCGCCTCGGTCCCCGCCGGGTCTACGCCGGGATCCTGATCTTCAGTGCCATCCCGTGCACTATCTTTGCCTTCGCCACCTCGTTTCCCCTGATGGTCTTCAGCCGGCTGGCGCTGGGTGTTGTGGGTGCCGGGTTCGTGGTGGGCATCCGAATGGTTTCCGAGTGGTTCCCCCCTAAAGAGCTGGGCACCGCCGAGGGTGTCTACGGCGGTTGGGGCAACTTCGGGTCCGCCGCTGCGGCTGCGCTTCTTCCGACCGTTGCCGGGGTGATCGGAGGGCCGCAGGGCTGGCGCTGGGCGATTGCCTCCACTGGTTTTATGGCGGCGGCGTACGGGCTGTACTACCTAAGGGCCGTCAGCGACACCCCCGACGGGCGGCCGTACGCCAGGTCCCGCCGGGCCGGCGCCCTGGAGGTCACCAACCGGGGAGCGGTTTGGGGCCTGGCGGGCCTTACGGTGCCGCTGACGGCGGTGCTGGGTCTGATCGTCTGGCGGATCCGGATCGTCGAGGTCATCTCAAACCGGGTGATGTGGATCCTTCTGGCGGCGACGGTCGCTCTGCTGGTATTCCAGCTGCGGCTGGTCTTCAAGGTCAACGCCCCGGCGCTGCGCGACACCTACCCTGCGGAGGATCGCTACCGGTTTCGTTCGGTGTCCATCCTCTCGCTGGCCTACTTCTGCAACTTCGGCTCGGAGCTGGCCATCGTCTCCATGCTGCCGATCTTCTTCGCCGATACCTGGGGTCTCACCCCGGCGGTTGCCGGACTCACCGCCAGCGGCTTCGCCTTCATGAATCTGGTCGCCCGGCCGGCGGGAGGGTTGATGTCGGACCTTCTCGGCAGCCGGCGCAGGACCCTGCAATTCCTGCTGTTGGGCCTCGGGGTGGGTTACACCGCAATGGCCTTCATGGGCCCGACCTGGCCGGTACTCGCGGCAATGGCGGTGACCATGATGTGCTCGCTGTTCGTCCAGTCGAGCGAGGGTGCCGTGTTCGCCATAGTTCCGCTGGTCAAAAAGCGGGTCAGCGGGCAGATAGCCGGGCTGGTGGGAGCCTCCGGCAACGTCGGGGCGATCGTGTTCCTGACCGCTCTGCTGTTCGTCTCTGCGCAGGCTTTCTTCCTCATCATCGGTGCGGCCTCGCTGCTGGCCAACCTGGCCTGCCGCTGGCTGCCCGAACCGGACGCCGGGTTCGCCGGGGAGCTGGTTGAGGACACCGCCCACGCTGCGGTGCTCGATGACGGCGGAACGGTAACCGGGGCTCCCCGGGAACTGGAACCGCAGCCGGCGGTCTAGCTCGGCCGAGGTATGGCCGACCCCCCTGGTTTCGGCAGCCGGGGCCCTGGTCCCTGGGACCTGGAACCCCCATCATGGGGCCATGCGGTACAGATCCAGAGACGGGTTGCGGGCGGTCCGCTACGAACAGGCGACGATCGGCTACAACATCGCCGAAGGGCTGATCGCGGCCGCGGCCGGCGTGGGGGCCGGGTCCATCGCCCTGGTCGGCTTCGGCTTCGACTCCTTCATCGAGGTGGCGGCTGCCGCCGTGGTACTCCGTCGTCTGACCGCCGAGCTGGCAGGCGGCGAATCGGACCCGGGGAAAGACCGGCGGGCCCTGCGGTTCATCGCCCTCACCTTCTTCGCCCTCGCCTCCTACGTAGTCTTGGAGGGAGTCCGGGATCTGGTGACCCAGAGCACCCCCGACACCTCGCCGATCGGCATTGCCCTCACGGGGTTGTCATTGCTGGTGATGCCCCTGCTCGCCCGGGGCAAAAGAAAGGCCGGCCAAGCCCTGGGCTCCCGCCTGGTGGTCGCAGACGCTAAAGAGACCCGGCTGTGTGCCTGGCTAAGCGCCTCCACCTTCACCGGTCTGGTGATCTACGCCCTTGCCGGGTGGACCTGGATCGATCCTGTAGCCGGGTTCGCCATCGCCGGATTCGCCGTCAAGGAGGGCCGGGAAGCCTGGGAGGGGGAACTTCTGCACGAAAGCGCCTAGTTTTTTGGGAATCCGCCGTCCGGCTACCTATGATGGAGCTCCACGCGCCGCGCCGACGGGAGCCATGCCATGAGAATCCGTTCATTTGCCGCTGCAGTCATCGCCTTTATCTTCATCGCAATGCCGGCCGCGGCGCTGGCCGCCGACTTCAGGGCGGCGGAAGGACGGCAGGAGGTCCGCGGGGCGGTTGACGACGATGTCTACATCGCCGGCGACGAGATCGTCGTCTCGGGTGAGGTTACCGGTGACGTTTTTGCCGCCGGGCGCAGAGTACGCCTCACCGGCTCCACCGGACAGTCACTATTCGCCGGAGCCCAGGACATCGACATCTCGGGACGGGTAGATCACTCGGCTCGGGTCGCCGGCCAGAACGTGACCGTTAGCGGGACGATCGCCCAGGACCTCCTGGGGGCAGGGCAGGCCATGATCATCGAGGCAGATGGCAGCGTCGGCCGGGACATCTGGGCCGGCGGGCAGGACCTCACG
>JAJCYF010000238.1 GCA_029263035.1 Actinomycetes bacterium
CAGCGACACCGAAGCCGCCTGGAGGGTGTTGAGCAGGCCCCGGCCGAAGAACCTGATCACCTCACGCTGGGTCAGCGGTTCCCACTCGTCCCAATCGAGCTGGCCGGCCTCGGCAAACCGGTTGAGGGCAACAAAAACCACATAGGCGATGGCCGCTACGGCAACAATCGACGAGATGAGCGCCCGCCGGCGCCCGCGGGGGCCCAGGGCGTCGCCCAGGGCCGGGGCTACCAAGGGATCCTCTGCAGGGCGGTCATCGCTTGATCGCCGTCCGTGTTTCGATCCGGCCCACAATCCAGCCCGCCGGCAGGGTGAGAACCAGGTATGCGAGGGCGGTGCCGAAGAACACCAGCAGCCCCTCGGCGGTGTCGGTGATCAAGCGTTTGCTGATGAAGGTCAGCTCGGCCACCGAGATCACCGACGCCAGTGAGGTGTTCTTCACCAGGGCGATGAACAGGTTTCCCATCGGCGGGACCACCGACCGGAGGGCCTGGGGCATGACGACCAGACCGAGAGTCTGGGAGAAGGTGAGCCCGATTGCCCGGGCGGCCTCCGCCTGGCCGCGCGAAACGGTGTTGATCCCGGCCCGGATTGCTTCGCCGACGAAGGCGCCGGTGTAGAGGGCGAGGATCAGCGCCGCCGACACGAACTCCGAATAAACGATCCCGATGTCCGGGAAGCCGAAGTAGAACACCAGCAGCAGCACCAGCGGAGGGATGTTGCGAATCGTTTCAACGTAGAAAGCCCCGGCCGCCCGAAGGGGCGGCACGGGGCTAACACGAAATGCGGCTATCACCAACCCGATCGCCAGGGCCCCGGCAAAACTCGTCAGGGCCAGGGCAATCGTTAACCGGAGTCCCGAACCGAAGGCATCCAGGTTGTTGAGGAGAACCTCCATCTAACGTTTCGGCTCTTGGAAGCTCTCCTCGGCTGGTTAGGTGGTGGGCGAAGCAGCCGGCGAAGCGGTGCCCGTAGCCGTCGGCGAGGCGGTTGCCGTCACCGTCGGGGTGGGAGCGGGTGAAGCTTCACCGGTGGAGGTGTAGCGATCCACCTCAGGCGGCTCGGGAGCGTCAACTCCCGCTTCGCCAACGGTGGCGTCGAACGCCTCTTCCCAGGCGCCGCTCTCGTAGGCTTCCTCGATGGTGTCGTTGAGGAAGTCACGGAAGGCGTCGTCGCCCTTGGGGATGCCGATTCCGTAGGGCTCGGTGGTGAAGGTGTTCTCCACGACCTTGAAGTCCTCCGGGTTGTCGCGCACCAGGCCCAGCAGGATCACGTTGTCGGTGGTCACCGCGTCAACCCGTCCAGCCCGCAGCGCGTCGGCGCAGTCGGTGTACCGCTCGAACGAGATAGAGGTGTCGGCCTCCGGCGCCTGCTCCTCGACGTTGCGGAGCGAGGTCGAGCCCTGGACCGAGCAGACCCGCTTGCCGTTGAGGTCCTCGACGCTTTCGATGTCCTCGTTATCCCTCATCACCATGATGTCCTGGCCGGCGATGAAGTAGGGGCCGGCGAAGTCCACCAGAGCCTTGCGGGCGTCGTTGATGGTGTAGGTGGCCACGATCATGTCGACGCTGCCCTTTTGGATCTCTGCCTCACGAACCGCCGAGACGGTCTCGATGAAGTTGATGTTCTCGGCTGCCTCTTCCAGGGTTCCGCCGAAGATTGCCTGGGCGACGATCTTCGCGATTTCCACGTCGAAGCCTTCGATCTCGTCGTTGACCGGGTTCTTCTGGCCGAACAGCGGCTGGTCGAACTTGGTCCCCACGTTCAGGGTGCCCCGTTCCTGAATCTCCGCCATGGTGGTGCCCTCTTCGAACTCGGGGGCGGACTCGGTGGTGCCGTTGGTCTCCTCGATGGCGGGGTCTTCCGAGGCGCAGGCGCCGGCCAAAAGGCCGAGGCACGCCAGCATCGATAGAAGTACTGCTTTTGTCCTGCTCATACGTTCTCCTCCTGAACTAGTGGGCAAGGATCTTGGATAGGAAGTCTCGCGCTCTTTCGGACTGCGGTGCGTCGAAAAACTGTTCCGGCGGTGCCACCTCCAGGATCCGCCCGGCATCCATAAAGACCACTCTTTGGGCCGCCGACCGGGCGAAGCCCATCTCGTGGCTGACAACAATCATGGTGGTGCCCTCTTCGGCCAGTTCCACCATTACGTCCAGTACCTCCTTGATCATCTCGGGATCCAGAGCCGAAGTGGGCTCATCGAACAGCATGACCTTCGGGGACATCGCCAGCGCCCGGGCAATGGCTGCCCTCTGCTGCTGCCCGCCGGACAGCTCGGCCGGGTAGGCCTGCGCCTTTTCGGCGATGCCCACCCGCTTCAGCAGGTCCATGGCCTTGGCATCGGCCTGGGACTTCGACATGCCTCTGACCTTGATCGGGCCCATGGTGACGTTCTTGAGGATGTTCTTGTGGGCGAACAGGTTGAAGGACTGGAACACCATGCCGACGTCGGCCCGGATTGCTGCAAGGGCTTTGCCCTCCTCCGGCAGCGCCACGCCGTCGATGAGGATCCGGCCGGAATCGATGGTCTCCAGGCGGTTGATGCACCGGCAGAGGGTGGATTTGCCCGACCCGGACGGGCCGATGACGACTACGACCTCCCCCCTGTCGACGGTCAGATCGATGTCCTTCAACGCCTGCAGGTCGCCGAAGTACTTATTGACCCCCTCGAGGACGACCAGCGGGGTATCGGACACCATTTGCGGAATCTATCACCCGCAGCATCCGGGCCGTCGAAAGCCTATCCGGTGAAGCTTCCGCTCAGCAGGTCGACGTAAATGCCGATGCCGCTCGGCTTGAGGTGTACGCCGTCGTTGTAGAAGGCCTCGGGGTGCGCGGAGGCGGTGGCCTTCCAGTCGACCAGCTTCGCGTTGGGGAACCGGCCGATATTCTCGGCCAGCATCCGGTTGTTGATCTCCTCCCACGGCCGGGCGACCTTTACATTGACCACCGAGACCCGGGGGACGTCCTTCAGGATTTCCATCAGCTGGTCGAACTGCTTGACCGTGATCAGCCCGTTGGTGCCCATGTGGATGATCACGCCGTCCCCCAGCTCGCCCCGATCCTTTATCTCCTGGACCGCCTGAATCACGCCCCTGGTCTGCCTCCCGATTGCGGCGTCTACCAGCCCGCCGCCTACCCTGGCGGAAAGGGCATCCCGGGCGATCAGCATCACCGAGTCGCCGACGGCGGTCACCTTTGCGGGCGGGGCAGGCGGGACAGCCGCTCCCTCCGGAGGCGGAGGCGGGGCGACCGGTTCTTCGGGCGTGACCTGCGTCAACTCCAGGCCGCCGATCGGGGGAGCGGGATCGGCTGCGGCGGCGGAGATCTGTCCCGCTCCGGCCAGAATCGCCTCGGCCGGGGGCTCGGGGGCGTTCCGGGGGATGGCCGCGGTGGCGATGACGGCACCGCACAGCAGAACGGGAAGGCTGAGACAGGCAAAGCCCGTGGCGGCCTTACCGAAGGAGCGGGTCGACACTCCGGAGCGAAGGTTCCCCCAGGCGCGGCCTAGGGCACCGTCCCGGACCGGCTTTTCGACCAGCGCGTAACTGGCAACCGCCAGCGCCAGGGTGAGACTCAACCTCAGCGCCAGCAGCGGGAGACCGGAGAGGCTGACATCCAGGTCGGGCCGGGTGAGCATGAACACCGGCCAGTGCCACAGGTAGATGGAGTAGGACCGTCGTCCGAGCCAGGTCATAGCCGGGTTCCCCAACAGCCCCCTCGTCAACAACCCGGGGTGAGAGGCAACCGATACAACGACCACCGAGAGCAGGGCCACCAGCGTGAAGCCACCCCGGTAGAGCATGGGCTCAAATTCGTGCCAGTTCACCACCAGCCAGCCGATGACGGCCAGCGACCCCAGCGCTGCGGCATCCCGCATGAAGCTGCCGATCCGGCGGCGGGGGGCGGCGGTGCGGTGGCCGGGGCTCCAGACGAAGGCGAGCACAGCCCCGAGCAGGATCGTGCCGACCCGGGTGTCGGTTCCGTAGTAGACCCGGGAGGCGTCTCCTTCAGGGTTGTACATGAGCGCCATGGCCACGGCGGAGCCGGCGACTGCCAGCAGGATCCACTTGACCAGCTTTCGGGGGCTGCGCAGAGGTTTGCGCAGGCCGAACGCCAGAGCCAGCGGCCAGAGCAGGTAGAACTGCTCCTCCACCGCCAGGCTCCACAGGTGCTGCAGCATCGGCGGCCGGCCGATTGCCTCGAAGTAGGGCCTGTCCTGGAAGACGAGCCACCAGTTGCTTACGTAGGTAAGAGCGGCACCCAGGTCACCGTTGAGGCTCTCGTTTTGATCGGGAGCCAGGAGGGGCACCGCCACGCAGACTGCGGCAAGCATGACCAGCAGCCCGGGCAGCAGCCTTAGGGCGCGCCGTCCCCAGAACCGGCGCAGGCTGACCCGCCCGTTGCGGGTGTGCTCGCTGAGCAGCAGTGCCGTGATCAGGTACCCGCTGATGACGAAAAAGACGTCGACGCCCAAAAAGCCGGCGCGGGCCCATGGAAGATCGGCGTGGTAGGCCAGCACGGCGAGCACCGCCAGCGCCCTCAGGCCGTCCAGGGCGGGCATGTAGCTGAGCGAGCCGCCGTGGGGATGTTTGAGCTTTTTACGCGCGCTGCTCACGGATTCGGGCTCGGTCTCACCGGCCGGAGCCGGGGCGTCCTGGACGTCGCCCCACTTGAAGGCGGGCGGGAAGGAAGCCTCTTTAAACCTGGTTGCCATGGCCGCTGCCTCGGGAAATTTATCTGAAATCTAAGTCAAGTTCTGTTGCGCAAAGGGGACGCAGATGATACCCGAGGTTGGGAAACCGGGGAACTCCCCCGCCCAAGATGGGGCCTTTTATCCCCTTGTTCACGTACGAGGCTAAACCCAAACCCGTTCGGGTATCTCCGCAGCCGCATTCGCAAACTCAACGGCCCTGAGAATCCAATCCGGCGGTTCCCGCGAGCGGGGGGGTAGAGTATCGAACTGATGTTCGATATGAGCGCCCTCACCCCGGAGCAGCGGACGGCTGCGACCTACGATGCCGGGCATCTGTTGATCGTCGCCGGCGCAGGGACCGGCAAGACCACGACCCTGACCGCCCGCCTCACCCATCTTCTCCGCTGCGGCGTGGCGCCCGAGCGGATACTCATGCTCACCTTCAGCCGCCGGGCGGCCGCCGAGCTGCTCAACCGGGCGGAGCAGATGACCGGTGAGTCCACCGCCAGCACCTGGGGAGGCACCTTTCATGCGGTTGCCAACCGGATGCTGCGCCGGCACGGGAGGGCAATCGGGCTGGAGCCCTCCTTCACGGTCATGGACCAGACCGACACCGCCGACCTGCTGGCGCTGGTGCGCAAGGAGCTGGATGGCCCTGGGGACCAGGAGCTTCCGGAGACCCCGTTTCGCCGGCGAGCCCGAAAGCAGACCCTGGCTGACATTCTCAGTAGATGTGTGAACACCGGCTCACCGCTGTCGCAGGTGCTGCGGACCTCGTTCCCCTGGTGCGCCGATGAGAAGGCGGAGATCCGGTCGGCATTCGAGGCCTACACTGCCCGCAAGAGGGCGCGGCAGGTGCTGGACTTCGACGACCTGTTGTTGTTCTGGGGTGCGCTGCTGCGGATTCCCGATGTCGCCCGGATACTGCAATCCCAATTCGACCACATCCTGGTCGACGAGTACCAGGACACCAACCCGCTGCAGGCCGACCTGCTGGAGGGCATGGCGGCCGGGGGTGCGACCCTCACCGCCGTCGGCGACGACGCCCAGGCGATCTACTCGTTCCGGGCGGCCACCCACCGCAACATCATGGAGTTCCCCGCCCGGTTCGCCGCCGAGGTGGTGATGCTGCAGCGCAACCACCGGTCCACCCCTTCGCTGGTGGCGGCCACCAATGCGGTGATCGCCGAGGCGGCGCTGCGGCACCCCAAGCAACTGTGGTCCTCCCGGGACGACCGGGGCCGGCCTGAGCTGGTGCGCTGCGACGATGAGGCCGACCAGTCCCGCCGGGTGTGCGACCGGCTGCTGCATCACCACGAACAGGGAACCAAGCTCCAGGGCCAGGCGATCCTGGTCCGGGCCGCCCACCACTCGAGCCTGCTGGAGTTGGAACTTACCGCCCGCAAGATCCCGTTCATCAAGTACGGCGGCCTGCGGTTCCTGGAGGCGGCCCACGTGAAGGACATGGTCTGCCTATTGCGGTTGATCGAGAATCCCCGGGACGAGCTTGCCTGGTTCCGGGTCCTGCAGCTGATCGAGGGACTGGGGCCGGGCGCTGCCCGGCGGATCACCGCCGGTGTCATGGAGGGCCCCGGACCGTCTGGGCTCGAGGCTGCTGCCCCGGGCCTGCCGGCGGGCCCGCAGGAGGCGGTGGGCCTGCTGGAGCAGACGCTGACCGACTGCCGCAGCCTGGGACCGGAGGCGCCCGGAGCCGCGGTGGAGAGAGCCCGGCTCTGGCTGGACCCGGCGGTGGCCGCCCGCTACCCGAATTCGGGTGCCCGCATCGCCGATCTGGATCAGCTCGGGCGCCTGGCGGCGGCAAGCGGAAGCCTCAGGCAGTTCCTGGCCGACCTGACCCTTGACCCGCCGAGCTCCACCAGTGATCTGGCCGGGCCGCCCCACCTGGACGACGATTTCGTCACCATCAGCACCATCCATTCGGCTAAGGGCTGCGAGTGGGATGTGGTCCACGTTCTGCATGTGACCGACGGTCATATCCCCTCCGACCTTGCCACCGGCGACGCCGAGGCGATTGAGGAGGAGCGCCGCCTCCTGTACGTCGCGATGACCCGTGCCCGCAACCATCTCTACGCCTACTCGCCCCTCAGGTACCACTACCGGCCGCGCGGGCGGGACGACTCCCATGGCTTTGGCCAGCTCACGCGGTTTTTCACGCCTGCGGTCCTGGCCTGCCTGGACACCGCCCGCTCCACCCGGATACCGGAGTCCGATCCGTCCGCCCCGGCGGGTGCAGTCGCGGCAACCGGGATTGAGACCGTTGACAGGATGGTTGCCGCCCTGTGGGATTGAGCGGAACCGCAACCTTTCGGGGGCCGTCAAAAGGGGAGTACATTGAATACAGGAGGCCCCAATGCACAAACCCGGACGGCGAGCCCAGCTGATCGCAGCCCTTATCGGAGTCTTTGTGCTGGCGTCACTGGCGGTTGCCGCCGCTTCCGGAAGGCTGGGCGGCGGGGATGACGGTTTCCAGGTGGATTCGTCCGAACCTTCGACCGACGGCACCTCGACCGGTGAAGGAAGTGCTGGGGACGGTTCCGGCGCGGTAGACCCCGGGGACGGAGCAGACATCTCGCCGCCCGCCTCTCCCGGCGGAAATGCCACCTCCGGCCCCGACACGCCGGTGAGCTCGGATGACTCGGTTCCTCCGCCGCCGGTGCCGGTCCCCGACCCTTCGTCGGCGTTCAGCGGCATCCGGAATTTTGAGCAGTGTGCCGCCGCCGGCTACCCGGTTGCCGAGTCTTACCCGGAGCAGTGCCGCACCCCCGACGGCCGGTTGTTCGTCCGGGTGATCGAGTAGCCCGCCGGGCTAAATCCCCGGTCCGGGCCGGTACGAGCCTCGCGATTGGCTCTATCTATTTTTCCCGCCCTTGCCTACAATGTCCCCCCGCTCCACCGGGAAGCAGGCCAATGACGGCGAACGGATTTTGAAGTGAACGGAACCCCCTCTCTGAGGCTGACCCCGGTTACCGGAGTCCTGCTCCTGCTGGCGCTTGCCGCTACCGCTTTTGCCGTGGTGACCGCGTCGCGGGTACAGGACGAATGCCGGCCGGAGTGCGTACCGGCGAGGTTTGGCTCCAGCGCATTCGGCGTTGACGGCCTGCCGGGCTCCGGCGCTTCGGGCGCCGACGGCGGCGCCGGCGGATCTATCGGCGGCCTGCCGGGCGGGGCGGGCGGCGCCGGCACTGCCGGCACCGACGGCGGGTCGAGCTCGTGCGTAGGGGGCTGCAACGGAGCCCCCGGGGGGAATGCCACCGCAGGAGCGGGCGGGGCGGGTACGCCGGGAACCTCAGCAGCCGGGTCGCCGGGTGCCGCCGGGGCTCCGGGCACCGCGGGGGCCGCAGGAACCGATGGGACCCCGGGAGCTGCGGGGGGCCCCGGCGCATCCCAGCAGTCGCCGCCGCCGGCACCACAATCGCCGGCGCCCAACCTGGTGCAAGACCTTACGCCGGACAGCCCTGGTGCACCCGTCCCCGGTCCCTCCGGGTCTGCGGAGTCCGGTACGCCGGCGCCGGGCTGCGGGGGCCTGGGCGGATTGCTGAACCTGGTCGGGATCCTGGGTCTGGGAGACCTGCTCAACCTCTGCTGATCCGACGCTAAAGTGCGGTATGGACTCCGGCACCGACGCACCGATACCCGACCCGATACCCCAGGGCCCGATACCCCAGGGATGGCATCAAGGCGCGCCCCCGTCTGCTTGGGTCGTCCGGTTCGCCGGCCTGGTCCCCCGGGACGGGATTGTCCTGGACCTGGCCTGCGGCGCCGGCCGGCACACCCGTTTGTTCGTCGAGCGGGGGAACCGTGTGGTGGCGGTGGACCGGGACCTGCGGGGCATTGAGGAGCTAAAGGACCATCCCGGCGTCGAGCCGCATGAGCTCGACCTGGAAAGCGGAGCGCCCTTCCCCTTCGCCGGCCGGTCCTTCGACGCCGTCGTGGTGGCCAACTACCTCTACCGCCCGATCCTGCCGGATCTGGTGGGTGCGTTGGCCAGAGGTGGAGTGTTCCTCTACGAGACCTTTGCCCAGGGCAATCAGGAGCTGGGGACCCCGAAGAACCCCGATTTCCTGCTGAACCGGGGAGAGCTGCTGGACCTGGTGCGGCCGCACCTTCAGGTAGTTGCCTACGAAGACCTCGAAGTGGCCGAACCCAAGCGCGCGGTTGTCCAGCGAATCGCAGCCGTAAAGCGTTAGGTAATTTGGCCGGGAGTACCGTCTACGCCTTGTGGCGGTTGTACTCCTCATCGGAAACCTTGTCGGCCAGCCACTCGGTGGCACCGCCGGTGGTGAGAGACAGATGCATCATCGGGCTGTTGGGACGTGCCCCATGCCAGTGCCGTTCGCCGGGAGAGGCGTAGACGACGTCGCCGGCGGAGAACTCCACCGTTGTCCCGTCGTCTTTTTGCACCAGGCCGGCGCCGTTGACGACGTAGAGCACCTGACCATCCGGGTGGGTGTGCCAGTCGGTGCGGGCTCCGGGCTCGAACTGTACCGCCAGGGCGTTCAGCCCCTTTTCGGTTGCGTGGCTCAGGGGGCCGAAGAACACCTTGCCGGTGAAGTGGTCGGCCGGTGCGGGCTCCCACGGAATGTCTTCAGCTTTGGTGTGTTTCATTCGATCCCCTTTCGGCAGGGCCGGCATAGTCCGGCGTCCACCCTACCTCCGAGGGGGCAATCAGGTGTTGTAGAGGCTGTGGTAGAACCCGGCAGCGACATCGGTGGCGGTGACTCCGATCGCTTTGACCGCCGCGTGGCTGTCCACCGGGGTGCCGTCCCCGAGCTGGCTCACGCCGTTCCACCCCCAGCTCCAGACCGTTCCATCGTCCGCCAGTGCCAGGTTATGCAGGGAGCTGCCCGCCGATATCCATGCGATCCCGCCGAGGTTGCCGGTGGAGGGAACCTTGGGGCACGCCGTATTCGTCCCGCACCGCACCGCACCCACCAACGGACGGTCGGGGTAGGAGAGGGTAGCTCCGGCCTGTTGCTGGCCGTTGTATCCCCAGGCGAAGACCGATCCATCGTCCTTCAGTGCCACCGAGTGGGTCCATCCGGCGGCAACCCGGTAGGCGTTGGTCAGGTAGCGGACCGCCGCGGGGCGGGTTTGAGTCGTCCGGGTGCCGTCCCCCAGTTGCCCCTGCCCGTTGTAGCCCCACGCTCTGGCGGTTCCGTCCCGCAGCACGGCCAGGCTGTGGTAGCTTCCGGCCGAGACTGCGGTTGCGTTCGTGAGGTTGAGCTTCACGGGAACCTTGCGGTCCACTGCGGTGCCGTCACCGAGCTGCGAAAGGGCGTTGAAGCCCCAGGCCCAGACGGTCCCATCACGTTTGAGCGCCAGGTTGTGGAACCAGCCGGCGGAGACCTCGACGATGTCGGTCAGGCCGGCCACTTTCACCGGTACCAGCCGGTCGGTGAGTGTGCCGTCGCCCAGCTGCCCGATTCCGTTCCAACCCCAGGCCCAAACCGTTCCGTCCTTTTTGACCGCGACCGTGTGCAGGTACCCGGCGGATACGCCTGCCACGCCGTTCAGTCCCACCGGCTGCACCTGGGCAGCACTATCGACGGCCGTCCCGTTGCCCAGCTGGCCCAGGGCATTCCAGCCCCAGGTCCGCACGGTGCCGTCGCTCATCACCGCTGCACTGTGGAACAGGCCGCCGGCAACCTGGACCGAGCCGGAGTTGAAGGAGACCGACGGGGTGGTCCTTATTGCCTCCAACGTGCTTCCCCCGAGCTGGCCGTAGGCGTTGTAGCCCATGCCTCCAACCGATCCGCCGGTTGGGGATGCGTCGGAGACCTTGATGCTGTAGACGTTCGTATCGGCAGCCGGGTAGATCTCCGGCGTGTTGCGAACCTTGACGTAGTGAGCGCCGCCGGTACGGGTCCGGAACTCGACCACTGCCAGTCCGCCCGCCGGTGGGATGTTGGATGCAAGAACCTTCTTGCCGTTGCCAGCCACCACCTCGATGGCCGGAGTTATGGCCGGGGCCTTGCTGACGATCTCAACCCGGTAGCGTTGGTTGGCGGCGGTCTGAAAGTACATCCAGTCCTGATCCGCCGGACCACAGAAGGCTCGGGAGGCGGCTGTGCCCAGGGCCAGCGCTCTTGCTGCGCCGGAGCTCTCGTCGGGTTCCAGGGCCTGGTCCGGGCAGGTGGCTACCGGGGTGGATCCGCCGGCGTCGGATGCCAGGAACCGGTTGTTCGCGGTGTTCCACTTCGTTGCCAGGTAGCTCCCGGCCGGCGGGTTGGTGTGGAAGTAGTCGTCGTTGTTGCAGTCGAACCGGCTCCAGTCGCGGCTGGTGGTGGAGCAGGCAATCTGCATCGGCGGGTAGTTGGGCGAGTCGGAGTAGCACATCACGTCGTACTCGTCGGTGCAGTGGTTGCCTCCGCTTCCGTGGGGTGCGGAGTTTTGGACTCCGCCCATCGTATGCATGTGCTCGTGGGCGGCGATATCCCCGCTCCAGCACCCGGCGTCGATGCGGGCGTAATCGGGGCCCTGGTTGTTCCAGTTCTCCTGCCCGGGACGGTCGTCGGCCACCATGGTGCCCACGCCGCAGAGGACGTTGGCGTCCATGAAGATCATGTACTTGCGATCGGATCGTTCGAACCCGAGGTCCTGCAGCTGGTTGATCGTGTTATTGAGGTTGTCGTCGCCGGAGGCCGAAAGCGTGAGGTTGAGAACCGACGGGGTGCACGTGGAGTCATGTACAAAACGGATGCGGCGCAGGCCTCCGGTGTCCTGGGCGCTGGACCGGTAGATCTGATCGGCCTCCCAGGCCCACTGCAGGAAAGAGGCTTTGTACGCGGCGTAGCGGTCGGCCTTGACGGCTGCCCGCACATAGATGACCTGGGTGCGAAATCCGGTGGTTCCGTCGCCGTCGCAGGCAAAGGTGGTGGCGCCGGGGGTGAGCTTGCTAGCTGCCGCGCCGGACTCGCCTGTGGGGGCGAGCACTACGGGCTTTACGTCCCGCTCGATGTCCTTGCCGGGGGGTGCGGGGTCCTCGCCGTGGCTGCACTGCGCGCTGGTCTCATGCACGATCTCGAGTCCCTGCTGCCGGCACAGGTCCTTGATCCGCTGCTTCTCGGCCGCTTTGGGGCTGAGGGCCAGCGTGGGCGCCGCCGGGAAGAGGGTGGCTCCGACCGTCACCACCATCGCAATCAGCAGGAGCCGGTGGATCCGGCGCCGTCGCGCCACGCTTGAAAATGGGGCGATGGGGCCGTACATGTTGGTTGCCTTTCCTGGGGCCGGGGACAGCGCATGTATCGGCATGCGGGCGTCGAACCTTAAACAGGTGCTGTGGAAATTAGATATTTCTCAGTTGTTTAGAGAGCTAACGAAGAACGGCCGGGCCTGCATGAGGTCGCCGGATAGGCAAGAATCAAGGGCGATGAAGAACAAATCGGTCCTGTTGGTAGTCCTTCTGACCGTGCTCTGCGTGGTGGCCGCGTGCGGAGACGGCGGTTCCGGCAGCTCCGGAGAAGCCAGCCCGCCGGCCGGGGCCGGTGAGAGCCCCGGAGCCGGTTCGCCGGCGGCCGGACTCCTTGCCGAATCGGAGTGCCGCGAGTACGCCTCGGCTCTTGCCGGGTTCAACCCGGACCCCACCAACCCCACCAGCGCGGCAAGCTTCACCGAGATTGCCGATTTCATGGAGCGGGTTGCCGACGATGTTCCCAACGAGATCTCGGACGATTTCCGCACCCTGGGTGCTGCGTACCGGGGCTTTGCCGAAGGCTCCGGAAACATTGACTTCACGAATCCGGCGGCGATGGCCGGCGTCACCCCCGAGCAGCTGCAGGAAATGGAGGCGGCGCTGAAGAATCTCGACACCGAAGAGGTCCGCACCGCAGCCGCCAACATCGAGAGCTTCATCAAGCAGAACTGCCCCCAGGGTTAGGGTCTGGCAGTGGTAATTACGGGCAGGACCCCCAGATCGGCACGGTGGCTTGTGATGCTGCTCCTGCTGTTGCCGGCAGCGTGTGGCGGCGGCGAGACTCCCGATCCCGTGGAGACCGCGCCGACCCCAACCCTCACCGCCTCAACGTCACCTCCGCCCCCGGTCACCATTGACTGGTCGGCCCGTCCCACGGATCCCGTAGGGTTGGCCGACGGGTTCAGTGTGCAGGCGTGTCCCGGCGACGGCCCGTTTTTGTGCGTTGCCCGGTCCGCCGAGCCGGTGGGCTCCATCGAGTACCTCACCTTCCCCGGATCGGGCAGCGTTCTGCTGAATCTGGTGGAAGGCGACTACCGGGCCCTTGCTGAGGATCGTGAGCAGACCTGTCCCGGGTTCCGGGTGGAAACCGAGGAGCCGGTGATTGCCCCGGTTGGCGGGGCCACCGGCATGCGTTCTCAGGCCACTGTGATCGATGGGGACGGGGCAATAGTCGAGCGCTACGTGAAATTCTGGGCGGTGGACGATCGGGTCCACCTGCTGTCCGCCGAGGCACAGGAGCCGGGCAGCTGTTCGCCGGGCGACGGGGGCCAGTTTCGTGAGTCGGTGCTCACCGAGTTCGTTCCCTCGTTCGCCGCGGTTGCCGAGGGGAGCCGCTTTCCCGCCGGCCGTTAGTCTCCGGCCGGGGAGTGGGGTGTGATCCGGCAGGGCATCGGCTGATCCGGCCGGAGCGTGATGCCGGTAAACAGCTTGACCGGGCCGGGCGGCGAGTCGAACTCGAACGCCCGGACCAGCACCGGAGTCATGACAATCGTCTCCAGCATCGAGAAGTACTGTCCTATGCAGGCCCTGGGGCCACCGCCGAACGGGAAGTAGGCGTAGCGGTGGCGAGCCTTCTCCTTCTCAGGCCGGAAACGCTCCGGGTCGAACGTCTCCGGGTCGTCCCAGAAGTCCGGGTGCCGGTGGGTGACCCAGGGGCTGACCGCCGCGACCGCCCCCACCGGCAGGGTGTATCCGCCGATCTCGTCCTCACGGACGATCAGGCGGGGGATGGCGTAGACCGCAGGGTAGAGGCGCATCGCCTCCTGGATGGCCATGGTGGTGTAGGCGAGGGCCCTGGTGTCGGCCGTGTTGGGCAGCCGGTCGTCCAGCACCTGGGCCGCCTCCTCCCGGACCTTTTGCTGAATTTCGGGGTGCAGGCCGAGCAGGTGGAGAGTGAAGGTTAGGGAGGTGGCCGTGGTCTCGTGGCCGGCCAGCAGGAAGATCAGCGCCTGGTCCCGCACCTCCTCGTCGCTCAGCCCGGTTCCGCCTTCGGGGTCCTGGGCGGACAGCAGAAGGCTCAGCAGGTCGTCCCGGCCCCCGGGATCGGCCCGGCGGTCGGCGATGAGGCCGTCCACCACGTCGTAAACCTGCTGCGTTGCACGGTTGGTGTGAAGGTTTCCCGGAGTGGGCCAGTGGTGGGGGATGTGGACGGGCGCCAGGCTGCGGGTGAACGCCTTCTTGCTCAGGTAGGGGACGTTGTCCTTGAGCACCGGCACGATCTGGTCGACATCGGTGCCGAACAGGGCCCGGCACACCACCCGCAGGCTGAACCGGGTCATCTCGCTGTGAAGGTCCACGGTCCCGTCCTTCTGGCGCATCGAGTCCCAACGGCCGACCAGCTCGGCGCTTTCCTGCGCCATCCTGTCGACGTAGCCGTTTACCCGGCTGTGGGTGAACAGGGGCTGGATGAGACGCTTCTGCCGCCGCCAGACCTCACCTTCGCTGGTCAGCAGGCCGTTGCCGACCAGGGCCCGAATCTCGTTGTAGGCCGCGTCCTGCTTGGCGTAACGGTCGGCGTTGCCCGCCAGAACCTGCTGGATCCCGTCGGGGTGGGCAATGCCGTAGGCAATGATCCTCATCGGGCCGGGGGGACCGGCGACATAGCGGACGACGTCGCCGTACGTTTTCCTGCCTTCGGTGGTGGTGCCCAGAAAGTCGCGCAGGAGGTCGAGCGCGGACCCGACTACCGGTAGTCCCCGGGGACCCGGTGCCGTAGTGGCTGCTTTGGGTGCCGAAATCGCCATGAATCTCCCGAAATTCTGCTGAAGCAATAGTCGCACACAAAAAAGGCCCGGCGTCCCAGTAGCCGGGCCTTTTGTTGTGCCGGAGCGCCGTTCTTAAGCGGCTTCCTCCAGCGAAGGGGCGGTGTAGAGGTCCCCCAGGAACTCCTCCATCTCTCCTACGGTAAATCCGGGGACCGCCGGCACCGGCATCTCATGCACAGGGGCAGGCTCGGACATATCGAACTCCGGCGCATCGGGGTCTTTGGGGGCGGTGTACAGGCCGCCAAGGGCGGTTTCAAGCTCTTCAGTGGTGATTCCAGGCGTTTGCATCTGAACCTCCTGTGGCGTTGACCTAGTCGGGCCGGCCGGCTCCGGGAAACTTGGGGAGGGATCCTTCCAGGAGGATCCCTCCGGTGCTGCTATGTGAAGGCCTTTGATGTGCTTCTGGTACCTACAGTAGGGACGGGAGGTTTCGTCGCAGTAACCGGGAGGCTAATTGGAGGTAACCGGCGTGCTAGGGCCAGATTTCCTCAGGCTTGCGCCTGACACATCTAATTACGATTTCCTGGGGAGGGATTGGCGTCCTACGCCGGAGGGCCGACTGTAACCAACCGGCCCGAATCGGCTGCGCGCTATCAAGGAGTTGCTTCGGTAGGATGGTTTGTCACGCATTGCCCTCGTAGCTCAGTGGATAGAGCACAGGTTTCCTAAACCTGGTGTCGGACGTTCGATTCGTCTCGGGGGCGCTGTTCGGTCTTGATTTTCAAAGTTGCGGCCCTTCCGAATCCCGTCACCCCGGCGGCGACGGGATCGTTCAAGACCGCCTCATCGGCATCAGCAGTGGTCGGGGGCTTGCTTCGTTTAGGCTTTGGGCTATGGAGCGATCCCGGTTCTTGAAAACCCTTGTTGTGGCGCTCCTCCTGCTGGTGCCCTCGGCATGCACAAGCGAGGAACCCGTGGTCCTTCAGTCGCCGACCCCCACCGGTACAACCGGCCCGGCCACCCCCACGCCGGACGCCTCCACCACCCCGCTGCCCGCCGGCTCCATCGCCGCCGGAGTTCTTGATCTGGCCGACGGCCGCCACGCGGCGTACGTGACCGAGCTGAACCTCGCCGAGCGGAGAGGAACCATCGATGTGGTCCAGATCCTCTCCGGGCAGGAGGCGATCGACGCCTTCAAGCGGGACAACCCCGGCGTGACCGCCCTTCCGACCGACTACTACATCGTCAACGCCAACAAGATGCTGCGGACCGGGACAATCTCGCCGGAGGTAACGGTGCGGCTGGTGAAGCTGGCCCAGGACTCCAACGCCGACCTGAACGATTCAACGCTGGACGAGATGGACGCCTACCTGAAAACTGTCGACCGGCTGGCGGTGCCCTTCTGGTTCACCGTGGCCGGCGGGCGCATCACCGCGATCGAGGAGCAGTACCTGCCCTAATTGGCGAAAACGATCCAGGCGTTGAGGGCCGTAGCGAACAGGACCCACCCAAAGTAGGGCACGAACAGCATGCCTGCGATCGAGTCGGTCTTCCGCAGCTGCCACCAGGTTACGGCGACCGCCGCTACCACCAGCAGCAGCACCACCAGGCCGGCCTCCGGCTGCTGGAGGCCGAAGAAGACCGGGGTCCAGGAGGCGTTCAGGGCGAGCTGCCCCCACCAACATCGAAGGGCAAGCGTGCGGCTTCGGGAAGGCTCCGCCAGCCAGGCCCGCCACCCGGCGTACCCGATCATCACGTAGAGAAAGGTCCAGACGGGGCCGAACACCCAGGAAGGCGGGTTGAACGGCGCCTTCTCGAGGCTGTCGTACCAGGGGCCGGTCGTCGTGAACGGGATGCCGATCAGGCCGGCCGTCTGTGCGGCTCCGATGAACAGAGCCGCCATGAGCCCGCTCCTGGTTCGATGTCCCATCGCTAGAAGTCCCAGGCGGTGGGGGAGCCGGTGAAGTTCTCCTGCTCCAGGCCGAAGACCCGGGTCGGTTTCACCTTCACGCAGGCGTTCACCGCGGGATCGAGGAAGTCCAGGGTGTAGTTGGTCTGGTACTTCATGTTGATCCGGTTGAGGAAGATGGCCAGCAGTGCCCGGTTGTCGACGATCTCGGCGGTCCCCTCGACGATCACCGGTTCCTGGGCGTTGTCCGTGGAGACGGTGCACGCCGGGTTCTGTTTCAGGTTACGAACCTTGCGGGACTTGCTGCTTCCGCTGAACCAGAAGGCGCCCTGGTTCCAGGCGCCCCACACGGGCATCACGTGGGGCCGGCCGTCCGATCTGACCGAGGCCACCCAGTAGTCATGGCTGCGGGTCAGCCGGCCCTCGGCCCATGCCCAGGGCAAAAGGCCGCCGCCCTCATCGGGGCCCTTGATGCCGTACCCGGGCATATAGGGACGTTCGCTGGAGTTCGGTTTGTCCGGTCGGGGGGCGGCAACCCCAGCCGGTCCCCAGCCGCTCCCGGCCCCCGGTGGTTCCCAGCCGCCTCCCTGACTTACCATGTGTTCAGCCTAGCTTTGTCGGGGCCAACCTGTGGCCCAACGGCCCGATGATTTTGGAGGTCGCTCAAATGTTTCAGGGGCTTAGAACCGTCATTTACCCTGCTCCGGACCTGGAGGCAGCCAAGGAGTGGTGGGCCAGTGTGCTCGGCATTCAGCCCTACTTCGACGAGCCGTTCTACGTCGGCTTCAACGTCGGCGGGTTCGAGCTGGGCCTGGACCCGAACGCCGACGTTGAAGCCGGTTCCGTCACCTACTGGGGTGTGCCCAACATCGAGCAGGCTCTGGGGGTGCTCATGGGCGGCGGAGCCCAGCCCCGCACCGACATCTCGGAGGTAGGGGAAGGGATCAAAGTCGCCACGGTGCTCAGTCCCAACGAGGACGTGGTGGGGGTGATCCAGAACCCCCACTTCAAGCTGCCCGGCTAAGCGACCTTCAGCTCGCCCCGCATGCCCAGCTCCTGGTGGTACTTGCAGAAGAAGGTGACCGCACCGGACTCGGGGAACTGGACCTCCACCTCCTCGTTGCCGCCCTCCTCGAGGTCCTGGTCGATGTTCTGGTCGGCGATGGAGAAATTGTGGATGTTGCCCCCCTCGTTGAACAGCTCCAGAGTGATTTCCTGGCCCGCCTGACCGGTGAGGATGGTCGGCTCGAAGTAGTTGTCGTCCAGCTCCACCTCCACGCTGTCCTCAGCCGCCACGTTTTCCTCCTCGTGGAAGTTGGCGTTCTCGCCGCTGGTGAGGGCCATGGTCTCCTCGACCACGGGGGTCGGCGTGGTGTCGGCCGGTTCGGTGTTGGTGGCCGAGCCGGTAGTCTCCTCGGTTTCTTCGGCGGTATCTCCGTTGTCGTCACCTCCACAGGCGGCGGTGAGCAGAACGAGAACTGCAAAGATACAAAGCAGACGTGTGTAGCGAGCCATGTGGACCCTCCCCTGGTGACCGGCAAGTGCTTCGTGCCCTTATTGTAGAGGTTGACCTCCTAGCTGCGGAAAGCCCTTGAGAAGACAGATCTCCTTCAGAAAATCCGTTCCACTCGCCGGCCTGGGCGCAGTCCTGTTTGCCTATTCCGCGGCCCGCTTCGGCAACGCCGGGGGCGGCGTCGAGTCGCCGTTTGAGGCACCGGCCGGCGACATCGCCGAGTACTACCTCGATAACAGCACTTTCACCGCGGTATCGGCCTACCTTTACGGGCTGGCGGCTATCTGCCTGGTGGTTTTCGCCGCCGGGATGTGGAGGCGCCTGACAGAGGCGGGAGAGGAGGCCGGCGGCTGGGCGGTTGTGGGCCTGGCGGGCAGCGCGGTGTACGCGGTCGTGCTTTTGCTGGTGAGTTTCCTGCAGCTTGCGATGGTGGGCCTGGTCCACCGGGACGGGTTTTCGTCCGAGATGGTGGCCGGCCTGGCGATCCTGTGGGCGGTTGCGGTGACCCTGCTCGTCCCCGGTTCCGTGCCGCTGCTGCTGGGATTCGGTATGGCGGTTCGACGGAGCGGCGCATTCTCCGGGCTTCTGGCCAACTTCGCATTGGGGGGCGCCCTTCTGGGTCTATTGCCCCCGCCGGAGGTGATCGGACCACTCTCGCCGGCGGTTGCCAGCCTCTTCTTTGTCCTGAGCGAGCTTCAACCCTGGCTTCTGGTGTTCTGGGTGCTCGGCACCGCCTTCGTCATCCGGCGGTCGGAAAACGCCGGCGAGGCAGATCCCTCAGCCGATAGGTCAGAGCCCTCAGCCGCCGAATAGATCTCCCCTGAAGGCTCGTTAAAGGGGGGGAGATAACGAGCCTTCAGGGACATCTGGACCGGGCGGTCAGTCCGCCCTCTCGAGCAGCAGGCGGAACTCCATGGTGCCTGTCGGCTCGACTGAAACTATGTTGGCCACACTGGGGGGCTGGATGCCGAAGTCGGCCATATGCATGATCAACGAACCGACTACCTCCAGGGTCTCCGAGCGGAGCTGGGCTCGAACCGGGATCGTTACCTGCCGGGTTACCCCGTGGATTGTGAGTGCGCCGTCGAGGAGGAACTCAACCGCCCCCCCGGCCCGCAGCCCGTTCGGCAGCTCCATGGGGCCCGGGCTGAGGAAGTTTGCGGTCGGGAACAGGTTCGTCTCCAGCCCCCTCTCCCGCAGTGCCTCGTCCCGCCGCTCGCTGTCGCTCGACAGAGCCGTCAGGTCCACCTCCACGTTGATGGCGGATATGGTGTAGCGGCTGTCCTCACCGGCGACCGTGAAACCTCCATCCAACCTGGTGGTACGGCCTACGGCCTCGCTGGTGGCGGGAAGGCGAGCCAGCTTTTCCCGTACCCGGTATCCGGCCTCAGAACCTTCCCGGATCACCCAACGTCCGGCCGGATCGGATTCGGGGAAGCGGGCCGCCGCGTGGGCCTGGTCCTCGGGGGTGTTGAGGGCGATGGGGGCCGGAGTCTCGGGGGTGAAAAAAACCAGGTAGGTGGCGCCGATTCCCGCCATGGACACAAGTAGCAGGGTGCCCGCCAGGGCTTTGCCTCTGGGAACCTTCACTCCAGATCCCTGCGCATTGCCTCGAACCGTTCATTGGTGATATTCAGCGCCCGGCGCATTTGTTTCCTCCTGAAAGACGGCCGGCGAACGCGGCGCTTCTCCAGGTAAACCATCCAGTGTGAAAGCTCTCTGAGGTCCGGTTAAGAACCAAGTGAGAAAGGCTGCGGGACCTTAATTGGCAGGCTCGACGGGGCCGGTCTCCTCCGGCGGCGGAGAGAAAGGCAGCGCCGGAAGCCTGAGCCTGAACTCCGCACCTCCGCTTTCGGCATTGGTCGCGCTGACCGTCCCCCCGTGGGCCTGAACCACCCGGTTGACTATCGACAACCCGAGACCGGAGCCCGGCATGGCCCGTGCCTCCGAGGCCCGGTAGAACCGGTCGAAGATGTGGGGCAGGTCCGCCTCGTCAATGCCGGGGCCGTGGTCTCGCACGGCGACCTCGCCGCCCTGGACCCTTACCTCGACGACGCTGCCGGGAGGGCTCCACTTGCCCGCGTTGTCCAGGAGGTTGGCCACCGCCCGGTCCAGCCGGGAGGATGCCCCGCGAATTAGCCCCGGCTTGAGGTCGACCGTGAACTGCACCTGGGTCCAGTGGGTTCGAATTCGCTGCACCGCCCGCTCTACCAGGTGGTCCAGCCTGATCTCCTCCTCGCCCACCTCAGGTTCATCGCCGCGGGCCAAATCCACCAGGTCGCCCACCAGGACGGTGAACTCCTGGATCTGCACCTTGAGGTCGCTGAGAAGCTCCTGGTGCTCCTGCTCGGGCAGCTCATCCGCCCGGGCGAGGACCTCGATGTTGGTTCTCAGGCTGGTCAGCGGAGTCCGAAGCTCATGCGATGCATCCGCCACCAGCTGGCGCTGCGACTTCTGGGAGTCGTCGAGCGCTTCCAGCATGGAGTTGAAGCTGGTGGCCAGCCGGCCGATCTCGTCGTTGCCCCCCACGTCGATGCGGTGTGACGGGCTTCCGGCGGCTGCCACCCGCTCCGCCCCCTCGGTCAGGCGATGTACCGGCACCAGAGCCGCCTGCGCCACCATCCGGCCCAGGCCGGCAGCCAGAGCGATGCCGCTGGCGGCGATCAGGCTCAGGAGCAGGCTCAGTCGGTTGAGTATCAGGTCCACCTCGTCCAGGGGCCGTACGACCATCACCGCCAGGCCCTCGGTCAGGGGGGCGGTGATCACCCGGACCCGGGTGTCGCCCACCCGCATATCGCTAAAAAAGGTTTCCCGCTGGCCCGAGGCCACCTGCCGTGCCTCCAGTGTGGCGGGGATGGTGATCGACTCGCCGGTGTCCCTCATTACTCCGCCTCGGGCGGTGACGACCTGTGCATAACCGCCGGCCGCGCCGAGAGGGGGCCGGACGTAGTGGGAACCCTGGATGCTCTGCAGGTACTCGGCCCGCTGGAAAAGGGCGGTGTCCACCTGGTCCAGAAGCTGGCGGCGCACCGCAAAGTAGACGATCACCGACGAGAGAGCGACTGCGATTGCCACCGCAAGGGCGGCGGAAAGGATCAGGCGGTTGCGAAAGCTCATTGTTCTCTTAGTACGTAGCCCACCCCGCGGATAGTGTGGATCAGGCGGGCCTCACCCTCGGCCTCCATCTTCTTTCGAAGGTAACCAATGTAGACCTCCAGGGAGTTCGACTCGGGACCGAAATCGAAGCCCCATACCCGGTCCAGGATGATCTCGCGGGTCAGCACCCGGCGCGGGTTGTTCAAAAAGAGCTCCAGCAGAAGAAACTCGGTGCGCGTTAGCTCAATGGACCTGCTGCCTCGCTTCACCTCCCGGGAGACCGTGTCCATCGACAGGTCGGAGAATCGCAGCATCTCCTGGCCCTCCGGGGAGCTTCGCCGCAGCAGCGCGCGCACCCGGGCCAGCAATTCGTCGAGCGCGAACGGCTTGACCAGGTAGTCGTCGGCGCCGGCGTCCAGTCCCTCCACCCGGTTGGCCACCGAGTCCCGGGCGGTGAGCATCAGCACCGGGGTCGAATCCCCGGCGGCCCTGAGGCGGCGGCAGACCTCCAGCCCGTCCACCCGCGGCATCAGCAGGTCCAGGATCATCAGATCGGGCGAGGAGACGGCCAGGGACTTCAGGGCCTCGGCCCCATCGGCGGCGGTTTCGACCTGGTAGCTCTCCAGCTTGAGGGCGCGCTGAACCGCATCACGCACCGCAGGTTCGTCGTCGACAACCAGTATTCGCATTGCCCTCTTAGCTTGGCATCCCGCCAAGATCGCTGCACTTAAGGGCCCGGGCCCCCGATCTATTAAGCGCGGGCACCCTGAGAAAAGGGTGAGCCCGGCGTGAGAGGTGGGTTAAGAGGCGTTAACCCAGGTGCTCTTCGAACCAGTCGAGAAGCTCCTGGTAGACCTCGGTTGCGGCCTCGGGGTTGTAGCGTTCCCCGGTGTCGTTGAAGAAAGCGTGGTCGGCGCCCTCGTAGACCAGGAACTTGTTCTCCAGCCCGGCGTCGTTCACCGCCTGCTCGGCGGCCTCCCGCGTGGCGTTCACCCGGGTGTCGTTGCCTCCATAGACGGCCAGGACCGCGGCGTCCGAGTCCGAGAAGTCCGGGTTGTCGGGCGGCGTGCCGTAGAAGGGAGCGGCTGCCGCAAGCCTTGGCTCACCGGCGTCGAGGAGGCTCCACACCTGCCCGCCGCCGAAGCAGAAGCCCATGATGGCCGGCTCGGAATCGGGGTTGCGGCTCTCCAGCTCGTCCAGGCCGGCCCGCATGTCGGCAATGAACCGCTCCCGGGAGGCCGCTCCGAGGGCGGCCATTGCGGCGGCATCGTCGTTGAGCGCAGCCGTGCCCCCCTCCTCGGAGAGCAGATCGATCGCCAGGGCGGAGTATCCGTCACGCGCCAGACGTCCGGCAAGGCTTTTGAAGTGGTCCTTGAGGCCGCGGTTCTCATGGATGACCAGCACCGCTCCTTTCGGATCCTCGGCCGCGGCGTAGGCGCCGAAGATGTCGCCGTTGGGTCCCGAAAATGTGATGTCCTCGGTGGGAAGTGCCCCGGCGTTCGGGTCGGACGCCGTCGCGGTGGCCGTAGGCGAGGCGGTACCCGTGGCAGTGGCCTGCGGGCTCTCGGCCGCATCATTGGCGCAGGCCGCCAGAAGGCTCGAGGCCGCCATGGCTCCCACGCCCATCATGCCCAGCCGCCTGAGCGCCTCCCGCCGGCTGATCAGGCCGTCGGCGTAGTCGATCCCCACCTCTTCAACGAGGTACTTCTCATGCTCCGAAACCTGCATCCGCCGCCTCCTCGTTCCGGGGCCCATGGCGGCGAGCCGCCACTTTGGGCCGGTTTCCGCCTACCCTTACACCCGTACCTGAAAACTTCCTTAGCAGGCGGCGGAAAAGGAGAAAAGAGTTTGACCGAGGCGGGTCCGCCCCAGGACGAGTCCGAGCAGGTCCCCTCCCGCACTGTTAAACGGGTCCGGGTGCTGAAGAAGGAGCCCAAAACCGGCGCCGAAGTCTCCAGGTACGATTTGTCGGCCCGGCCGCCCAAGGCCCGAACGCGCAAGAACCGTTCGCTGGGTCAGCTGTACGAGGAGGCCGAGAGGTTGGGCATTCACGGCCGTTCGGATATGAACAAACAGGAGTTGCAGCGGGAGGTCGACCGCAAGAAGCGCCAGTAGGCCGGTGGGCCTCAGGGACCGGCGGTCTCGCGCTCAACCCACTCCAGGTAGTCCTCGCTGCCCACAGAGATCTCCAGCGCCACGATCTCCGGAGTTTCGTAGGCATGCTTCCTCTTGATGAACGCCTCCAGGGCCGGGTAGCGGGCGGAGGTCGTCTTCATCACACACATCCATTCATCGGCGACCTCGATCTGCTGCTTCCAACGGTAGGTGCTCTGGATGGGCATGACCTGGACGCACGCCGCCAGCCGGGCCTCGACGACTGCCCGGGCCAGCTCCCGGGCTTCGTCCCGGGACTCGGTGGTGGTGGTCACCTGCAGAAACGACGTGCTCAACCTCACTCCAATCGCTAAAGGCTGCAAGGAACTCTAACGAGCCGGCGTGATTGCTCTTGGCGTGATCGGGCAATAACCCCTCCTAATCACAAAAAGGAAGGACTTCCTGATGAACGAATCCATCGCGCGCAAGCTGCTAGAAGCAGAACGTAGCCGGCTTGAAGAACTCAAGAAGACCGCCGAGCTGGAATCTCTGGACGAGCTGCAGACCGAGGTTTACCAGGAGCTGTCGTCGGTCGACCAGCACACCGGCGACCTGGGCACGGCAACCTTTGAGCGGGAGAAGGCGGACTCGATCAGGATTTCGGTCGAGGCGCAGTTGGCCGACGTAAACCATGCCCTTGCCCGGCTGGATGCGGGAAGCTACGGGACCTGCGACATGTGCGGCAAGAAGATCCCCTCCGAGCGCCTCAAGGCCCGGCCGGCGGCTCGATTCTGCATCGACGACCAGGCGAAGGTGGAGCGGCAGGTCGCAGCTAGTTAGGCTCGAACTCGGCCACATAGATCTCCGTCTCGAAGTCCGGCTCCCCCCGGTACCAGTTGAACGCCAGAGCCCTGCCGTCCCCGGTGAAGAAGGGCCGGTCGTACTGGTCCCCGGTGACGATGTTCGTGAGCATCCGGTCCTGAATGCTCACGACACTCAGCTCCACCTGGCCGGTTTCCACCGAATATCGCTTAAAGGCCAGCGCCCGGCCGTCCGGTGAGATTTCCAGCCCGGAGAACTCCAGGCCCTCCTTCTCGGGTACCAGCTCGGCGGCGCGGGTGTCGCCCTGCCCTGCCAGCTCCAGGTTGCGGCCGAAGACCACAACCCGGCGCCGATCCGGGGTGATCTGGAAGCCCTGTCCCTGGAAGTTCGCCTCGATCACCCCATCGGCGTCCCGAAACGAGACCACCAGGTTGGTGGCGATCACGTACTGGCCGTTCTGCAACTGGCCGACGTTGAATACCCCGGTGCCCTGCTCGGCATCGAACAGCCTGGTCAACCTTCCCGTCTCCGGATCGATGGAGACAATCTGCGCCGGGTCGCCGTCGGGGGCATCGATGTGCTGGATTGCCGCGAGAAGCGCCCCGCCCTCCCGGTCCCAGTTGACCGTTGACGGGTTGAGCAGGAATCCTTCGGGAATCTGCGGGGTGACCTGCACCAGTTCCGACAGCTCCCCGCCCTCCGACTCCCGGGCGACGACCATTTCGGTGAAGAAGGACTCACAGGCGGCCACGACCGCGACGCGATTTCCGGAACCCCCCCGGACCAGCCGGCCGCGCAGGGGGCCGGTACCGTTACCCACGAGCGTTCGCTCTCCTCCGTCCAGCGGGAGTCGGAACATCACCGATTGCGGCTGGCCCTCACATCCGGGCTGGGGGAAGGCGGGGTCGGGTTCTTCGACGTACAGGGCCGTGCCATCCGGCGTGGCGCCGTCGATCAATCCGGTGCCGAGCTTTTCCGGGGTGGAGAACACGTGGATGTTGGCGGCGGGGCTCGGGGTGGCGTCCGGTTCGAACCCGACCTCCGGCCTGCAGGCGGCAAGCGCGAGAAGCGCCGCGACCAGGATCCGGACCCGCCTGTGTGTCTTCACTGTTTCGAGTCTAACCAGCCAGAAGAGGATTCCGGCGGGCTGTGCAGGCCCCGACGACGGCTAAACTTTCTGCAGGTGAAAGCGGAGGTTGGAAGGATGAACCGCACCGCGTACAACACGATCTCCAGAGTCGTCACTGCGCTGCACGTCGGGGTCTACCGGGCGACAGGGGGCCGGGTGGCCGGCCGTACGGGCCTCCCGGTGCTCTTGCTGACGACGACCGGCCGCAGGACCGGGCGCCGGCGGACCAAGCCGCTCGGCTACGTGATGGAAGGTGACGAATACCTTCTGGCCGCCTCCAATGCGGGCAACGACTTTTTCCCGTCCTGGTGGCTGAACCTGAAGGCCAACCCGGCGGCGGAGGTGCAGGTCGGGGCCCGGAGGATGCGCGTGAGCGCCCGCAAGGCGTCGCACGACGAGCGGGAGAGGATGTGGCCCCGGTTTGTCGAGGAGTTCAAGGGTTATGCCGGCTACGAGGCGAAGACCGCCCGGGAGATCCCGGTGGTGATCCTGACTCCGCAGCTTTAGGGGGCGATCACCTTCTCCGGCTGAATCCTCATGATCAAGCGCTCCTCACCGGGCTGGCGGAAGGGGTAGGTGTCCTGACCCAGGTACTTCTTGGCCAGCGCATCGATGTGCTCGTCCGCTCCCTCGGTGGTCATGCCGACGACCTTGCCCTTGACGCTCAGCATGCTGTACGGGTTCCCCTGCTCGACCACCTCAACCGAGACCCGGGGGTCGCGCTCCACGTTGCGAACCTTCTGCCGGCCCTTGGCGGTGTTGATGATGATGTGCTCGTCATCGACATCGATCCAGACCGGCGTTACCTGCGGCGAGCCGTCGGGCTCGAGGGTGGCCAGGTGGCCGAAGTTGGCCTTGCGAAAGAACTGCTTCTGCTCGTCGCTTAACACCGGAATCCTCCTTGTGTTCGCCGGACCTCTACTACCCAAGATTACGCATGGCTGGCGCCTATATTGGCACCATGGATCACAAAGAGGTGATGGGTGAGCTCCGGGCGATGGCGAACCCGTCCAATCTGCCCGGCCAGGCGCGCTTTGGCATCGACATCTCAAACTCTCTCGGCATATCTATGACCGCGCTCAGGCCGCTCGCCCGCCGGATCGGAAAGGATCACGATCTGGCCCTGGCGCTGTGGAGAACCGGGGTTCGAGAGGCCCGGATCCTGGCCTCGCTCATCGACGACCCCGAGCAGGTAACCCTCGAGCAGATGGATGCCTGGGCGGCCGGGTTCACCTCCTGGGAGGTGGTCGACGCCTGCTGCTGCAACCTGTTCGACCGGACCGAGCACCGCTACGTCAAGGCGGCCGAGTGGGCGGGGGCGGAGCCCGAGTTCACCAAGCGTGCGGCGTTCAGCCTGATGGCGGGAATCGCGGTACACGACCGCGGGGCGGCGGACGAGCAGCTGCTGGCGCTTCTTCCGCTCATACAGCGGGAGGCGTGCGACCCCCGCAACTTTGTGCGCAAGGCGGTGAACTGGGCCTTGCGGCAGATAGGCAAGCGCAATTCCGGTCTCAACCTGGCGGCGATTTCGACCGCGGAACTGATCGCAGGGATGGATTGCAGGGGAGCGGGGTGGGTGGCTTCGGATGCGCTTCGGGAGCTGCGGAGCCCGCAGGTTCAGCAGCGGCTATCGCTCAAGGCCGAAGGTTAGGGGTTTGCCTCAGCTTGCCCGCGATGCGGGCGCCCTGCTAGGTTCAGGTTCTTGGCAAGCAGAGCAACCGCTTCCCCGGCCCCGCGCGCTACCGGACTAACCCGGCCCGGCGATTGGGATTTCGCGCCCGAAATCCCGGAATACCCCCGCCGTGAGCTGCAGTCCGATGCCCAGATCATCGATCTGGTTTCGCTGCAGTACACCACGGAACCTGTCAAAAACAGTGCATTTCGCGGCATTATTCGTGTGGCCGTGGCCTTGAGCCTCGCCGCCGGCTGCTCGCTGTACCTCCAGGCGCAGAAAACGGTCACCGTTGCCGACCGGGGGACCGAACGCAGCATCGAAACCTTCGCCCCGACGGTCGGCCAGGCGTTGAGCCGGGCCGGTGTTACCCTCGGCCCATCGGACCGGACCCTGCCCGCCCGGGACGTGCCGCTCGCCGCCGACGACAAGATCGAGGTAATGCGAGCCCGGGATGTCGTTGTGGTAATCAACGGCGAACGCAAGACCGAACTGGTAACCGGCCGCACGGTCGATGAGGTCCTCAAAGAGCTTTCGGTGGTTTCCCGGGGGGCGCTGATCGCCCCGGCGCCCAGCACCCCGGTCGACGCCGGCGACGAGATCGTCGTCGCCCAGTCCGTGGGAGCGACGGTGGTTTACGACGGAAACACCCAGGCGGTGCGTACCAACGTCCTCACCGCCGGGGGCCTGCTGCGCCAGTTGGGCGTGGTCCTGGGGCCCTTCGACCGGGTCGAGCCCAGCATTGTCGCCTATCCGTCGGAGGGGTCGACCATCAGGGTGGTCCGGGTCAACCAGGCGATCGAGAAGCTGCACTCCAAGATCGGCTTCAGCCGCCAGACCGAGCAGTCCAGCAAGCTGGAGATGGGAGTCCGCAAGGTCTCCAAGCCGGGAGTTGAGGGAATCCGGGAGAACTCCTACCGGATCCTCTACGAGGACGGGAAGGTCAAGTCCCGGACCTTCCTCGGCGCCAAAACCCTGCGGGAGTCGTCGGCCGAGATCACCCTGGTCGGGACCCAGCGTCCGAGCCTCGGGGCCGCCAGCCAGAGCCAGACCGGCAAGGCCTCCTGGTACCACATGCCGGGCCTCATGGCGGCGCACCGCACCCTGCCCTTCGGGACGGTCGTGCGGGTGACCAACGTGGCGAACGGCAAACAGGTCACCGTGACCATCCGGGACCGGGGCCCCTACATCGACGGGCGGATCATCGACCTTTCGGACACCGCCTTCGAGCAGCTTTCGCCCACCTCCCGGGGGGTGCTGAACGTAAAGGTCGAGTGGTAGGCCGCAGGCTACTCAGCCCGGCAGACATCGGAGAGCTTGCCCGGCGGTACCAGATCGTTCCCACCAAGGCGCTCGGCCAGAACTTCGTAATCGACCAGAACACCATCCGCCGCATCGTCCGCCTGGCGGAGATCGCTCCCGGCGACCGGATCATCGAGGTGGGCGCCGGTGTCGGCACCCTCACCCTGGGTCTGGCGGAGGCGGCCCGGCAGGTGACCGCCATTGAGCTGGATCGCAAGCTCATCCCCGCCCTGAACGAGGTGCTGCAGGGCACCGACAACGTTGAGGTGGTGGTGGGTGATGCCATGGACCTGGATTTCGCCACGCTCGTGGCCGGCGGGCCGCACCGGCTGGTGGCCAACCTGCCCTACAACATCGCAACGCCGCTGATCGCCGACCTGTTGCAGCAGCGGCCGGAGATAGAGGACTTCGTGGTCATGGTGCAGCGGGAGGCGGGAGAGCGCTTTGTGGCGGCCCCCGGCTCCAAGGCATACGGCGCGGTCAGCCTGCTGGTGGCCTACCATGCTCAGGCGCGCCTGCTGGGCAAGGTGCCGGCCTCGGTGTTCTGGCCGGTGCCCAAGGTCGAGTCCCTTCTGGTTCGCCTCACCCGGATCCAGCCGCCGGCCGACCTGGAAGGACCGGAGTTGATGCGGGTGGTCCGGGCGGCCTTCAGCCAGAGACGGAAGACGATTCGGAATACTCTGGCATCCGGGCTCGAGATGCAGGTGGGCGAGGTTGAGGCGGCCCTCGCCCGGGCGGGTATCGACCCGGGGCTACGGGCGGAAGCCCTGGGGCTTCCACAGTTCGCCCGATTGGTGAGGGAGTTGCGGTGATAAAAGTACTCGGCAGGGCGAAGGTGAACCTGTGGCTGGCCATCGTCGGACGCCGGCCGGACGGCTACCACGAGCTGGAAACCGTCATGCAGTCGATCAGTCTGGCCGACACGCTGACCATCGAGCCGGCCGAGCACTCCGAGGTCACCATTCGCTGGGCGGACAATCTTGACGGGCCCGTACCGGCCGCCCCCGACATCGTTCAGCGCACCGTGGCCGCGGCCCGGCTCAAGTGCGCCGAGCGGCCGTCGATCACGGTGGAGAAGAGGATTCCGGTAGGCGCCGGCCTGGGGGGAGCAAGCGCCGACGCGGCGGCTGCCCTGGTGGGTTTGACCCGGCTGGAGGGACCGGAGTGCGAAGGGTCCCTGGATGTCGACACGCTGGCCCGTCAGCTGGGTGCCGATGTCCCCTTCTGCCTCCGGGGCGGCGTGGCGCTGGCCACCGGTGTGGGCGATCGGCTGCGCCCTCTGTCCAGCCCGGCCACTCTGTGGTGGGTGATCGGAATCTCCGAGGCAGCCCTTTCCACGGTCAAGGTCTACCAGCACTATGACGAGATGGTGCCCACCGGCGGCCGGCCCTCCGGGAACGGCCGGCCGGCAGGCAGCGCCGCCGCCCTCGCAAACGCTCTGGCGTCGGGCGACATTGCTGCAGTGGCGGCGAACCTCGCGAACGACCTGGAGATCGCAGCCTTTGACCTGATGCCGGGCCTGCGCGAGCTCAAGGGGGCGATGCTTGATGCCGGTGCTTTGGGAGCGATCATGACCGGGAGCGGGTCGGCGATCATCGGGTTGTGCCGGGATGAGGCGCACGCCGGCCGCGTCGCCGGCTCAGCGGTAGGGAGTTTTGCCCGGGTGGAGGTGGTTTCGGGCACCCCGTCGGGCGCCGAGCTGATTCAGGGCTGAGGCCCGCTACTCGTCGTCGTCGTCCATACCGTTGCACTCGAGGTCCTGCCGTTCGCCGTCGAGCGAGCGGAAGTCGATCAGCCCATCACCGTCGTCGTCCATGCCGTTCCTGCAGGCCGGGGCAAACCGGTTCGGTGAACGGTGCTGCGGACCCGTGGGCGTAGGGGCGGCCTCCAATTGGGCGGGAGGCTGGGCCGGCTCCGTCCGGGGAGCGGCAACCACCACGGGCGCCGGAGGCGGGGGAGGCGGGGGAGGGGCAGGAGCGGGAGGTTGGGGCGGGCTCTGCACCTGGCCGGCCGCTGCCGGCTCGGCTGCGGCGGGAGCGGCCGGAGTCCTCGGGGTCACGTTGGTGGCCGCCAGCCGTCCCAGAGGATTGAGCTGGAAGCCGCCGGCAAGCTGGTCCTCCTGAGCGTAGGCGGCGCCGGCATCTCCGGCCGGCAGCGGGATCTTGACCGAAACCCTTTCCGTATGTTCGGTGAGGGTTGCCGTTACCACCAGGCGCTTGTCGTCACCGAGTGAGGGTGCCGTGGTCGTAAGCACCAGACGCTCCTCTCCGCCGGAGACCAGGGAGGAGTTCTGCGCGGGGCTCACGGTGGTGCGGCCGGTTACCCGGTAGGTGAAACGACCGTCGGTGGTGGTGACGTGGATGGGGGCGTTGGAGTTCAGCCGGTCGAGCTTCAGGAACGGCGCTCCGTAGGTAGCCCGGAAGCCCGCGACGCCGAAGGTGCCCCCCCGCCCGGGCATCATCGTGCCCGGGTACTGACCGGGCCCGCGGCGAAGCTCGGCATCACCGGTGCCGGTCACGATGACCTTGTCGACATCGATCGAAGGAATTTGCAGTACCGCTACCGGCGAGCCGGCGGCCGGGGCAGGCTGTTCGGGCAGGAACTGTACGGGGGCGGCGATCTGCCCCTCTCCCACCGGCTGGTTGGCCAGCGGCACCGGGGCGGCCACCATGCCGGCGAGGAACTGCCTGCGCAGGGCCTCCTGGGCGGACCTTTCGACCGAGTCGGTTTGGCGAAGCGCCAGGATGCCGACCGACGCCCCCACGGAAATAGCCATGCCCAACATCACTGCCGTGACGATCAGCCCCCGCGAGTGCGGGATGTGAAAGCGAAGTCGCCGGGGAAGCCGGACGCTCGGTACGTACAGGCGGCGGGTGCTCGCGCTGATGAAGCCCATTGAAGCCATTAATAGGTTCCAGGAGGGACGGTACCCGCGCAAAACCTGCTCCGAGACTTCTCGCACTGCATCGAGAGTAGTTTTTTCCCAGGGACCGGTCAATCCCCGGAGTCGGGACAGTGGACCGACGGTGTTAAATGGAGTGAGAGGACGAATGCCGCCCTTTCCGGGATAGTGTAATGGCAGCACCAGGGTCTTTGGATCCCTTAGTCAAGGTTCGAATCCTTGTCCCGGAGCGTGAGATCGATGCCACCGCCCAACGCTGGAGAACCCGTTTTGGATCCGCTTGCCGTTGTGGTCCTGGCCGCCGGGGCGGGTAAACGATTCCGGTCACACGTCCCCAAGGTGCTGCACCGGGCCGCCGGCCTGCCTCTGGTGCACCACGTACTGCACGCCGCCGGCTCGCTGGACCGGGTGGAGCGGATGCTCCTGGTCGTTGGAAACGGCGCCGAGCAGGTGTCCGCCTATGCCGGGGAACACTTTCCCCAGACGGCGTTCGTCCACCAGACCGAGCTGCTCGGAACCGGTGATGCAGTCGCCCGGTGCCGGGAGGCCCTGGAGGGCTTCACCGGGACGGTTCTGGTCCTTTCCGGCGACAGCCCGCTGGTCACCGGCGACACTCTGCGCCGCCTGGCCGAGGCGCACCGGCGCTCGGGCTCGGCAGCCACGGTCCTCACCGCCGAGGTGCCCGACCCCACCGGCTACGGGCGCATCCTGCGGGACGCCGCAGGGGAGGTGTTCGACGTGGTGGAGGAGCGGGACGCCTCCGAGGAACAGAGAAAGGTCACCGAGATCTCGAGCGGAATCTGGTGCTTCAAGCCCGCCCCCCTGTTCGACGCTCTCAGCCGGATCGACAACGACAACGCCCAGGGCGAGTACTACCTTCCCCAGGCGGCACTGCTTATCGCCCGCGACGGCGGGGGGCTGGGTTCGGTTTCAACCTCGGACCCTGCCGAGATCGAGGGGGTAAACGACCGGCTGCAGCTAGCGGCCGCAGCCAAGGTGCTCTGGCGGCGCAAGGTCGCCGAGCTGGCGGCTTCCGGGGTGACGGTGGAGGATCCGGAGACGACGTACGTCGACGTGAGCGCCTCCGTGCAGCCGCATGCGGTGCTGAGGCCCCTGACCTTTTTGGAGGGCAATACCCGGGTGGGCGAAGGCTGTCTGATCGGCCCGTCTACCCGCCTGGTCGACTCGGTCGTGGAATCCGGCGCCGAGGTCACGTTCGCAGTGGTCAAGGAGTCGTTTATCGGTCCCGGCACCTCGGTGGGGCCGTTTGCGTCGCTGCGCCCGGGGACGCGGATGGAAACGGGGTCGAAGATCGGAACCTTTGTGGAGACCAAGAAGTCGACCATCGGTGAAGGCTCCAAGGTCCCGCACCTGTCCTACATCGGCGACGCCGACATCGGCAGGGGGGTGAACCTCGCGGCAGGAACCATCACCGCGAACTACGATACCGAGAGCAAGGTAAAGTCTCGGACGGTTGTGGAGGACGGTGCGTTCACCGGGTCGGACACGACTCTGATTGCCCCGGTTCGTGTCGGGCGCAACGCCGGTACCGGCGCCGGGTCGGTGGTCACCAAAGACGTCGAGGACGGGCAGATTGTCGCCGGTGTGCCGGCCAGGCCATTTAGGAAACGAAAGCTGGAGCAGGCGTAAATGCAGATTTCCGTGAAGAAGCGGGCGATGATCTTTTCCGGGACCTCCAACCCGGAGCTGGCGGAGGAGATCGCCGTCCACCTGGGGATGCGCCTGGGCGAGGTTGAGGTCAGCCGGTTCGCCTCCGGCGAGGTCTACGTCCGGTTCCACGAATCGGTGCGCGGTACCGACGCCTTCGTTGTCCAGAGCCACTGCCACCCGGTCAACGAGATGATCATGGAGCAGCTGTTCATGATCGACGCCCTCAAGCGCGCCAGCGCGAAGCGCATCAACGCCGTCATCCCCTTCTACGGCTACTCCCGGCAGGACCGCAAGTCCCTGGCGCGGGAGCCCATCTCCGCCCGGCTGGTCATGGACCTGCTGGCGGCGGCCGGTGCGGACCGGGTGTTAACCGTCGACCTGCACAGCGGTCAGACCCAGGGGTTCTTCGACGGCCCGGTCGACCATCTGACCGCCCTGCCGATTCTCTCCAAGTACGTCGAACTCAACTACCCGGACAACCTGGTCGTTGTAGCTCCCGACGCCGGCCGGGCCGGCCACGCGGCCAAGTTCGCCCGCCACCTTCGGGCCGACATCGCAGTGATGAACAAGAGCCGCCGCACCGATGTGCGCAACGTCAGCCAGACGGCCGGTCTCATCGGCGACGTGGAGGGCAAGATCTGCCTGGTGGTCGACGACATGATCGACACCGCCGGCACCCTGTGCGGCGGGGTGGTCGAGCTGATGAACAAGGGTGCTAAGGAGGTCATCGCGGTCGCCACGCACGGCATCTTCTCCGGAGAGGCGATGAAACGAATCGAGGACTCTCCCCTGAGGGAGGTCATCGTCACCAACACCCTGCCCTCGGTGCTGGACTCGCCGTCGGAGAAGATCACCGTTCTGTCGATAGCCACGATCCTGGCCTCCACCATCAAGGCGGTGTTCGAGGACGAGTCGGTATCGGAGATCTTCCAGGGCGAGCACCTTGAGGCGATCCCGCCCGAACGGGTCATCGGGGGAATGGATTGAAACGAGCGGACGCGAGACCGCCCTTTAGCGGGTACACTTCATAACTCATGGAGATCACGCTGGATGTAAAGCCGCGCACTGAGACGGGTAAAGGCCCCGCCTCCCGCTACCGCGCGTCCGGTCTGGTCCCCGCAGTTTTCTACGGTCCCTCGGCCGAGCCGGTGTCGCTGCTGGTCGACGCCAGGCAGATGAGCCAGGCCCTGCACACCGAGGCCGGCGGCAACGTCCTCATCAACCTCAACGTTGAAGGCACCTCCCGCCTGACGGTTGCCCGTGAGGTACAGCGCCACCCCATCCGGGGCACCATCCTTCACGTCGACTTCGTCAACGTCGCCCGTGACCGCAAGATCGAGGCTCAGGTTCCGCTTCATCTGGTCGGAGACTCGCACGGCGTACACGAGGGTGGAGTGCTGGACCAGCACATGCACGAACTCCATGTCGAGGCTGTCCCCACCGACATCCCGACCGCCATCGAGATCGACATCTCCGGTATGGGTATCGGCGACACCATCCACGTGAGCGACGTCAAGGCTCCGAGTGGAGTCGAGATCCTCACGCCGGCCGAAGAGATGATTGCAGCAGTTGTCGAGCCCAGGGTCGTCACCGAGGAGGAGCTCACGGGCATTGCTCCGGTCGAAACGGAAGCGGAGCTTGCAGAGGCCGCCGCCCAGGAACCCTCCGAAGGCTCCGAAGAGTCTTAAGGCTTTGACGGCCTGCCCACCGAGCCGGACCCCGTAACGCCCCCCTTCCGAAGATCCAAGGACCAGGTCATGTCTTCCGCGGAACCCGTCTGGCTGCTGGTCGGTCTCGGCAACCCCGGCACCAAGTACGAGTACACCCGGCACAACGCCGGTGCCCGCGCCGTGGAGAAGCTGGCGCGCAAATTTGGGGTGAGGATGCGCTCCACTCGCTCGGTAGCCCACCTCGGCGAGGTGAACGACGACGGTGTCCGGCTGTTGCTGGCCCGGCCCTCGACTTATATGAACGAGAGTGGACGAGCGGTTGCCGTTCTGGCCAACCTGAAGCGGGTGGCCCCCGAGAACATCATTGTGCTGCACGACGAGATCGACCTTCCCTCCGGGGCTCTCAAGGTGAAAATCGGGGGTGGAAGCGCCGGGAACAAGGGAATTGAATCGGTAGCCCGGTCGTTGGGTACAAAGGACTTCTACCGGGTGCGCATCGGCGTCGGGCGTCCCCCCAACCCGTTCCAGCAGGCGGCAGGCTTCGTGCTGGAGCCCCTGTCGAAGGCGGCGGCGCTGGAGCTGTTCAAACTGGAGGACCGGGCCGGCGAGGCGGCGCTATCGCTGGTGCACGACGGTCTGGAGGCCACTATGAACCGGTTCAACACCTCAACCGGAGTAACCAAAGCCGACGATGAATGACCTGCTGAAGGCCTGGGACCCGTCCGGGCTACTCGACGAGCTGCTCGGCCAGGGCGGAGGCGGCGTGCCCGAGGTGGCGCGCGCCTTTACCGTGGCCGGCCTGGCCCGGCAAGCCCCGGTCCTGCTGGTGGTGCTCCCGCGCAGCCGGGACGCGGAGATCTTCACCGAGGCCCTGAAGGTGTGGATGGACCCCTCCGAGGTGGCGCTGTTCCCCGCCTGGGAGGTGCTTCCCGGCGAGGCGATGTCCCCGACCCTGCAAACCATGGGGCGCCGGATCAAGGTTCTAAGGGACCTGGGGGCCGGAAGGTCTCCGGCGGTCATTGTCGCTTCGGTGCGGGCGCTGGTCCAGGCGGTGGCCGAGCCGCCCGCCGACGCCATAGAGCTCTCGGTCGGCGCCGAGGTGTCGCTGGACGACACCGTCGCCCGGCTGGTCGAGTACGGATTCGAGCGCAACTACCTGGTGGAGCGCCCGGGCGAGTTCAGTGTCCGGGGGGGCTTGCTGGACGTCTTTCCCGCCGACGCCGGCGATCCGGTGCGGGCGGAGTTCTTCGGCGACGAGGTCAGCGATCTCCGCAGCTTCTCGGTTTCCAGCCAGCGCAGCGGCGCCCACCTCAAGAGCATCGAGATCACCCCCTGCCGCGAGCTGCGCCTGGACGACCGGGTCCGCGCTCGGGCTGCCGCCCTGCTGGACTCGGCTCCCGAAGGGTCGGACCTGCAGGGCGACCTGACCAGGATTGCCGAGGGCGTGGTGTTCCCGGGCATGGAGGCGTACCTGGCCCTTGTGGCCGGACCGCTCAAGCCGGTCACCGACCTGCTGCCCGACGGGGGCAGGCTGGTGTTGTGCGACCCCAAGCAGATCTTCGATCGCAGCACCGACTTCCTGGAGCAGGCTGCCGAGTGGGGATCGAGCCAGACCGAGGGGCTTTTTGTCCCCCTGGACCGGATTACCGGGGATTCGGAAACCGTCGAGCTGTGGGCCTACGGTCGGGGCGAGGAGGGCCTCGACCTTGACGTGACCGGCTGGGACGAGCAGACCGGTCGGGTCGACCGTCTGGCGGCCGCCCTGCAGGACGTTCTTTCTGCGTCGGGCAGCGTGGTCGTCGCCGCCGGCTTCAGTGCCTCGCGGGCTCAGCAGATCCTCTCCGAGGCCGGGCTGGGCCTGCCCATCGCCCCGCCCGAGCTGGGCAAGGGCGTTGTCAGCGAGCATTCGGTCGGCAAGGGTTTCTTGCTCCAGCTCCCCAACTCGGCGCCGGTTGCCGTGGTCGGCGAGAGCGACCTGTTCGGCCGCCGCCGGCCGGTGGTGGCCTCCGGCCCGCAGGCTCCCGCCCGGGCGTCCGCCCTGCTGCTGCAGCTGGCGGCCGACGACTACGTCGTCCACGACACCTACGGAGTCGGGCGGTACCACGGGATGCTCACCCGGGAGGTGGCCGGCATCAGCCGGGACTACCTGGTGATCAGCTACTCCGCGGGCGACAAGCTGTACCTGCCGACCGAGCAGCTCGACGCCATCACCAAGTACACCGGCGGCGAGTCGCCCCGGCTCAACCGCCTGGGAACCGGCGAGTGGGAGAAGTCCAAGGCCAAGGCAAAAAAGGCGGTGCAGGACATCGCCAAGGACCTGATTCGCCTGTACTCCACCCGGATCCGCTCGGAGGGCTTCCGCTTCTCGCCCGACACCCCGTGGCAGGCGGAGCTGGAGAACGCCTTCCCGCACATGGAAACTCCGGACCAGCAGCGGGCGATCGGCGCGGTCAAAGAGGACATGGAAAAGCCCATCCCGATGGACCGGCTGGTCTGCGGCGACGTCGGTTTCGGCAAGACCGAGGTTGCCGTCCGGGCGGCCTTCAAAGCGGTCCAGGACTCCAAGCAGGCGGCGGTCCTGGTTCCCACGACGATCCTGGCCCAGCAGCACCACCAGACCTTCTCCGAGCGCTTTGCCGGCTTCCCGGTGAAGGTCGCCCAGCTATCCCGATTCCTGACCCCCGCCCAGCAGGCCGCAGTCCTGGAGGAGGTTGCGGCCGGCAAGGTCGACGTGGTGGTCGGCACCCACCGCCTGCTGCAGCCCGACGTCAAGTTCCACGACCTCGGACTGCTCGTGGTGGACGAGGAGCAGCGCTTCGGCGTCAAGCACAAAGAGAAGATCAAACACCTGCGGGAGAACGTCGACGTCTTGACCATGACCGCCACGCCCATCCCGAGGACCCTGGAGATGGGGGTTACCGGAATCCGGGACCTGTCGCTTATGGACACGCCGCCCACCGACCGCCGGCCGGTCATGACCTTTGTCGGCGACTTCGACGCTCGGATGGTCACTGCCGCGATCCGGCGGGAGCTGGCACGCGACGGCCAGGTGTTCTTCGTCCACAACCGGGTTTCCTCCATCAAGTCGGCCGCCCGGCGGATCGCCTCACTGGTGCCCGGAGCCCGGGTGGAGACCGCCCACGGCCAGATGTCCGAGGGTGAGCTGGAGAAGATCATGGTCGACGTATGGGACGGCAAGATCGATGTGCTGGTATGTACGACGATCATCGAGTCCGGTCTGGACATCCCGGCGATGAATACCCTGATAGTGGAAAGGGCCGACCTGCTGGGACTGTCGCAGCTCTACCAGCTGCGCGGCCGGGTCGGACGCGCCCGGGAGCGGGCCTACGCCTACTTCTTCTACCCCCACGAGACGGTGCTGACCGCCGAGGCCCACGAGCGTCTGAAGACGCTTTCCGAGTACACCGAGCTCGGCAGCGGCTTCAAGATTGCTCTGCGGGACCTGGAACTGAGGGGCGCCGGCAACCTGCTGGGGGCCGAGCAGTCGGGACATATCGCCGCCGTCGGTTTCGATCTGTACATGCGGATGATGACCGAAACCATCGAGGAGCTCACCGGCCGGTCGCCCGAACCCAAGCTGCAGATCAAGCTCGACATCCCGGCCGACGCCTACATCCCCGCCGACTACATCCAGCGGGAGTCGCTGCGGATGGAGGCGTACCGCCAGATCGAGCAGGTGCGGGCTCCGGAGGACGTCGTCGCCCTGATTGAGGAGTTCACCGATCGCTACGGCCCGGTACCCAAGCCGCTCGGCACCCTGCTGGTGGTGGCCGAGCTCAGGGCCTACCTGGCGGAGAAGGGGATCACCGAGGCCGGGGTGCGCAACGGCCTGATGAAGCTGCGCCCGCTTCCCGAGCTGCGGGACTCCCAACAGGTCCGCCTGCGGCGCAAGTACCCCTCTGCGGTGTACAAGGAGGTCTCCGGAACCCTTCTGCTAAACGTCCCGGCGGGCGATACTGCGCGGTGGGTACTGGACACACTCCGTGATATTCTCGATCCTCAGTGAGATCCAGAACCCGCCTCTCCCTCCTCCTTGCCGGTGCCCTGTTCCTTTCGGCATGCGGCGGCGAGACCAGCCTCGATGACCAGGGCAGCTACTTTGCCCCCACCGCCGCCGTCGTTTGCGGTGAGGTGAACTGCGAGAAGATTCCCGAAAGCCGGATCAACAGCCGGCTGGCGTCGGTGGTGAAGGATCCCACGACGGCCAACGTCTTCAAGGGGCCGGAGGGAACCTCCAACCGGCTGGATGCCCAGCGGGAGATCCTGGGCGAGCTGATCCGCCAGGAAGTCGGGCTGCAGATGGCCCGCACCATGAAGATCACCACCGACCAGGCGGATATCGATGCCCGGTTCAACAACGTCAAGGCCGGGTTCGACGGCGAAGGGGCCTTCAAGGAGGCGCTCAAGACCGAGGGCCTAACCGAACAGGAGCTGAAGAGCTTTCTGGCCAACGAGAGCATTCTGGCCCGGGTTCGTGAAACGGTCGGAAAGAACGCCAGGGCCAGTGATGCCGAGATCGAGCAGTACTACCAGCTGAACAAGTCGCAGTTCGACGAGCAGGTCAAGGTCGCCCACATCGTGGTCTGCGGCAACTTCGACGCCGAACAGCGCACCTGCAGCGTAAGCCCGGCCGACCAGGAGCGGGCCAAGAACATCGTTAGCCGGGCCCGCAACGGAGACGACTTTGGGGCGATGGCGCGGGAGTTCTCGGTGGACGCGGTGAGCAAGGAGCGGGGCGGAGAGCTGGAGTTCTTCTCCCGGGGAGATGTCGTCCCCGAGCTGGAGGAGGCGGCCTTCGGCATGTTCCAGGTGGGCGACATCTCCGAGCCGGTCCAGACGCCGTTCGGATTCCACGTACTGAAGCTTCTGGCCGTCGGCCGACCCTTCGAGGAGGCCAAACCCCAGATCGCCAACGCCCTGGCCACGCAGAAAGCCAACGCCGCGTTCGAGGAGTGGTTGATCGACGCAGTCAAGGCCTCACGGGTAAAGGTCAACCCCAAGCTGGGGGTCTTCGACGAGATCACCCAGTCGGTGATACCGAGGTCTGTCCAGCAGGCCCAGGGCGCAGCCGGCTCCGCACCCTAGAGCGCTAATCCCCTTGACCCAAGGCCAAACGCCGGACCTCACCGGTTCGGCGACCGCCGGGCGTGCCGGTCCGGCCTTCGAACGGCTGGTTGCCATCATGGCCCGCCTGCGAGCACCGGGCGGCTGCCCCTGGGACGCCGAGCAGACCCACCGGTCCCTCGCCGTCCACCTGCTGGAGGAGGCGCACGAGACGCTGGACGCCATCGACTCCGGAAGCATGACGGACCTGGAGGAGGAGCTTGGAGACCTGCTGTTGCAGGTGGTGTTTCACGCCGAGATTGCAGCCGAGACCGGCCAGTTCGAGGTCGGAGACGTAATCGACGGCCTGGTGAAGAAGCTGGTCGACCGGCACCCCCACGTCTTCGGGGAGGTCCAGGTGAGCGGTTCGGCCGACGTGGTGGCGAACTGGGAGACGCTAAAGAAGGCACAGAAGGGGCGCACGAAGCTGGACGAGGGCCTGCCGAAGGGTCTGCCGGCACTGGTCTACGCCCACAAGGTGCTGCGCCGGGTGTCCGGGGTGGGCCACGAGTTCGACGCATCACCGGAGCGCCTGGCGAAGCTGTCTGAAGCTTTTGACGGCGAGGTGACAGAAGAGTCGGTGGGCGACCTGCTTTTGGAGGTGGTGGCCTTGGCGGGAACGGCCGGGATCGACCCGGAGGGAGCACTGCGCCGCCGGTC
>JAJCYF010000239.1 GCA_029263035.1 Actinomycetes bacterium
CCCCCGACCCCGGTTCGCACTCCCGGGCGGCGCTCTATATCGCCCGGGAGCACATCGACTCCGATGTGGTGCTCAAAAACATGCTGGACCACCTGGGGTTCCGCACCTCCGCCCGGACCCGCGGCGCCGGGGGGAGCGCCGCGTTCAGCCCGTCGATCGACCTTCTGCCGGCGTCCCGCAAGCCGATGCGCCTGAGGGAAGAAACCGTCCGTGCGGTCCAGGCGGCTCCCCCGGCGATCGTCCGGGGGCTGGTCGCCGGCGGGGCCCGGCCCCGGGTGAGCATCGTCGTCCCGCTGTTCGGGCAGCTCCCGGTCGTGAAGATGTGCCTGCAGAGCGTCCTGCACAACACTGCGGGGCCGGTCTTCGAGCTGGTGGTCGTCGACAACGGCGCCTCTGCGGAAACCGCCGGGTACGTCGAGGCCCTGTCGGAGGCCCATGAGGGTATCCGGGTGATCCGCAACGAGGAAAACCTCGGCTTCGCCGCGGCGGTCAATCAGGGAGTGGAGGCGGCCCGGGCGGGCAAGGTCGTCCTGCTCAACGACGACACCGTCGTGCCGCCGGGCTGGCTGGAGACCCTCTCCGCCCGGCTGGACGACCCGAGGGTCGGCGCGGTGGGCCCGGTTACCAACCGTTCGGAGGACGAGGCGGAGATTGCCGCGTCCTACCGGACCTACGGGGAGTTCCTGGATTTCGCCGGCCGGCGCGCCCGCCGCCACCGGGGCCGGGTACGCAAGGTGGGCTCGCTCACCATGTTCTGCTTCGGCTTCCGCAAGGCCACTTTCAACAAGGTCGGCCCACTGGATACCGGCTACGGTCTGGGGTTGTTCGAGGACGACGACTACAGCCGCATGCTCACCGGCGCGGGGTACAAGCTGGTCACGGCCGAGGACGTGGTGGTCCACCACTTCGGGGGTTCGTCGTTCGGTTCGCTGGTCCCGACCGGGGAGTACGCGGCGCTCTTCGAAACCAACCGCCGCCGCTTCGAGCACAAGTGGGGGACCACCTGGGCCCCGCACGCCCGCAGGCCCAACCCCGGCTACCGGCGAACCACCGAACGGCTGCAGCGGCTGGTTTCCGACGAGATCCCGTCCGGCGACGCGGTGGCGGTGGTCAGCCGGGGCGACGAGGCCCTGCTGGAGCTTCCGGTCCGGTCCGCCCAGCACTTCCCCCAGACCGAGGACGGCAGCTATCCGGGCTTTTACCCGGTGGACGGCGCCGAGGCGGTGGCCCACCTGGAGCAGGTGCGCGGCCGGGGGGCCTCGTGGCTGGTGATCCCGCGGCCGGCGTTTTGGTGGCTGGAGCACTACCAGGAGTTTTCGCGCCACCTGGAGTCGACCTACCTGCGAACCGTCGACGACGAGGAGTGCCGCATTTACCGCCTTGAACCGAATGCCGCCGTCCCGGTGGCGGCGAGCAACGGAAGGAGCCCCCACTGAACATCAAACCGACGATAGTCATCCCGGTCCACAACATGGCCGGCCTCACCAGGCAGTGCCTGAACGACCTGCTGGCCGGCCCGGACTGCCGCGATGTGGAGATCGTGGTGGTGGACGACGGCTCCACCGACGTCACCGCCGAGCTGCTCAAGTACTTCGAGCCCCGGGTAAAGGTGTTGACCAACGCTCAGAACGCCGGATTCGCCGCCTCCTGCAACCGGGGGGTCGAGGAGGCGTCCAACGATCTGGTGGTCCTGTTGAACAACGACGTCCGGCCGACCGCGGGCTGGCTGGCGGCTTTGACGGAGTACGCGGAGCAGAACCCGGCGGCGGCGGTAATCGGCGCAAAGCTGCTCTTCGCCAACGACACGGTTCAGCATGCGGGGGTGGTGATCGGCCGGGACCACAACCCGTACCATCTGTACGCCGGCTTCCCGGGCGATCACCCGGCGGTGCGCCGGTCCCGCCGGTTCCAGATCGTCACCGGCGCGTGCATGGCGGTGAAGCGGTCGGTATTTCTGTCGCACGAAGGATTCGACCCGGACTTCGTAAACGGCCACGAGGACGTCGACTATTGCCTGCGGCTGGGCCGCAGCGGCCACGGCCACGAGGTCCACCTGTGTGCCGCCAGCGTGCTCTACCACCTGGAGTCGGCCAGCCGGGACCCCCACAGCGAAGCGGCCCGGGCCAACGGCCGGCTGTACCGGGAGCGCTGGTCCGATCGGGTGGTCCCCGACGACCTGGACTACTACATCGAGGACGGCCTGCTCTCCGTCGAATACACCGGCGGCTATCCCCTCGCACTGAAGATTTCGCCCGAGCTGGCAACGGCCGGTTCGATGCCCGGGATCAGCAGGCTGCTCCGTGAGCGCTCCGGGCAGGTCTTCGAGCTGCTGAAGGAGTCGACCCGGCTGTCGGTGGAGCTGGGAGAGGCCGCCCTGCCCGGGATTGCCCCGGTGGTAGCTGCCGGGCTTTCCGCGCTGCCCTCGCCTGCCGAGGCGAACCCCGAGCGGGAGCTGGAGCTCGACCGGGGGATCGAAGCCGCGCTGTGGGAGCTGCAAAAGCTCCTGGCCGAGCGAGCCGGCGCTCCGGCTCCCGGCCGGTGGCTGGAGTACCGGGGTCAGGTCCAGCAGCTTCGGGACCTGATTTGCCGGGTGACCCCGCCCGGCGCCCGGGTGGCGGTGGTCAGCCGCGGTGACGAACGGCTGATCGACCTGCCGGACCGTACCGGGGAGCATCTGCCGCAGGATGAAACCGGGGGCTTCGCCGGCTTCTACCCGGCAAACGGCGCCGAGGCGGTGGAGCATCTGCAGGCCCTGAGGGCCCGGGGGACCGGCTACCTGGCCCTGCCTGCCGGGTCCCGCTGGTGGCTGGAGCACTACCCGGAGCTTGCCGCCTACCTGGACGGGGTGGGAGCCCCGCTCGCGACGGAGGAGTCCGGCGCCCGGGTCTGGTCCCTGGCCGAAGCGACGGTGAACGCTTGATGGCCGCCGCCAACGAAAGAACCACCTCCCGGGGCCGCGCCGACTCCACGCTTGGGGCCCGCGTCGGCCAGCTGACCGTCCGGGTCGAAAGGCTGAGCAGGCAGGTGGAGAGCCTCACCGAGCTGGTCCGGGGTCAAAACGAGCTGCTCCAGCGGCAGTTCCGGACGCAGTCCGCGCCGGGGACGGCGGCGGGGGAGGCTCCCGCAGCCCGCCTGGGGGCGGAGGCAGACCCGGCGGGCCCCGACGATTCCGACGGTTACGCCGACCTGGTGATCCGGATCCGGGCCCTGGTCCGGTCGGTCGTCCCCTCCGGGGCTTCAGTGGCGGTAGCGAGCAAGGGCGACGAGGAGCTGCTGCTGCTGGAGGGCCGCAACGGGTGGCACTTCCCCCAGGTCGAGGGCGGGGAGTACGCCGGCCACCACCCCCTGGACGGCGAAGACGCCACCCGGGGGCTGGAGGAGCTGAGGGAGATGGGGGCCCAGTACTTCGTGCTGCCCCAGACCGCCTTTTGGTGGCTCGACCACTACACCGACTTCGCCCGGCATCTGACCGACCGCTACCGGGTGGCGCTGCGCAACGCCGACGCCTGCCTGATCTTCGACCTGCAAACCGAAGGGAAGTCCTCTTGAGCCGAAAACGTGTGCTCTACATCGTCCATGCCCATCCGACCGTGCTTGCCGGGGGGGCCGAGAACTACGCCCACCAGCTCTACGAGCAGATGCGCGACGACGCCGGGTTCGAGCCGGTGCTTCTGGCACGGACCGGCCCCCCGAGCTACAAGCAGGGGTTGCCGCACCTGGGTACGCCGCTGATCCCGGTGGAGGGCGACCCCAACCAGTACCTGCTCTACACCGACGCGGCGGGCTACGACTACTTCAACGGCACCATGAAGAACAAGGGCCTGTACACCGAACATTTCCGGGCGTTCCTGGAGGCCTACCGTCCCGACGTGGTGCATTTTCAGCACACGATCTTTTTGGGTATGGACATGGTCCTGCAGGCCCGGCGCACCCTTCCCGACGCGGCCATCGTCTACACGCTTCACGAGTACCTGCCGATCTGCTTCAACGACGGGCAGATGATGACCCGAAAGGGCGCCCTCTGCGATCACGCGTCTCCCAGGCGATGCCACGAGTGCTTTCCGGATCGATCGCCGCAGGACTTCTTTCTGCGGGAGCAGTTCCTCAAGTCCCACCTTGACCTGGTGGACCTGTTCATCGCGCCCAGCCGGTTTCTCAAGAACCGGTACGTGCAGTGGGGTATCGATTCGGATCGCATCCGGGTCGAGGAGAACGGCAGGCCCCTTTCGGAGCGGGTAGAGGCCGGCGAGTCCCGTCCCCGCGCCCGGTTCGGCTTCTTCGGCCAGTTCAATCAGTTCAAGGGCGCCGACCTGGCAATCGAGGCGATGCAGCTTCTGGGCGACCGGCCGGAGGTAAAAGGGGCCGGGCCGGCCCCCCACCTGTGGCTGCACGGGGCCAACCTGGAGTACCAGTCCGAGGAGTTCCAGGATCGTTTCGGCCGGCTGCTCGCAGAGAACGATGCTTCGGTAACCCTGAAGGGCAGGTACCGTCCCGACGAGCTGCCGTCGCTGATGGCCGGGGTCGACTGGGTGGTGGTGCCCTCCCGGTGGTGGGAGAACTCGCCGCTGGTGATCCAGGAGGCGTTCCAGCACCACCGGCCGGTTATCTGCAGTGATATCGGGGGGATGGCCGAGAAGGTGACCCCCGGGGTCAACGGCCTTCACTTCCGGGTCGGCGACGCCCGCAGCCTGGCCGGGGCCCTGGCCGAGGCCGCGACCACCGAGGGGTTGTGGGAGCGGCTGCACTCCGGCATCCCGCAGGTTCCGTCCCTGAAGGAGCACGCCGGCAACCTGACCGGGATCTACCGGCAGCTGCTGAAATCCAAGTCCAGAAAGGGGATCGCGTATGTCGGTAGTTGAGCTTGCCGGGGTGAGCGCCGGCCGGCGTGCCTCGAGCGCAACCGGCAGAGCCGCCGCCGGGTTGGACTACGCCTGCCGGCTTTCCGGCGACGTCCTGGTGCTGAAGGGCTCCACCCGGGCGGCGCTGCCCCGCATCCCCGGGTACCGCGAGTCCACGATCGGGATCACCTCGACCCCGGCCATCACCTTCCCCCAGCCCGGCTCGGGGCGGGGTACCGGATTTTTGTCGCTGGTCTCCGCCCGCGAGCTGGGACGGCGCCGCCGGCTGGACCTGGGCCCGGTGCGCCTGACCCTGGATCCGGCGATGCTCGAGGACAAGCTGGTCGACCCGGCCGAGCTGGCGATGAGGCTCTCCGGCCTGGACGCCACCTCCCGGCACCGGTGCCTGGATCTGCTGACCTGCGGGCTGTGTATGTGCGAGGGCGCCGCCCGGGTGCCCCTGGCCAAGGCCCTGTTCGACCTCCGGGAGACGCTGCGGGAGCGCCTGGACACCTCGCACGTCGATCAGCGGACCCCCAAAGCCCTCCACCTCGACGCCCTGTTCAGCGTCGACAACCGGTCGTTCTACGTCCGGGGGTGGATGCGCGACGCCGAGGCGGAGATCAGCAGCCTGGTGGCGGTGTCTCCCGAGGGCCGGACCGTCGACCTCACCGGACGGCTGGTGCGGTATGCCCGGCCGGATGTAACCGCCCTCTACGGGCCGAGTCACGGCCACAACCGCCTGGGCTTCGTCGGGTACTTCGAGCTTCCGGTTCCCAGCATCCTGTGCGAGGGGTGGGTCTTCATGATGTTCGACGGTGCCGGCGGCTCGGTGGAGGCGCCGGCGCCGCCGGTGGCCGACGAGCCGCACCACGTCCGCACCGCATTGATGGCCGACCTGATCCACGACCGCAGCTCCGAGCGGCTGCTGTGGCAGCACACCTTCCCGGCGGTGAGCCGGGTGCAGGAGCGGCTGGCCGCCGGCGTGGAGATCGCGGAGGTCTGCGACTACGGCGCCCCGCCGGTAAACCCGGAGGTGTCGGTGATCGTGCCGCTCTACAAGCGCATCGATTTCTGCGAGTACCACATGGCGCAGTTCCTTCACGACCCGGACCTGGCGTCGACCGAGTTGATCTACGTGCTGGACTCGCCGGAGATGGCGGCCGAGCTCACCGCTCTGGCCCGCCAACTCTGGGCGCTTTACGGCATTGCATTCCGCACCGTGGTCCTCAACCGCAACAGCGGCTTCTCCGCCGCCAACAACATGGGGGCCTCGGTGGCCACCGGACGCCGGCTGCTGCTGATGAACTCGGACGTGATGCCCAAACGGCCGGGGTGGCTGGGGGAGATGGCCCGCTTTTACGCCCGGACCAAGGGCATCGGAGCGCTGGGGCCGAAGCTGCTTTACGCCGAGGGGTCGATTCAGCACGCCGGGATGTACTTTCGCCGGTCCGAGGAGGCCGGCACCTGGCTGAACGCCCACCACTACCAGGGCCTGAGCGGTTCGTTCCCCCCGGCCAACGTCCGCCGCCCGGTGCACGGCGTCACCGGGGCCTGCCTGATGATCGATCGAAAGCTCTACAGCTCGATAGGCGGCCTTCGGGGCGTCTACGTCCAGGGCGACTTCGAGGACTCGGACCTGTGCCTGCGCCTCACGGAGATGGGGCGGACCCACTGGTATCTGCCGGAGGTGGAGCTGTACCACCTGGAGGGTCAGTCCTACTCGACCGATCTTCGCCGCATGACCTTTCGCTACAACTCCTGGCTCCACACCCTGTTGTGGGATGCCCGGATCCAAAAGCTGGGGAACCCGAAGGAGGCACAAGTATGAAAATCGCTACCCTGCAGGGACCGCTGCAGATTGGGCTGGACTCCCGCCGGTTCGTACCCGCAGCCAGGATGGACCAGGCGTCACCGCCGATCCTCGACCCCAAACACCCGCACAACATCGGCGACTGGTTCGTCACCAAGGTGACCGACCGGCTGCTGGACTTCGATGAGCTGATCACCGTCGGCCCGGGGGCGGGGGCCCGGGAGTGGGACATCGTCAACTCCAGGTGCGACGCCCTGGTGCTCAAGGGCGGCAACTACATCCAGCCGAGCTGGCTGACGAAGGTGTTCGGGCTGGAGCTGTTCGAGAAGATCAAGATCCCCATCGTGATGTTCGGGGTCGGGCTGCAGTCAGGACTCTCCGAGGACGTGGAGTTTGAGGACGAGGAGATAGAGATCCTCCACTACATCCACGGCAGCTCGGCGTGCTCGTCGCTGCGGGGGGCGTCCACCGCCCAGGCGCTGGAGAGGATCGGCATCACCAACACCATGGTCACCGGGTGCCCGACCCTGTTCTGGTCCCGGGAGCCGGAGCTGCGGGTGCGCCGGCCGTCCGGCGAAAGCGCCGCCTTCTCCTACCGGCAGGGGTTGTACTCGGCCGACGAGGGGGTGTACCGGGCGCAGTTCGACGCGATCCGGCAGGTGCGGGACCGCTTCGCCCGGACCACCGTGATGCTGCAGGGCGAGGAGGTGCTGATGCAGCGCTACCTGCAGGCAACCCGGTGGGACGCCGAGCACACCACCCGCTACAACCCGATTGAGGGAACGAAGCTGGCCTCGTTGACCCGGACTCCAATCGACGCGGGCGACATCGCATCGACCCTGCACCGCCAGCTCGACCGCTTCGCCGACTCCGAGCTGGTCCAGTGGGTGATGGACAACTGCTTCTTCTCGTACGACATCGGCGAGTATCTGGACCGGTACCGGGCGGAGGGCCTGGTCATCGGCTGCCGCCTGCACTCGAACCTGCTGGCGCTGGCCCAGGGGATCCCCTCGTTCTTTCTCATCTACGACGAGCGGACCCGGGAGATCGCCGAGCTGTTCGACGTCCCCCGGTGCAACCTCACCGAGTTCGGCCCGGGCGTCGACCCGCTGGCCGCCGACTGGAGTGCGTGCGAGAAGAACTACGCCATCTACTTCGACGAGATGCGCCGGTTCCTTGAGAGCAACGCACTGGACCACCATATGAAGGTGCCGGCGCTGGCCGCCGGGGACGGCCGATGAAGGTCGCCTCGCTCCAGGGACCGCTTGAGATCGGGTTCGACTACCGCCGCTACGTCCAGGCATCCCGGGCCGACCAGGCCCTCCCCCCGTTCTTCAACCCGGCCAAGCCGCACAACATCGGCGACTGGTTCCTGACCAAGGTGGTCGACCGGATCCTCGACTACGACGAGTTGCTGTTCGTGCAGCGCAACGCGGAGGACCGCGACTGGGACCTGGTGAACTCCGAGTGCGACGTGCTGGTCCTGCGGGGCGGCAACTACATCGACAGCAAGTGGTTCAGCACCTTCGTCGGGCTGGAGACCTTAAAGAAGATCAAGATCCCGATCGTGATGTTCGGGGCCGGACTTCAGATGCCGGCCGGAAAGCGCCCGGTTTTCGAACCGGAGGAGAAAGAGGCGTTGAAGCGCATTGCCGGTTCCTGCTCCCTGCTGGCGCTGCGGGGGCCCTCCACGGCCGAGGCACTGCACGGCATAGGTATCGACAACACCATAGTCACCGGCTGTCCCACGCTGTTCTGGTCCCGCCGGCCCACCCTGGAGTTGAAACCGGCGGGTTACGGACACACCGGGTTCACCTTCCGCAAGACGCTCTACACCAGCCGGGGGGAGATGAGCCGGGCCCAGTTCAAGGCGATGGACCTGCTGCGGCGTCGTTCGGGCAGGACCACCGTCTTTGCCCAGGGTGAGGAGGTGGCGCTGCAGCGCTATCTGCAGGCAACGCAGTGGGGGGCGGAGTTCAGCGCCCGGATGGAGCCGGTGCCCGGCCGCCGCCTGCTCAGCCTGAAGCGGGAGCCGATGGTGGCGGAGGAGTTCCGCAAGCAGGTTCACGCCCAGTTCGATCCCCACGCCGCCCCCGGACAGGTCGACTGGATGCTGGAGAACTCGTACTTCTCCTGGGACATCGACCGGATGATCGCCCGCTACCGCGAGATGGACCTGATGGTCGGGTGCCGGCTTCACGGCAACCTGCTGGCGCTGGCCAACGGGACCCCCGCCTACTACCTGACCTACGACGAGAGGACCCGTGAGGTTGCGGAACTGCTCAAGCTGCCCGGCAGCCCGGTGGACGAGCTTGACCCCGCCATCGACTTCGCCGCCCAGGACTGGGAACCCACACTGCGGCGCTACCGGGAGTGCTACCTGCAGATGCTGCATTTCCTCGACGCCAACTCGCTGGAGCACCGGATGGCCGACCCCCGGGCGCCCGAGCCCGCCGGCGCTCTCAGCGGGGCCGCGGCATCCGGTTGAGCTCCGGTCCGGCCCGCCCGAGCGTCGTGATCGGCGGCTCGCTGGCCCAGCGCGCCCACTACGGGGGCCACAGCTGGGTGCTGCTGCAGTACCTGCTGGGCTTCAAGGACCTCGGCTGGGACGTGCTGTTCGTGGACCGGCTCGACCCGGCGATGTCGGTGGATGCCTCCGGCGAGGCCTGCCCGCCCGAGAGCTCGGTGAACTGGCGGTACCTCAACTCCACCCTGCGCTCCGCCGGGCTGAGCGGCAGCTTCGCCCTGCTCACCGGAGAGGATGGGTCGATGGGAATGCCCCGCTCGGAGGTCCTCCGGCGGGTCCGGGAGTCCGACCTGTTCCTCAACGTCATGGGCTACATCGACTGCCCGCAGCTGCTCGGAGCCGCCCGCAACAAGGTGTTCCTGGACATCGACCCTGGGTTCGGGCAGATGTGGAAGGAGCTTGGGCTGGCCGACATCTTCGGCGAGTACGACCTGTACCTGACGGTGGGGGCCAATGTAGGGAAGAAGGGGTGCACCATCCCGCCGGCGGACATCGCCTGGGAGACGACACTCCCGCCGGTGGTGCTCAGCCACTGGCCGGCCACCGCCTACAAGCACGAGGGGTTCGCCAGCATCGGAAGCTGGCGCGGGCCGTTTGAGCCGGTGGACTTCGCCGGGCGGCGGTACGGCCTCAGGGTCCACGAGTTCCGAAAGTTCGTCGCCCTGCCGGCGCTGGCCGAGCAGCGTTTCCGCCTGGCGATGGAGATGGACCCCGCCGACCAGCCCGACCGCCATCTGCTTGACGCCGCCGGGTGGGAGCTCGAAGACCCGCAACAGGCGGCCGGTGACCCGTGGAGCTACCGCAGGTACGTCCAGGACGCCAAAGCCGAGTTTCTGGTGGCGAAGGGGATGTACGTCGACACCCGAAGCGGGTGGATCAGCGACCGCAGCGTCTGCTTTTTGGCCAGCGGCAAGCCGGTGCTGGCCCAGGAGACCGGGCTTGCCGCAACACTGCCCACGGGCGAAGGACTGGTGACCTTCACCGACCTTCAGGAGGCGTACGAGGGCGCAGCCAGCATCGAGGCCGACTACCGGACCCATTCCCGGTGCGCCCGGGAGCTGGCAGAGGAATGCTTCGACTCCCGCAAGGTGCTGGGACGCCTGGCGGACCTAGCGGGGGCGTCGTGAGTGCGGGAAAAATGGCGTCACTTCCGATACCCGGCCGCCGCCGCACTGGCGATCGCGCTGGTTGCCCTGTTCCTGTTCCGCCGCGAACCGGCGATCTCGGTGACGCTGGGAGATGAGGTGACCGTCTTCGACTATCAGTCGGATGCCTGCGACCGGCTGGACATCCCCGACACCCCGGCCCGGGCGTTTCGCGACGCTTCCGGTACGGTGAGCCTGTTTGCCTCCCACCGGGTGACCCGGCGGTCGACCGGGCCGGAGCTGGACGCGCTGACCCACCACTGCGAGGTCGTCATGGATTCGCACGAGGATCCCGGCCCGGACGAGTTCAACGACCGGGAGTGGATCGCTGCCACCTGGACCCCGGACGGTACCCGGGTTGCCGCCCTGGTCCACAACGAGTACCAGGGCCACCGGCATCCCGGCCGCTGCCCCTCCGGGGTGTACCGGGAATGCTGGTACAACTCGATCACCCTCGCCGTCTCCGATGACGCCGGCCGCTCGTTTAACCAAGGCCCTGCGCCCGCCCACCTGGTGGCCGCCCTGCCCGCCCGGTATGTGCCGGGCACCGGGCCGAAGGGACTCTTCTCCGCCAGCAACATAGTGCCCGGACGGGACGACGAGGGCTACCTCTACTCATTGGTCCACCTGATCGGCGACGACACCAGCGGCACCTGCCTGATGAGAACCCGTGACCCGTTCGACGCCGGCTCCTGGCGCGCCTGGGACGGGGAGGGCTTCGACCACGAATTCATCGATCCCTACACCGGGGATGCCGGCACCGAGACCTGTCGGCCGGTTGCTCCGGACCGGATCGGCACC
>JAJCYF010000240.1 GCA_029263035.1 Actinomycetes bacterium
CCCGACCGCTCCCGGGCCCCCTCGGCCATCGCACGAGCGGTCTGCTCGGACACGGCTCCGTGCTCGTCGATTGTCTCCTGCGGCACGCCGACCTCCTGCACCTTGGCCTCGATCGCGTAGGTCACGTACCCGGCCTTCAGAACCGAGGACGCTCCGGGCACGGCAACGATCCGGGAGGCCAGCGCCCCGCCGGTGAAGGACTCGACGACCGCCAACGTCAGACCCCTCTCGTGGGCCATCGAGCTGACCACCGACTCAAGCGTGCAGTCGTCCTGGCCGTAGATCAGGTTGCCCAGCGCCTTGCGCAGGTCCGCATCGACCGGCTCGATCTTCGCCAGCGCCGCCGCCCGGTCAGGCCCGCCGGCTCGCAGATGGATGGCGATCTCCCCCCTGGAGGACAGAATCGTCACCGACGGCTCACCGCAGTCCCGGCACACCTTGACGACCGGCGAGATCATCCCCGCCAGGTCCGACTCGCCCCGGCCGATGGCCCGTAGTATCCGGCTGGCGAAGACATTCCCGCCCGCCCGCTGCGCCAGCGCAGGCAGCACGTGGTGAGTGAGCATGTACTTCATCTCGGCCGGAACACCGGGCAGAGCGAACACCGGGACGCCGTGGTGCTCCACAAAGATGCCGGGAGCGGTGCCGACCGGGTTGGGGATCGCCTCGGACCCCGCGGGGAGATAGGCCTGGATCAGGTTCAGCTCGTTCATCTGACGATCGCGGGATTCGAAGAACCGGCGAAGCTCCGCCTCCAGCTCGGGCCGGAATTCCAGTTCCCGCCCGGTCGCCGCGGCCAGCGCCTCCCGGGTGATGTCGTCGTGGGTGGGTCCCAAGCCCCCGGTGACGACCACCGCGTCGATGCGGGCGACGGCGGCCGAGATGCATCCGGCAATCGCCTTCTCGTCGTCCCCGACCGTGGTGGCAAAAGTCACCTCAACGCCGATCGCCTCCAGTTCCCGGCAGATCTCCATCAGGTTGGAGTTGCCGAAGGTCCCGAACAAAAGTTCCGAACCGACGGTGATCACTTCGGCCTTCACGGCATCACGTGGCCGGCGACTCCTCGGCCGGCGTGAGCAGGCTCTTGCTCAACAACCCGTACCTGACTCCCGAGTACACCGTGACGGCAACTGCGGCGTAGAGCAGAACATCCTGGACGACAACCATGGCGCCGGTCCGGGGGAATAGCCAGGCGAGCACCATGACCAGTTGCAGCGCGGTCTTGTTCTTGGCGTGGTGGGCGGCCGGCATCGAGTTGCCTCGCCTCATCGCAGCCGAACGCAGGGCGACCACCGCGACCTCGCGTACAACGATGATCACGGTTGCCCAGACCGGCAGTCCCCGGAAGATGTTCAGGCTGAATAGTGCGGCCAGGACCAGGAACTTGTCCGCCAGGGGGTCCAGGAACTGGCCCATGGGGGTGATAATGTCCAGTTTGCGGGCCAGGTATCCGTCCAGGTAGTCGCTGAAGGTGGCGACCAGGTAGACCACCAGCGCCCACCAGGTCGCAGTCTCCATGCGGGTTGAGTCCCCCGCCCGATACATGAGGTAGACGAAAACCGGGATGAGGGCGATGCGCGCCCAGGTGACGATGTTTGCCGGATTCACCAAGTTCCAATCGACCAAAACACTTAGCGGGTGAGACTAGCAGCGTACCCTGCACCACAGCCGGACTGCACCGCACCCGGGCAACTATCACTACCTTGCCATCGCAAACAGCAGGTTCACGACTACCGTCAGTGCCACCGACGCCACTATCGAGAACACGATCATCGTCATACAACCCCGGCTCCCGCCGGCCGGGCGGATCATCAAAGCAACCCCGGCTTCAAGACCTTCACCATGAGGAACCTCCAGGCCTGCCGTCAACGCGGGCCCGGTTCTGGAGCCGAATGGACTCTTGCCTTTCCCGGCCCTTTACAAACGCCGTTTGACCCTGACGTAACGTGAGGGTCTACTCTCGTTGAGCCGGCAGAAAAACGACGGGAGCCAAAACATGAGCTTGTCGGTAGGCCAGGTTGCAGGGGTGAGCGGGGTAAGCGTTCGGACCCTGCACCACTACGACGAGATAGGCCTTCTCTCACCGGGCGAGCGCAGCCCGGCGGGATACCGCCTGTACTCCGAAAAAGACCTGGAGCGCCTGGAGCGCGTCCTGTTCTACAAGGAGCTCGGTTTTCCCCTGGAAGACATCGTGACCATCCTGAGCGACCCGACGGCCGGCACCGCCGACCACCTGCGGCGCCAGCACAAGCTGCTGACCCGCCGCGTCGGAAGACTTCAGGCGATGGTTGCGTCACTTGAATACGAAATGGAGGCACAACAGATGGGCATCTCACTGACGCCTGAGGAGAGAATCGAGATCTTCGGCGACTTCCTGGACAAGGGATACGCCGAGGAGGCCGAGGAGCGCTGGGGCGGGACCGAGCCGTGGAAGGAGTCGCAGCGCAAGGCGGCGTCCTACTCCAAGGCCGACTGGCTGCAGATCAAACAGGAGGGCGCCGAGGTGGAGCGCCGGTTCGTGGAGGCGATGAACGCCGGCCTGCCGGCCGACGGCCCTGAAGCGATGGACCTGGCGGAGGAGCACCGGGGCCAGATAACGAAGTGGTTCTACGAGTGCAGCTACGAAATCCACCGCGGTCTGGCGCAGATGTACGTCGACGACCCCCGGTTCAAGGCCCGCTACGACGGGATCGCCCCGGGACTGGCGGAGTACAGCCGGGATGCATTCGCCGCGAACGCGGCAAGGCACGGCAAGTAGCAGACGGGCCCCCGAAAGGGGGCCTTGCTTCTTAGTGGATCGGCACG
>JAJCYF010000241.1 GCA_029263035.1 Actinomycetes bacterium
CCCGTGGGGATCGGAATCGATCCCTTCTGGGAGTCGATTCGTGCGGGACGCTCCGGCGCAGGCCACGTCACCTCCTTCGACACCACCGGTTATGCCGTCAACATCTGCGCCGAGGTCTCCGACTTCGACATCGCCGACTTCATCGAGCCCCGCAAATCCCGCCGGATGGAGCGGTTCACCCAGTTTGCCTACGCCGCCTCCAAGCTGGCGCTGGAGCACGCCGGGCTGGACCCGTCAGACCCCGACCCCTCCCGGGTCGGCGTGGTCATAGGTTCCGGGGTCGGCGGACTGCGCCTCATCGAAGACGACACGATGAACCTGAACACCAAGGGCCCCCGCTCGGTGGCGCCCGACCTCATCGCCCGGATGATGGCGAACTCCGCCTCCGGAGCGGTGGCAATAGAGTTTGGATTCCAGGGGCCCAACGAGGCCACCGTCACCGCCTGCGCGGCCAGCGGCAACGCCATGGCCCGGGCTATCGATCACATCCGCAACGGCCACGCCGACGTGGTGGTTGCCGGAGGCACCGAGACCCCCATCACCCCGCTTGGCCTGGCCGCCTTCTGCTCGGCCCGCGCGCTTTCCAAGCGCAACGACGACCCGGAGCACGCGTCCCGGCCCTTCGACAAGAACCGGGACGGGTTCCTGCTGGCCGAAGGGTCGACGGTGATGGTCTTCGAAGCCTGGGACACCGCCGTCGCCCGCGGCGCGACCATCCTGGCCGAGGTCCTGGGTTACGGCCTGTCCGCCGACGCCCACCACCTGGTCATGCCGCACCCGGAAGGCGTGGGCGCCGCCAACTGTATGACGATGGCGCTGCAAGACTCCGAGCTGACGCCGGGGGACATCGGGTTGATCTCCGCCCACGGCACGGCGACCTCGTTGGGCGATGCAGCGGAGACCAAAGCGATCCACAAGGTCTTCGGCAACAGCCCTCCCCCGACATCGTCCACCAAGTCGATGACCGGGCACCTGCTGGGTGCCGCGGGATCCACGGCTGCGGCGGCCACGGTCATGGGGCTGGTCGACCAGATCCTTCCCCCGACCACCAACTACGAGACCCCGGACCCGGCTTGCGACCTGGACGTCGTGCCGAACCAGGCCCGCCCGGCGAAGTTCGATGCGGCGATTATGAACACCTTCGGCTTCGGCGGCCACAACGCTTCCATAGTCTTCGCCCGGGTATAGCCCCAACCTCTAAGCTGGTCCGGTGATCAGACTGGGCATCGACATCGTGGACATCGCGCGCCTGGCCGGCCGGATGGACACCTGGCCGAAGCTGGCCGACCGCATGTTCACCAGGGCCGAGCAGGAGTACTGCCTCAGCCGCCCGCACCCGCCCCAGCACTTTGCCGCCCGGGCGGCGGCCAAGGAGGCCACCTTCAAGGCGCTCGGCGAAGGCTGGCCGCTGGTGAGCTGGACCGACGTCGAGGTGGTCTCGGGCGCCAACCGGGGCCGGCCCACCCTGGTGCTCACCGGCCGCGCCGCCGAGCTGTTGGGCGGCAGCACACCGGTTGTTTCACTGGCCCACGACGCCGGCGTGGCCATCGCCGAGGTGCTGCTGGTCGACTGAAACTTTCGGGCTAAGACCTCCCCGGTTTTACCCGTCCAGGTCCCGTTCGACGAAAAGGGTGTGGTAGGTCCCGGCCTCCGCCCGGTGGACCGCGTAGAGACCGACGATCGGATAACCCAGGCTCCGGTCTTCGGTGGTGCCGGTTCCCAGTTGGCCGATTCCGTTCCAGCCCCAGGTCCTGGCCTCCCTTCCGCTGACCAGAACGTTGTGAAACATGCCGGCTGAAATCTCATCTGCGACCATGCCCAACGGGACGGGGAACGCCTGGAAAACCGCGTTAGTCCCTTTGTTGATCTGCTGAAAGGCGTTCCAGCCCCAGCCCAGAATCATCCGGGTTGGAGAAATCGAGAGGCTGTGGACATAGCCGGCGGAAATTCTCTTCATGCCGGTCATGACGTTGATGGCGTCCCCCACAACTCTCACCGGTCTCCAGCGGTCTTGCTGCGTCCAGTCACCCAGCTGGCCCAAGCCGTTCCATCCCCACGCGTAAACATGGCCTGAGGTCTTGGTCAGAGCAAGAGTGTGAAACCCGCCTGCGGAGACCTCAGTGGACGCCGGCAGGCCGGCAACCAGGACCGGTCTTACCTGGTCAACGTTGGACCCGATGCCCAACTGACCGAGGCCGTTGTAGCCCCAAGACCACACCGTCCCGTCTCGTCGCACCGCCAGGCTGTGGTAGGCGCCTGCCGAGATCGATACCACGTCCGAGAGGGCAAGATTGACGGCCACCCGCCGCTCGGTCCTGCTTCCCTCCCCGAGCTGACCGTAGCCGTTCCATCCCCAGGCCCAAACCGTCCCGTCACTGCGTAAAGCAAGAGTGTGCAGGAACCCCGCGTCAACCTCCGTCACGTCGCTCAGACCCTTGACCTGAACCGGACGAGTTCTATCGGTAAGGGAGCCGTCACCCAGAGATCCGTAGCCGTTATACCCCCACGCCCACACCGAGCCGTCGTGTTTGGCGGCGACGTTGTGAATGAGACCGGACGAGACGGAGGCGGCTCCCTCCAGGCCCTCTGTCGATGAGGGCGAAAGCTGGACCTCCGATCCCTCACCTGTAAGCTGCCCGTATACGTTCCAACCGGAAGCAGACACCTGGTTCCCATGGTCCCGGCTCGGGACCGCAGACGGCGTGTCGGTCAAAATCATCAGCGAGTCCCCTGCCGAAATCGCCAACCCGTTGGCGGTCCGTACAACCTGGCCGCCGGAAAACCCGATCTTGCGGCGGGAAACCAGCTGAAACCCGTCCAGGTCGTATTCCTCCAGGTAGAGATCCTGGCCTCTTTTGGCGGTTGCGTAGACCCTGTCCTCCTCAGGCGCCGGCGCAAAGCCGATTGCATAGTCGTTCGGGAAGGTATCGCTGTACGAATAGCGCCCGAAGAAGGCACCGGAAACAACATCGAAAGCTTTGGCCCCGAACCAAAAGAGGCCTCCCTGCGAGTCAGGATCCGGAAAGCCGGCCGACTGAAGTCCGGTATGGCTGACCGTGAACGCCTTTAAACGGTAACCATCGCTGGCCAGCACCCTGTCCGGCCCGTCGAACTCAATTTCGGGACCGCCCTCGGCGGTCACGGGCTGCATCAATCCGTTGCGGTACAGAGCGATCACGGGCTTGTCGCCCCATTCCCGTGCCTGGGAGACGGCCACCGTGTCCAGGGTACCGGGACGAACGTCGATGTCGGTGATGTGCGTGTACTCCTCAAAGAGCGAGAAGGTTGAGATGACGGAGAAGCTCTCAAGATCGATAGCGGAAACCCGTCCTTCGGCATGAGCAACGAAGAGACGGCTTCCATCGTCGGACATCGCGATCGAACCGGGTCCTTTTGTAACGTCGGCCATCTTTACCACCCGCCCGCCCGCGGGCTCGATGGCTACAACCTGGTTCCTTCGGGTAGTTGGGGGAAACCCACTGTATTCGCCGACGGATACATAGACGAGCTTGCGACCGGCGTCGTACACAAGGTCGGCGACCGAGAACTCAAGCTTGTGCCCCGCAACCCACGTCGAAGACAGCGATGAGGCGGGTCCCGGAAGTGTCACCTGACCGGGAACCACGCCCGGGCCCAATAGCACCACGCCGGTATTGGTGGCTGCGGCGTATCCGGCGACTGTTGCCGTCAACGCCTTTTCGACGCCGGCCGGCAGTGCGGAAAAGAGCCGCTCGCCCACTTTCTGTCCGGTTCCCGCGTCAAATTGGCTGACGGTGCGGGACCGGAAGTACGTGATTCGTTGGGTCTCGGGTGAGGCCTCGACCATCCCAGCCGCCGGAAGCCGGTGAACCGCCGACCAGGTTTTCGGATCGAGAACCACCCCGTTGGTCGTGTACATCCGGCCGTCGGACGAAACCTCCATATCGAGAGAGCCTCTGAGGTCGATGCTTTCGGTGTTCTCGACAACGTGGGCGCCGGTGTCATCGACCTCGACCGTGTACCGGTAGGACGTGGTCGCTCCGTCCTGCCCTTGGTACCCGTACACGGTCGAATCGCCACCCGGCTCGATCCGGTGCGGCCCGTAGATCCGGTTGGGAAGCGCGACGCCGTCCTTGTACACGGTGATCTCTCCCTGGAAGTAGACGACCATGTCGTTGCGCCCCGGCATAGCCAGAAGATCCGAGCCAACAAGGGGCCCCGGCTCTGTGCCCAGGGTGCGGAAGCGATCGGCAATGGAGAAGGTGGAAAGGTCGACCTTCACGATGTGGTCGCTGCCGGCCAGGCCGACATAGGCATAGGTTCCGTCGTCGGTCAATGCGATCCTGTAGGGGTCGCTGCCCACAAATACTCTGCGGCCGATGGCGCCGGTACGGGGATCCAACTCGACGAGATGGTTACCGAGGGTCCCCGCCTCCGGCGAAAGGGTAGCCAGAACCACCTCGCGAGCCCGGTCGTACTGGACATCTTTTGCCGGCAAGGCGACGGATTTCGCTTGCCACTCGGACAGTGGAGCGGCCGATCCGGCAGCGTGGGCCAACCCGCGCATCGCCGGCGCCATCAGCAAAAGCACCAACACGGTTGAGACGATTCGAATTCTGGACACAGGGTTCCCCCGCTCAAACTTTGACTCTGTGTCTATCGGCCGGATGCCCGAACTGTTCAGTTAAATTTGACCAAGTTCCAGCTTTTCTTGACGACCGCCTTCACATTGTCGATCATGTCTAGTAGATTGATAGACATGGACGAGTTAATCATTGTCTTTCTCGCCGGGTTCATCGCGTCGTTCATCGACGGAGCCCTCGGCATGGGCTTCGGACCCGCGTCGTCCAGCATCCTTCTGGGGACCGGACTCTCTCCCGCCGCGGTGTCGACCACGGTCAACCTGGCGAAGGTTGCGACCGGGATCTCCGCAGCCATCTCCCACTGGCGGTTCGACAACATCGACCGCCGCCTCGTCCTTCGGCTGGCGCTTCCGGGGTCGGTCGGGGCGCTAATCGGTGTGACCATCCTGGCCAACGTCGACGGGGAGCAGCTGAGACCTCTTCTAATCGCAATCCTGCTGATCATGGCCGGGCGAATCCTCTGGCGGTTCAGCCGGGCCCTTCCTCCCAAGTCCGCCGACCTGGACCGGGTCGCCGGCGAAAGCCTGCAGTACAACGAGAAGGGCACGGTGTTGGTGGCCGGAGCCGGCGGGGTGACCAACGGGCTCGTCGGCGCATGGGGTCCGGTGGTCACACCATTCCTGCTGCAGCGCGGAGTTGCCCCCCGTTACGCAATCGGTTCGGTCAACACCGCCGAGGTTGCGGTTGCCGTTGTCGCCTCCGGCTCGCTGCTGGCCTCGGTGGGAGGCGGCGGCATCAACCTCGGGGTGGTTGCCGCGATGCTCGCCGGTGGCATCCTGGCGGCTCCGGTGGCCGCATGGTCCATCAAGTTCATCCCGGCCCGGGGGCTGGGAGTGGCAGTGGGCGGCCTGCTGTTCATCACCAACATCCGGGAGCTGGCCTCGTACGCCGAGCTGGGGGCGGAACGGTGGATCGGCTACGGCCTGGTGGCCGTTGCGTGCGGATTTGCCGCTATGCGCCCCGTTCTTTCCCAGCGCCGGGCGGCCGCCCGGCCGGCCTGACGAACCCGGCTACAGCGTGACCGGCATTGAGGTCAGGCGCCAGGTTCCGGGGTCCGGGGTGCGCTGAAGCTCCTCAAGAGGAACGGCCGGCTTCAGGTTGGGGAAGCGGCTCAGCAGCGTAGTGAGAACCACCTCGGTCTCCACTCTGGCCAGCGCCGCTCCCAGACAAAAATGCGGCCCGTGTCCGAATCCGAGGTGAGCGACATCGCGGGTCCGGCCGGCGTCGAACCTCTCCGGCTCGACGAAAACCCGGGGGTCACGGTTCACCGCGGCAAGGGAAGCGGTCACCGGCTGCCCCTTGCCGATCCAAGCGCCGCCGACCTCGACGTCCTCCCGGGCGTAACGGGGGATCGTCAGCAGCTGCGGCCCGCACCAGCGCAGCAACTCCTCGACCGCCTGCGGCATCAACAAGGGGTTGCCCCGAAGGGCTTCGAGCTGTTCCGGGTGCCCGAACAGGGCTTCCAGGCCGTTGGCAATCAGGTTGGCCGGCGTCTGCCCTCCCAGGACCAGGTGCCAGACGAACGTCACCACCTCGTCGAGACTGAGCCGGTCACCGTCTTCGGCCTGGGTGCGGATGAGCTCGCTCAAAAGGTCGTCGCCCGGCTCGGCGGTCCGGCGCTCGATGGCGGCCTTGGCCCCCTCCATGATGGCCGGAATGGCCTCGCCGAACGCCTTTCCCCAGCCCGAGGCCACGGCGATTCCGTACGTCCGCCACTGCGAACGGTCGGATTCGGGGATGCCCACCAGCTCGCAGATCACATCGATCGGCAGCGGCCGGGCTAGGTGCGCCAGCAGGTCGACCGACCCCTGCTCTGCCTGTCCGGGCAGTTCGTCGAGCAGACGGTCCACCAGCATCTGGATCCGGGGCCGGAATTCCACGGCACGGCGGGCGGTGAACGACGGCGACACCAGCCGCCGCAGCCGGGCGTGCTCCGGACCCTCCATCTCGCTCATGGTCCTCATGTAGCGCAGGCACGCCTGGGGTACGTCGGGGCGCATGTAGCTATCGGAGTTGAGCTCGAAACGCCTGTCGGCCAGCATGCTCCGGGCCTCCTTGTGCCGCAGCAGCACCCACATGGGCCCCATCCCGGTACCGACGATCTGGGCCGCAGGAGCGATCTCGCCCACTTTCCCGTATGCGGTGAAAGGGTCGGTCAGGACGGCCGGGTCCGCCAGGTTGATCTGCGGGATGTCTTGGGTTTCGGCGGTTCCGGCCATCTTCTCTTCCTCCGTTTGAAATGATGAGACCATCTGAATGGTCAGTGTATCTTAAACGGTGAAGACCGGGAGGAGAAAACAATGGGGCGGCTGACGCGGGGAGAGATCCAGGAGCGGAACCGGCTCAAAGTGCTGGCCGCGGCCAGACAGGAGTTTGTGGAGCGGGGGTATCACGCCGCGAAGGTGGACGCCATCGCCGAACGTGCGGAGTTGACCCGCGGCGCCGTCTACAGCAACTTTGCCGGCAAACGCGCCCTCTACTTCGGGGTGCTGGCCGACCTGGCCGAAGAGGCGCCCGCCCTCCCCCGCCCGGAACCCGGTCGAAACCCTGCAGAGGCGCTGGGGATTTTTGCCCGGGCCTGGCTGTCCAGACTTCCCCTGGCTACGGATGAGCCCCTCGCCTCCAGCCGGCTGGGAATCGACCTCATCACCGAGGTTCTCTCCGACGAGAGGATCCGGACGGCGTGGGCTCAGTTGATGGGCCTTGATGCGATCCTGCTGGGCCTGGCGTTGGAGCGCCTGCGCTCGCCGGGGGCGGCTGCGCCGTCTCACATGTTTCGTGTCGCCGAGATGGCACTCACCCTGCTGCACGGCGCCGGGCAGATGGCTGCGGCTGCGCCCGGGTTCTCGGACCCCTTCAACGTGGTCGCCGCCTGCGAGCACCTGGCCGGGCTGGACCTACAGGACGGCTGGCTGGCGGCGCCGTTTCTTACCACGGCGTCACCGGCCGGCAAACCGTGGAACCCACCAGCTGCGATCGACCTGGTGGCGGGCCGCCCGGCAGACCTGAAGCAGGACCAGGTGGTGGCGATCCTGGGCCTGCACCGGCTGACCGCCATCGAGGAGGCGGTGCGCGCCCGAAAGGCGGGGCTAGCGGTGACCTGCGTGGCAGTGGCCGGTGATCCCGGCGAGCTCCGTCCCCTGGCCCGCCTTGCGGTGGCCGACCTGTGCAACTGCCTTCGCCGGGCGTTTCCGCCCCAGGCGTGGCCCGACATACAGGTGGTTTGCGATGAGTCGGGGAACCTGGCCTCTGCCGCCGGGGTAACGGGCACCGGCAACGCCACCGAGACGGCTGTACGAATAGAGGGCGGCCGCCTGGTGGCCCTTGCCGAAGGCCGGGGCGCCTGTCACGTCATCGCCTCCCTGGGCACAAAACGCCGGTAGGGCCGGAAGGCTCCGCTCTCAGGCGTGCGGCGGGAGGCCGGCCAGGCCGTCGATGCTGGCCGTGTTCCTGTCTTGCCGGTAGGTGACCAGGCCCTCCTCGCCCTTCTTCTGTGACCACTCGATCAGCTTGCTCCGCTCCCCCGCGTACTCGTAGAACGGCACGGCAAAGCCGCAGGAGTCGGAGATCCGCGTCACGTCGACGTCGATCACCGCCCGGACGCCCGGGTAGCCGGGAAAGACGGCGGCAAGTTCTTCGAAGCCGGGATCCCCCGGGACGCTCACCTTCGCGACCCCGTGAAGCCGAACGATCAGGGGCTTGCCCTCAAAGGCGCAGAACATAAGGACGATCCGGCCGTTCTGGCGCAGGTGGGCGATGGTTTCAACGCCGCTGCCGGTCAGGTCGAGGTAGGCCACCCGCCGGGGGGCCAGGATCCGGAAGGTGTCGAGCCCTTTGGGCGACACATTGACCATGCCATCCGCCTCCAGCGGCGCGGTGGCGACGAAGAACATGTGCTGGCCGAGCAGGAACTCGGTGAGCCTGGAATCGAGCTCGTCGTAGACCTTGCTCATCGCCGGGCGGCCCTATCCCAGCGGAGGGCGGTGAAAAAGTTGTCGATCCTACTCGCCCGCGGGCGATTCGCCCTGCAGCCTCCGCCGCAGCTCTTCCTCCCGCCGGCGAAGATCCTCCTCCCAGGCCTTCAGCTCGTTTACGCCGTGCTCACCGGCCGGCGCAACCGCTTCGGGTGACACCGCAGGCTTCGGCGGTGAGGTGGCTTTGGGAGGGCTGAGATTCCTCGTCATCTCCAGGAACCTCGGGTCGTCGTCCGGCCCCAGCGGGCGCTTCGGTCGGGCCTGCGGGGTGGGCAGCGAGCGGGTGTCACCCGGGTAGAACCGGGTCTTCTCCGGCCGGCCGAGCAGCAGCCAAGCGACGGACCCGATCGTCGGCAGGAAGATGATCAGCATGATCCACAACGTCTTGGGCAGATTGCGGACCAGAGACGAGTCGGTGGCTATGCAGTCGAGAACACAAAAGACCAGCAGGGCCATCGACAGAAGAAACGCTACGCCGTAGAACACCTATTGAGTTTGCCACCTCTGACGTGGTTCTGTGACGAATCCCGGTCAGTAGGACTGGGCCCAGGTGGCCAGCTCGGTGGCGGGGGAACCGCACACGATGCAACTGCCCTCCTGGCCGGCCGGGTCCAGCGGCAGCACCCGGATGGTGGCCTTCGTCTGGTCCTTGACCTTGGTCTCGCAGTCCGGGTTTCCGCACCAGCCACCCTGCACGAAGCCGCTCGCCCCCTTCAGCAGGTCGACCAGCTCGTCGTACGACCCGGGCGAGAAGGTGTGATCGGTCCGGAACTCCAGCGCCAGCCGGAACAGGTTGCTCTGGATGTCGGTGAGCATCTGAGGAACCGCCACCGGAAGCGAGGTGAGCGGTAGCGCGGACTTCTCGCCGGTGTCCCGGCGGTACGCCATGACCTGGCCGGCCTCGAGGTCCCGGGGGCCGATCTCCAGCCTCACCGGCACTCCGCGAAGCTCCCACTCGTTGAACTTGTACCCGGGCCGGTGCTCCTCCCGGTCGTCGACCTTCACCCGGACATCGCCCAGGGATTCTTTGAGCCGGGCAACCGCCTCCAGGACCGTGGCTTTCTGCTCGTCCCGGTAGATCGGCACGATGACCACCTGGAACGGTGCCAGTTTGGGCGGCAGGCGCAGGCCCTTGTCGTCTCCGTGGGCCATGATCAGACCGCCGACGAGCCGGGTCGAGACTCCCCACGAGGTCGCAAACGGGTACTCCTGCTTGCCCTCCCGGCCGAGAAACTGCACGTCGTAGGCCTTGGCGAAGTTCTGACCGAGGTAGTGCGACGTACCGGCCTGCAGCGCTTTGCCGTCCCGCATCATGGCTTCGATCGCCAGCGTTTCGATGGCACCGGGGAACCGCTCGGCGGCACTCTTGCGGCCGGTAAGGACGGGGATGGCGAAGTCCTCCTCCACCGCCGCCCGGTAGACGTCCATCAGGATCATGCGGGCCTCGGCAATCGCCTCCGGCGCGGTCTCGTGGGCGGTATGGCCCTCCTGCCACAAAAACTCCGAGGTTCTCAAAAACAGCCGGGTCCGCATCTCCCAGCGAACGACGTTCGCCCACTGGTTGTAGAGCAGAGGCAGGTCCCGGTAGCTTTGGATCCATTTGGCGTAGGTCGACCAGATGATGGTCTCGGACGTAGGCCGGATGATCAACGGCTCCTCCAGCTTGGAACCCCCGCCGTGGGTGACCACCGCCACCTGGGGGGCGAACCCCTCCACGTGGTCGGCTTCCTTGTCCAGCAGGCTCTGCGGGATCAGCAGCGGGAAGTAGACGTTGGAGTGGCCGGTTGCCTTGATCCGACGGTCAACGCCGGCCTGGATGGCCTCCCAGATCGCGTAACCGTAGGGGCGGATGACCATAGACCCGCGGGCAAGCGAGTTCTCGGCCAGCTCTGCCCCTTTGACCACCTGCTGGTACCACGCGGGAAAGTCTTCTGACTGCTTTGGGAGACTCATGAGGACAGACTACTGGAAGGGGTTGATAACGGGCCGGGCCACATCCAGGAACAGCAGGGCGAAGGTCAGGATCACCATGAAGCCCAGGAACACCCCGGCCACCGGCAGGACCCTCTTGGGGTCGATGGTGCGGCGGGTCAGCTTCTCCAGGCCCAGCACCAGCAGGTGCCCTCCGTCGAGAGGGGGAATCGGGGCCAGGTTGATCACCCCGACGAAGACGATGAAGAAGCCGAGGAAGGAAACCAGGCTCTCGATCGCTCCCGACTCCGTAGCCTGTCCGGCCATCCTGGCGACCCCCACGAGACCGACGGGCTGGGTCTCGGTTATCTCCCGGTCTCCGGATCCTCCCAGCTCCCGGAAGATGTCATCGATCGAGGTGAAGATCTGACCGGTACCGATCACACTCTGCTTGATGGCCGTTCCGGTGGTGGTAATACCCTGGCCCAGAGCCCACAGCGGACCACCCTTGATGACCTCTACCCGTGGCAGAACGCCGATCTGGCCCACCAACTGGGTCGCCTGGGGGTTGTTCGGATCGGTGGCGGCCTCCACCTCAACCGGCGTAACAGGCAGCTCGAGGGTTTCGCCGTTCCGCTCCACCTCAACGATGAGCTCTTCGCCGCCGTTCGGCTGAATGAGCGGGCGTACTTCATCCCACTCGTTGATGCGGGTCCCGTCGATGGAGATCAGTTTGTCGCCGGGCCTCATGCCGGCCGCGAGCGCCGGGCCGGGCTCGTCGCCCACCGTCTCAGCGACCTCGTCCACCGTGGTCCGAAGCTCCGGGACACCGGAGACTCCGATGAGCACCCCGAAGATCACGACGGCCAGGATGAAGTGGGTTGCCGAGCCGGCCAGCAGCACTATCGCCCGCTGCCATGCCGGCTTGGCGCCGAAGGTGCGGGGCAGTTCCTCCGGCGGGACCTCCTGGAACGGGTTCATGCCGGCGATCTTCACGTAGCCGCCCAAAAGGATGGCCTTCACTCCGAACTCGGTCTCCCCCCTCCAACGGGAGAACAGCCGGGGGCCGAAGCCCACGAAAAACTCCTCGACCTTGATCCCGAACTTGCGGGCGGCGATGTAGTGGCCGAACTCATGGAGAGTCACCATGAACAGCAGCGTGAAGATGAAGATGAAAATGCCAATGGTGAAGGTCAAACGAGGCTCCTTGACTTGATGAGAGACTTGGCTTCGGAACGGGCCCAGGCGTCCTGCTCGAGGATCGCCTCCAGCGAGGGCTCACAGCCCTCATGCCGCTCCAGCACCGTCTCCACTATGGAGGGGATGCCCAGGTAGTCCAGCCGCTCCGCGATGAAGGCCTCGACGGCGATCTCGTTGGCGGCGTTCAGCACTGCGGGGAAGGTGCCGCCCTTTCGGCCGGCCTCGAAGGCCAGCGCCAGGCAGCGGAAGGTATCCAGGTCCGGCGGTTCGAAGGTCATCGACTGCGGGGCGCTCCAGTCGATCCGACCGCCCGGCTTGCCTTCGCGGTCCGACGGGGCTCCGAGGCGGTCCGGGTAGGCCATTGCCAGCTGGATCGGCAGCCGCATGTCGGGCGGGGCGGCGTGGGCGAACACCGACCCGTCCATCGCCTCGACCATCCCGTGGACCATGCCCTGCGGGTGGATCACCACCGTGATCTCATCGTAGGTGAGGCCGAACAGGTAGTGGGCCTCGATAACCTCCAGGCCCTTGTTCATCAGGGTTGACGAGTCGACTGAGATTTTGGGGCCCATCGCCCACACCGGGTGATTGAGAGCTCCGGCAACCGTTACCTCCCCCAGGTCGGCGGTCGTCCTGCCCCTGAACGGTCCCCCGCTGCCGGTCAGCAGAACCCGGCGGACCCGGTCCGGCGGAAGCTCGTCCAGCAACTGCCAGAGCGAGGAGTGCTCGCTGTCCACGGGACGAAGCTGGCCCTCAAAAGTTTTGCTCATCACCAGCTCACCGCCGGCGACGAGAGATTCTTTGTTCGCCAGTGCCAGCGTCTTGCCGGCGAGGATGGTAGCCATGGTGGCCTTGAGTCCCGCCGACCCAACCACCGCGTTCAGCACCAGGTGGGCGTCCGACTCCTGGACCACCCGCTCGGCCGAGTCTGAACCCTCGAACACCACAACGTCGTCGGGGACATCCAGGGGGCCGTTGACGATGCCCAGCAGCTTGACGTCGAACTCCTTGGCCTGCGCCATCAAAGCCGCAGTGTCCGACCCCGCGGCGAGGGCGACCACCTGGAATCGTTCCGGGTAGGCGCGCACAACTTCCAGGGCCTGGGTGCCTATTGAGCCGGTGGAGCCGAGGATGGCAACGCGGATGCTTTCGGGGGTTTCAAAAAGATCCATCAATCCATGATCCGTCATTTAGTGGCCAAACAGTTGCAAGGAGAACCAAACGGTCGGCGCCACGAACAGAATCGCGTCTATCCGGTCGAGCGCTCCGCCGTGTCCGGGGAAGATCGTCCCCATGTCCTTGATGCCCAGATCTCGCTTGATCAAAGACTCCACCAGGTCTCCCAGTGGAGCGACAACGGCAATCGCCAGCCCCAGCAGGGCGGCCTCGGATGGGCTCCACGGACCGAGCACCGGGCCGGCGAAAAAAGCAACCAACACGGTTGCCAGGGTAGCAACCGCGGCTCCCTCCCAGGTCTTATTGGGGGATACCGACGGCGCCATAGGGTGGCGGCCGAGCTTGGACCCGCCGGCGTAGGCGAAGATGTCGTACACCGCAGCGGCCCCGATGGCGGCGATGGTCACTCCCCTTCCGTCCTCCCGGCGGCTCAGCAGCCCGACGAAGGATCCGAGAAGCGGAATGTAGGCAATACCCATCATCGTGATGGCCACGTTGACCACCAGGTTCACCCGGGTCGGGAACGACATGTACCAGACGAAGGTTGCGGCCAGGGTGGCGAACAGGGCCAGGCCGGCCGCCGAAGGGCCGTTCAGGAAGACCCCGACCAGGACGACCGCTCCGCCGATCAGGCCCAGGGCCGCAGCCGGGTTGTGCCCGGCATTGCGGGTGGCCCGGTATCACTCCATCTGCCCGAGCATGATCTCACTGATCGCCAGACCGAAGAAAGCCTCGGCCCCGACCCAGAGGAGCCCGACGACCAGCGCGGCGAGCGTGACGCCGGTGAGAATCGCCAGCTTGAGGTTGCGTCCGCCGCCCTTACGCCGGGGCGCGGATGCCGGGCGGCCCGAAGAATCCTTGGAACGGTTCATTGAGTGTTGGGGGCCTCGGGTTTCCTAGACTTCCAGGAGCTCCTGCTCTTTGTGCCCGAACATCTTGTCGATCTCTTCGACGTAGTGGTCGGTGATCTTCTGAAGCTCCTTCTCGCTGCGCTTCAGGTCGTCCTCGGAGATCTCGCCGTCCTTCTGCATCTTCTCCATCTCGACCTTGGCGTGGCGGCGGACGTTGCGGACGGCGATCTTGCCCTCCTCGGCCCTCTCTTTGACCTGTTTGATGAGGATCTTGCGCCGTTCTTCGGTAAGCGGGGGGAAGTTCAGGCGGATGATGCTGCCGTCGTTGTTGGGGTTGACCCCCAGGTCCGACTGCTGAAGGGCTTTCTCGATGGCGGTCAATGCACTCTTGTCGTAGGGGGAGATGACCATCATGCGGGCCTCCGGAACCGAGATCCCGGCGATCTGGTTGAGCGGGGTCCGGGCGCCGTAGTAGTCGATCTCGATGCGGTCCAGCAGGTGGGGGGATGCCCGGCCGGTCCGGATGTGCCCGAACTCGTCCTGGGTAGCCGCCACTGCCTTTTTCATCTTGGAGGTTGCTTCCTCGATCTGAAGTTCGACCATCTTCTAAGACCTCCCGGAGACCTTGGTTCCCACCGGCTCGCCGTTGACCACCCGCTTGATGTTCCCGTCCTTGTTCAGGTCGAAGACCACAATGGGCATCTTATTGTCCATACACAGGGAGATGGCGGTGGCATCCATGACCCTGAGGCCCCGGTTGAGCACCTCGATGTACTCCAGGGATTCGATGCGCTTGGCGTCGGGGTTGAGCACCGGGTCGGAGTCGTAGACCCCGTCGACCTTGGTTCCCTTGAGCAGCGCCTCGGCGCCGATCTCCAGTGCCCGGACGGACGCAGCGGTGTCGGTGGTGAAGTACGGGTTCCCGGTGCCGCCGACGAAGATCACGATCATGCCGCGCTCCAGATGCCGAAGTGCCCGGCCGCGGATGAACGGCTCGGCTACCTCCTGCATCCAGATGGCGCTCATCACCCGGCACTCGGCGCCCACCTGCCCCAGAGCGTCCGCCAGGGCCAGTCCGTTGAGCACCGTTGCCAGCATGCCCATGTAGTCGGCCCGGGCCCGCTCCATGCCCATTGCAGCCGCCTGAGAGCCGCGGAATATGTTCCCTCCGCCCACAACCACCGCAACCTCAACGCCCGAGCTCTGGACCTCGGCCAGCTGCTTGGCCAGCGAGGTGACGATGGTGGCGTCGATCCCGAACCCCTGCTCGGGGTCGGCAAAGGCTTCTCCGGAAAGCTTGAGAAGAACCCGCTTGTAACCGGGTTCCTCCGCCACCTCTATTCGCCTACCGCGAAGCGGGCGAAGCGACGGATACCGATGTTCTCCTTGACCGCTGCGGCGTAGTCCGTGATCAGGTCGCCGACGGTCTTCTTGCCGGTCTCGTCCTTAACGAACTTCTGTTCCAGCAGGACACCGCCCCGGTCGGAGAGCAGGGCGTTGAGCTTGCCCTCGATGATTTTGGCCTGAATGTTCTCCGGCTTGCCCTTGAGCTGATCCGACTCTTTGAAGATGGCGGTTTCACGCTCGATGAAGTCGGCCGGAACGTCGCTCCGGCTGACCCACTTCGGGTCCATCGCCGCAACGTGCATGGCGATGCTGCGGGCAAGCTCTTTGAACTCCGCGGTCTTGGCCACAAAGTCCGTCTCGCTGTTCAGCTCGAGCAGCACACCCTTTTTGGGCGGCAGCTCGGGGTCCAGCTGGTGGATGTAATGGGCGATGGTTCCCTCTTTCGCCACCCGGCTGGCGCGCTTCTCGATGCCGGCCAGACCCCACTTCTTCAGCAGGTCCTTGGCGGCTTCGACATCGCCGTTGGTTTCCGAAAGGGCGCGCTTGCAGTCCATCATGCCGGCGCCGGTTATGTCCCTCAGTGCTTTTACATCTGCTGCTGTAATGCTCACCTGTGCTTGACCTCGTCTTCGTCTTTGTACTTCGCCTTTAGCTCTTCTTCGATGTCCTCACCCGGAAGGGGCGTGTCATCGAGCAGGCGCTGGAATGGGTCGGCCTCCGGTTCGGCCTCCTCTGCTGCGGCCGGTGCCTCGGCAGCCGCCGGCGGCGCTTCGGGAGCCGGTGCCGGTGCGGGTGCCTTTGCAGATTTTGCAGGCTTGGCCGCATCGGGCGGCGCTGCGACCTTGGCCTTCTTGGTCTGGGTCTCCTGCTGGGCCAGCATGATCTCCCACTCGGCAGGCGGCTCTTCGCTGCCTGCGGTCAGGGTGACGCTGGATGCCGCAGCCGCCTCGGCGGCTGCGATGACCTCCGGCGGTCGGGCCGACATGCCGGCGGCGATGGCATCTGCCACCACGCGGGTCAGCAGCGATCCGGAGCGGATTGCGTCGTCGTTGCCCGGGATCACATAGTCCACGTCATCGGGATCGCAGTTGGTGTCGACGATCGCGATGATCGGCAGGCCCAGCTTGCGGGCCTCACGAACCGCGATGTCCTCCTTGCGGGTGTCGACGATGAACACTGCATCGGGACGGCGATTGAGGTCCCGGATGCCGTCGAGGTTCTTCTGGAGCTTCTCCAGCTCTTTGCGAAGAACCAGCGCCTCCTTCTTCGGGATCTCGTCGAAGATTCCCTGGGCCTCCTGCGACTCGAGCTCACGCATGCGGAGAATCCGCTTGTGGATGGTCTGGAAGTTGGTGAGCATGCCGCCGAGCCAGCGGTAGTTGACGTAGGGCATGTTCACGCGCTTCGCCTCTTCGGCGACGGAGTCTGCAATCTGCTTCTTGGTGCCCACGAACAGGACGATGCCGCCGCCCTGGACCAGCTTATTGCAGTACTCATAAGCGGCTTCGATGCCGGTCATGGTCTTCAGCAGATCGATGATGTATATCCCGTTGCGCTCGGCAAAGATGAAACGGCGCATTTTGGGATTCCACCTACGGGTCTGGTGTCCGAAGTGGACTCCAGCCTCGAGCAGTTGCTTTAGTGAAACGACGGCCATGCCGTCTCCTTTCGGTTCCCAGGACTGAACACAACAGCCCAAAAAGATTGGTTTGACAAAAGTGTGTGGCCCCAGCTTATCGCCCGAGCCCCTCCGGTGCCTCACGCGCGGGTGTCCGAGCCGCCAGGAATTGTGTTTCTGGGCGCCCCGGACATCGTTGCAAAAAAATAGCTACGGGCGCTCAGGATTCTTAGAAGACGCCGCTCCGCAAGGATATCAGCGTCTGGAGCCCTTGTTGAGCAAAGACCGAAACGTCATGACCGACTTGGCGTTCATCTGGGAGATCCGGGCCTGCGAAACCCCGACCACCTGAGAAATCTCGGCCAGGCTCAATCCTTCGTAGTAGTACAGGGTGATAGCGGTTCGCTCCCGCTCCGGCAGGCCGGCGATCGCATTCGCCAGGAACTGCTTCATCTCCTTCTCCTCCACCGAGGCAAGGGGGTCCTCGGCTTTGGTGTCCACCAGGGTGTCCACCAGTGACATACCGCTGTCGCCTTTGTCCCCCACCGACATCAGCCGGTCCAAAGACACGAACAAAAGGGTTGAGACCTTGGCGTAGATGGATCGCAGCTTGCGGACGGTCACTCCCATCTCATCGGCAACCTCTTCATCCGTCGGGCTGCGGCCGAGCTTGTCCTGCAGCTTGCTGAGCGTTTCCTCCACCTTGCGTGCCTGGGACCGGACCGAACGGGGGACCCAGTCCAGGGCCCTCAGGTCGTCGATGATCGCTCCCCGGATGCGGGCGGCGGCGTAGGACTCGAACTTGAAGCCCCGCTCCGGCTCAAACTTGTTGACCGCCTCCATCAGGCCGAGGATGCCGGCGGAGGCGAGGTCTTCCTGATCCACGTTGTTGGGCAGGCCGATTGCCACCCGGGCGGCGACGTACTTGACCAGCGGCGCGTAGTGGACGATCAGCTCGTCGCGTGCCCGTTGGGATCCGGTGGACTTGAACTCAGACCACAGTTCGTCGACCGGACCGAGGGCCCTGACCAGCGGTGCATCGTCGGTTTCGAGGTCGTCGTCATCGAAGTCGGGATCCACCGACGCCTGCGACGCGCTGCTGCCGGCAGCAGGCGAAGTCCCCGCGTTCATCAACCTTTTGCGCTCATGGGTACTTCGAGTATAGCCAGGAGGGTGGGAGGCCGCCGGAAAACGGTGGTGGATCCACCACTTTGTGCGGCCGGCCGGCCACCTTTTCAGTACTGAAGGGTGGTTGCCGTATTCACCGCCCTGGCGTACCGCCCGCCCGGACGCCGGCCGGCCAGCGCCGCCATCTCCAGCTTCACGAGCACCGCGGCAGCGCTGGAAACGGGCATGCCTGCACGGCGTGCGATCACGTCGAGCAGCAGCGGCTCGGCTTCGAGCACCGCCATGACCCGTGCCTCGTCCGGATTCAGCTCGGGCTCGGGCAGGTCGGCGGGCGGACAGCGCAGCATGCCCA
>JAJCYF010000242.1 GCA_029263035.1 Actinomycetes bacterium
TGAACAACGTCGACTACTACCTTTCCGGATACGACGGTCCAGACCAGGATGCGAAAAAGCAGCGCTTCAGCGATGTTTACGCGGAATGCGCCGGCAGTTATTTCGAAGCCCTCGAAGCTGAGCTGGCTCCCGAACGAGACAAAATGGTAGAGCGTCACCGGGAGCTATTGGAGCGGTACGCCGCTGAGCTATCTGCAGCCGGATACGTGCCCTGAAACAACCGACCTGGCGCCGCCAGCTCGGCTCGTTCGGGTCGGTTGTCGCTGCTCTTGCAATCGGTTGCGTCCTGGGGCTGACCATAGCCTCGCTGGTGGGGACTTCGCCGAGAGACGCTGCCCGCAGCCGCGCGGTGCCGGAGCTTCCGGAGCCCACCGGTTCGGTCAAAAGTCAACAGCTCAAGGAGGTGGTCAACGCCTCGTGCCAGCCTGAGCAGGGCCCGGTCGGCGTTGCTTCACCTGATCCGGTGGGAGATGGACCACTGGTGGTGACCCGGATAGGCCTTAAGTCGGGTGAAACGATTAAGACCGGGATGCTCGTAGGCGAAGTTTCCGGGCATCCTAGGGTGGCGGTTGTCACTCCGGTTCCGTTCTACCGGGACCTTGGCCCGGGAGACAGCGGTGAAGATGTTCTGCTACTGGAGACCGCACTGAGTGCAGCAGGCCTGATGAATAGCCCTGACGCGACCTTTGACAGGAGTACGTCCGGTGCCATGGTCCGTCTGTACCGGGAGGCCGGAGCGCGTCTTGAGCAATTGGCACTTCCGGCAAATAGGTTCAACCTAACCGTCATCCAGAGCGTTGTTCCCGAATCGGTGGTTGCGCAGGTTCTGGTCTCGGTGGGTCAGGTACTTCAGCCCGGCGACACCTTGGTCACTATTGGTGGACCAGACCAGGCGTTTGTTTGCCCTGTTGCCCCGGGTCTGAATGCGAGCGCAGGTATGGAGGTGGAACTGGTTGCAAACGGTACTTCCGCGCCGGCCACGGTTCGCTCACTTGGACAGGCCGATCCCCAGTCCGGTTTGCAGTCCCTGGTTGTGATCCCTAACGATCGACTTTCGGGGTTAGGGGGACCGGTGGAGCTGCGAATTGTTGTGAGCGAGACCGACGGAGCGGTTCTCACGGTGCCCGCTGCTGCGTTGTTTGCCGGCCCATCTGGTGGTTTCACCGTCCGCAAGGTGGTCTCTGGTGCTCCTGAATCCATCCCGGTTGAAGTGGGGATTGCGTCCGGAGGTTACGTGGAGGTCCGGTCCGACAATCTGGAGCACCAGGACGAAGTGCAGATAAACAAGCCGGCAGATCCGGCTCTTCCAGCCGGTGGTGGTCCGTGAGCCAAAGTGCCGTTCTGGCAGAGCTGGTCGATGTTGAACTTGAGGTCCACCGACCCGTCTACACCAGGATCCTCCACCCCCTTACCCTCAGGGTCGGCCGGTCTACGTCCTTGGCCGTGGTGGGTCCGTCCGGAGCCGGCAAGACAACTCTCGCTGCCATCCTGGGCGCCCTGCAACCTCCATCTGGCGGCACCTACCACTTCGCCGGGGCAAACATCGCAGATTTGAGCCGCAAGGAGAGCGCTCGGTTCCGAAACCTCAATATCGGGTTCGTCTTCCAGAACGCCAACCTGATAGACGAACGCAGTGCCTGGCGCAACGTCGCGATTGCTTTGACCGATCCCACGCTTGAGCGGCGAGCGGTCGAGCAAAGGTGCCGTGAGGCCCTGGCTGATGTGGGACTGCAAGCTATTGCTGACCGGGAGGCAGCTCTGCTATCCGGCGGCGAAAGACAGCGGGTGGCGATTGCCCGGGCTATGGTCAAGAATCCGCTGATGGTGATTGCCGACGAACCCACCGGCGCCCTCGATCAAACAACCGGGCGGGATGTTCTGGCGCTTCTCTACGGCGTGACCGCACGAGGCGCCACGCTGGTTATCGTCAGCCACGATCCTTATGCTGCATCTCTGGCGGCGAGCAGTGTGAGCCTCGTTGATGGGCGGATTGCTGAATAGCAAACGGGTGCGAGGCTGGCGTACCATGGCGAACGCTACGGCGGATGCTTACCTGTCTATGACAAGCCGGCCGGTGCGAACGGTAGCGATGATTGCCGGAATTCTGCTGGCCGTGGCCAGCACCAGCGCCGCTGTGCTCATCGCCGATACCCAACAGGCGCAGATCGATCTGCGTTTTGATGCCCAGCGCTCCGGCCACGTGATGATCCAGGCACGGGCTCCCCAGCCCCAGGGCTTTACGCCGGAGGCGGTCCGGCAAATCGAAGGCCTGAGCGTCGCAAGCGAAGCCGGCGAGCTATCTATCTGGCGAGAGTCGGTGCCGGTAGCTAGCAGTCCCTTTACCTCTGCCCAAAGCGTCCCTCTTGTGGTTGCTTCGGCTTCAGGATTGGAAGCGTCGGGTACGTCCCCGGTGGCTGGCGCCCGGCTCGACACTATTGACCTGATGCCCGCGCCCAATGCAGTGGTCTGGATCGGTGCGACCCTGGCCCGGCGGCTGGGCATCCGTGACCGCCTTCAGTCGGTTTGGATTCATGGGCGCAGTTTTACCGTAGCCGGTTGGCTCCAAAACGACAGCGGCTTTGAGTACATCAACAACTCGGTAGTGATGTCGTCAGCTACGGGCCGCCAGCACTACGGCAACGGAGACCTGGTGCGCCTTCTGGTCAAGGTCAGGCCGGGTTCGGCTTCCGCGGTGGGCGAGTTCGCGATGTCCACCCTTGATCCGACGGGTCAGCAAATGCTTGCAGATGTTACTCCCCCTGACGGCGAGGTCTTGCGAGCAAATGTCGCAGCCGACGTACGCCGGGTCGGAATTGGACTCGGCATGTTCGTGGGATTGGTGGGCATGGTGGCCGTGGCGAACACTCTGAGCATGGCCGTTCAGCAGCGAACGCGGGAACTCGGGCTGAGAAGCGCCATGGGATTCAGCCGCGCTCGCATCGGTTCGTTGATCCTGCTGGAGTCCGCGATGGCGGGGTTGGTAGCAGCACTCATGGGAGCAGCACTGGCCCACCTCGGCGCCTACCTCTGGTCTGCCTCCCAAGGCTGGGAAATCATCATCAATCCTTTGCTGGCGCCCACTGTTGTTGCTGCCGGAACCTTTTTCAGCGTCTTAGGAGGGATAGTCCCCGCCTACCGGGCTGCATCCGTCTCTCCTCTGACTGCCATGCGGAGTTGACTACGACGGCCCACACAGCCCTACTAAACGACAGCCGAGCCCACCGGAAGGTACTCGCTCCCCACGAACTCGTCGTCCTCGAAGGCCAGGGTGGTGATCGAGGCGCGCTGGCAGGGGACCTTCGCCCGCCACGGTGGTCTGGGGTTCTTCTCGAACATCAGGCGGGCGACCAGGACCGGCGTTTGGTGGGAGACGGCTACCACCTCGCCGCCGGCGTGCTCGGAGCGCATCTGCGCGACCGCCTGAGCCATCCGGGCCCGGATGCTCACGTAGGGCTCGCCCCAGGAGGGGCGCATCGGGTTGATGAAGTACCTGACGTTGGTGGGGTTCCTGAACAGCCGGCGGTCTCCGGGCAGGCCCTGAAGCAGGGCCTCCGACTCGATGATGTCTTCGTTGATCTGCACCTCGAGTCCGTGGGGGTCCGCAATCGCGGTGGCGGTTTGTATCGCCCGGGTCAGCGGGCTGGCGTAGACCGCGGCCAGCGGGGTCCCGGCGAAGTGATCGGCCAGGGCGGCGATCTGGCGCAGCCCCCGCTCGGACAGGACCCAGCCCTCCAGCCGGCCGTACCAGATGTTGTCCGGGTTCTCGACCTCGGCGTGGCGAACCAGATGGATCAGGGTTTTGGTCAATGTTTTTTCCCGGGCCGGTGTGAATGAAAGGCGGTACCGCAATATAGCGTGCGGTAGCGGGTAGCCTCACCCCATGAATTGGGAAGGCTTGACCTGTGTTGTGACCGGCGCCTCCGCGGGGATCGGGCGGGCAACTGCGGAGGCTTTCGCAAAGAAGGGTGCCACCGTCATCGCGGTGGCCCGCCGGGAGGACAGGCTCGCGGACCTGGTGGACCGGCTAGGCGGTGCACCGCACTCCTATTTTGTGTGCGACCTGTCGGATAAGGAGCAGATCCGGGCGATGGCCGAGGTTATCGCCGGCCGCACCCCGAAGGTGGACATCCTGGTGAACAACGCCGGCATCCCGGGGCCTGGGCTGGTCACCGAGTGCAGCTTCGACGACGTAGAGGCCTTCTTCCGGGTGAACCTGCTGGCGCCGATCTGGTGTATCCAGGCGCTTTTCCCGCTCTTCGCCCACGCGGTGCGGGACGGCCGCACGCCGGCGATAGTCAACGTCGCCTCCATGGCCGGCCGGATCCCCATTCCGGCGTCCGCTCCCTACACCGCTTCGAAGTACGCCATGGTGGGCTTCAGCGAGTCACTGTGGGGCGAGATGCACGACAAGGGCATCCAGGTGATGGCGGTCTGCCCGGGTTTCGTGGACACCGAGGGCTTCCCGATGGACGTCCTGCTGAAGGACCCGCTGCTGCGGTGGACGGTCATGAAGCCGCCCCGGGTCGCCGATGCTATCTGCCGCGGGATTGAGTCCGGCAGCACCGAGGTGCGGGTTCAGGGCTGGTGGAGCATCTTCTACTACCTGACAATCGTCATGGGGCCCCTGCGCCGCCGGGTGTCCCAGAAGGTCTGGCACGCGAAGGGATCGGGCAAGATCCAGATTTAGTTAGTCGCTCTCGTTGAGCGAGACGAACGAGCGGGCCTCTTCCGGGCCGGTGGCGTAGCGGCGGAACAGGTAGTCCCGGTGGCTCATCGGGTCCAGGCCGGCGTCGTAGTCGATGGGCTTGAGATTGAGCGACCACCCCCGGTCGGTCACCTCCACCATGGTGTAGCCGAACGGCCAGTCGCTGGCCGACGCGAGCTCGAAGACCGGGACGTCCTCCAGGTAGTTCAGGTGGCAGCGATGGGAGTGGCCGGCGAAGATCGCCTTCGCATCGACCCTGACCGCCAGCTCCGCCAGGTGGGCGGTGCTCGCCTGGTCCAGCCCGAAGACCAGCGGGGGAACCCCGAGGAAGGGGAAGGGCGGGTGATGCAGGACGATGAAGGTGGGTCCGGCGGGCTGAAGCGTCCGCAGCCACTTCACGGTCTCGTTCGAGAAGGTGCCGCCGGGGACGGTCTGGGGAGGGGCGTCCTTGAACTCCCCCTGCATCATGTCGAACGGCGGAAAGGGTGAGCGGCGGGGGTCGGCCGAGTTGATGAGGATGACCCTCACGCCGTTGTGCGTTCGCTCACCGTAGGGTTTGCCGTCGAACGCGGCCTGGAACCGCTCCATGCCGAGCGAGACGTCGCCCTCGCCGGCCCAAAGGTCGTGGTTGCCGAGGGTCACCATCACATCGAGCTTGGCCTGGTCGAAGATCTTGCGGGCCAGGTGGAAATGTTCGGTCTCACCGTTGCGGGTCAGGTCGCCGTTGGCCACCACGAAGTCCGCCCCGCCGGCGGCCATGTGCTCCAGGGCGGTGACCAGGGACTCGTTGGTTTCGGTCAGCCCCACGTGGGGGTCGCCCAGGATGCCGAAGCGGGCCAGCACCTCGCCGGGCGCCCTGCGCTCCTCGGCCGCCGGCCACTCGGCCGGGGGAGGGGGAAGAAGCCTGCCCGACATCAGCGCCATGTTGACCTCGTCCAGCTCGGTCTGCCCGAACTCGACCAGCTTGTCGTGGTCGGCATCGTTCAACAGGAGCCCGGTGTGAGCGTCGATGTAGGCGCCCAGCCGCTGCAGGAAGATCATCCCCAGAGCCCCCATCTGCTCGTCGTCTCCGGCCACCTGACCCAGGAACTCGGAGTGGCGGGTGGCGTAGTTGGGGACGATGCGCACGCCCTCGTTGTGGCAGGCGGCGGCGAGGAGCCGGGCGCGGGCGGCAGTCTGCACCGCGGCCTCATCCTGTCCCCGGCTGGCCATGACCGCCGACCGGGCGGCCTCCACTACCCAGCACGACAGCAGCAGGTCCGAAAGCTGGCTCATCTTTCGACGGTACCAGCCCGCCGGATCAACCGCATCCGGGTGGCTTCAGCCCGGCCCGTACTGCTTCCACAACGAGCCCAGGAAGAACCGGCCGAAGCGGGCGATGAGCTTTGCCTGGTCGGTCGCCGCCCCGGCGAAGGTGGCCCGCACGGTAGGCAGCATCTTGAGGAACTGCCCCATGTCCAGCCGGAGGATCCCGGTACCGGCCACCGGGCCGTCGCGGGACGAGCCCTCGTGGAGCGTGGCGTAGAGGGTGGTGGTGTCCTCCCACAGGTCGAAGCCGGGGTCGTTGCGGACGTGCTTCTGGCCCGTCAGGTAGTAGTCCCGCCCTTCGTGCTCGAATCCGGCCTCGTACACCATCAGCTTGACCCGGGAGTCCTCCCCCGGGGAGAACAGGTTGAAGACCCCGGTCCGGGCCGGGACGTAACCCCCGAAGGGGGCGTACTCGATATGCCCGGCCAGCGTCGCGGTGTCGTCCGGGTCGGCCAGAAACCGCTCCAGGTCGTGGATCTCCACCGCGGCGTGCAGGGACATCGGGGGCCCTTCCCCGGCCCGTCCGGGGTCGGTCTCCCCCAGCACGAACGGTCCGCTCATGGTCTCCCGGAATGCGATGCCGGGCAGCGGGATCTTCATCCGGGTGGCCCCGGGGCCGGGCGGCACGCCGTCGGGCACCCGGCCGGCCAGGTAACGTTTGGCGTCCCGGTAGCCCATCGCCACCAGGGTTTTACCGTCGATCCGTCCCAGGAAGTAGTCCGGGTCCAGCGGGAGCGGGAACTCGGGACGGATCACGTGGAGCCGTATCGGCGATTTCCGGCCCCCGACCGGCTCACCGGCCAGGATCCGCTCGTTCACCTCGCCCAGCCAGCGAAGCTCCTCGTTCAGCACGCCGTTGGCGCTCATCTCGATCATGTGGACGTACTGCTCGAAGATGCCCGGCCGGTACTCGGTGTGGTTGCCGATGCACCAGATCAGCCAGATCTCCTCCGCCCCGCGCCGGATCGCCTCCGAAACGTTGGTGTCCTTGATCCACACCGAGTCGACGTACAGCGAGTCCCCGATCGGCACCGGCGGCATGATCACCGGCAGCGTGATCGAGGCCACCAGATAGTCCTCGTCGATTTGCTGGTGGGGGATGGCCTCGTTGGCCTTGGAGGTGTAATTGCAGACGTTGAAGGTGCCCTGGATACCCTCCGCCTCCCGGATGCGCTCCGGGTCGATCCCCAGGTGGGGGAAGACCTTGTCCCGGATGCCGTCGGCGTCCGCCATGGCCATCGCCGAAGGCAATTTGAGGTACTCCTTGAGGGGCAGCAAGGAGGAGAAGGCCTTGACGTCCAGGGTCCTCCACCGTTCGCAGATCTCGTCGGGCGTGAGTCCCGAGAGCAGCATGGCCAGATTCATGATTCCGCCCGAAGTCCCGTCGGCGTGGGCAAAGGTGAGCCCCTCCTCCAGCAGGGCGCGGATCACGCCGGCCTGGTAGGCGACCCTCATGCCGCCGCCGGCCAGCAGCAGGGAGCGGCGGGGGCCGTCCGACGCGCCCGCCGCTCCGTGGACCCTGGTCATTGCCGGGCTGACTTTTCCCGGTACCAGAAGATCAGCAGGCCGGACAGCAGGTCAAAGCCGGCCACCAGCAGGGCGAGGGACGAAAACACGCCCCGGCCCACGCCGATCCCCACCGCCGCCGCCGCCCCGAACTTCTGCAGGCTCGCCCAGAGCAGGATCACATCGGGCCGGTTGGACACCCTGAGCCCGTGGAGGAGCATGCCGCCGAAAAGGAACATGAACATTCCGACGATGGCAAAGAAGTGCCGGGTGGAGGCGGTGCTCTCGGCTGCAAGCAGGTCCAGGACGAAGCCGGGGAGTACCAGCTGGGCTGCTCCGGAGACCATGGTGATGGCCGCTATCGCCCGGAGGACCGTTTTGAGGCGGGCGTTGGTCATCTCACAACCTCGATCACGAACCACGAGGCCATTGCAAGCCACTGGACCGTCCAGAGAGTGACCCGTATTACGTTGAGCCGCATCCACCGGGACAGGGTGTCCTGCAGGACCACCGGATCGGTGATCCCTGCCTCCATGACCTTGTTGTAGGGGACGATGAACTTCATCGTCAGCCCGGTGGCGGTCAGGACGCCGGCCAGCACCACAATGGGGACCCACATCAACGGTTCTCCCCACTCGGCGGTGAGCATGATGATCGAGGTCGCGATCATCACCATCGTCATGTAGGTGAAGAACCGGGTGGCCGCCTTCACCTGGGGCACGAACTGCGGGTAGTAGTTGTCCACGGTCAGGCTGGATGCGCCGGGGAATGAGAACAGGACCAGCGACCAACCGGTTCCGAAGTACATCGACGTACACATGAGCAGGAGGGCGTTGTTGAGGACCACCAGGGTCTCATTCATTGAGTCCCGCACCCTCGGCCACCGTGGGCTCATCGCTGTAGGGAGCGGTGGGAGGGGCCAGCCACTCCTCCGAAAGCCCCAGGTTGACCACACTCTCCAGCCCCTCGGGGGCCTCGGCCGGCGGGGTATCGAAGGACAGGAACCAGTTTTCGAAGTAGTCGTCCAGGATGCCCTGGGACTCGGAGATGTAGGCGACGAACATGGGCTTGTCGCTGATCCCCAGTGCCTTCAGCGGCTGGATCCGGGGATGGTCTCCCAGGTAGAGGCGGGCGCTGGCTGCCGGCCCCGCCCGGAACCCGGCCCGGCCCTTGAAGTAGACATAGGACTTCATCAGCATCCCGCGGAAGGCGCAGTAGTTCGCCGCGCCGGTGGCGATGGGGAAGTTGTCGTGCTTGGGCCGGCCGATCTCTATACGCATGACCAGCTGCCCGTCCAGGTCGTACTGGCTGGCCACCTGTTTTTCGCCGATCTCGAAGCTGAGGTTGGCCTGATGTTTGGGCATCCCCCAGATTCCCTTGCCGCCCTTGACCGAGACCTCGGTGGAGACCGGCAGGTCGATCACGTACTGGCCGAACCCATAATGTTTCTGGAGCAACAGCGGTAGCAGCCGGGGAGCCGGCCGGGCGCCGTGGGTGCAGCCGATGGCGATCGAAAACTCGATGTACTTGCCGATGTCGGTAGACCGGTAGTCGACGACCGTGATCATCAGCACTGCGTTCTTCCAGGCCCGAAGGGGCCACACCTCGTTGCCCTGAAGCAGGTCCTTGGCCCTCTCCGGATCGATGGCAAAGGCCGCCATGAGCGCCGGGGTTTTGTCCGAGTTGACCGGCAGGGTGAACCCGATGCCGTCGACCAGCGAGTGGCGGCCGGTCTGCTGCTTGATGCGCCTGGGGATTCTCACGCCTGAAGCTCCTTTAGGATCCAGGGAAATACGTCGCGGGCCGCGTTTTTCCCCATGAACATGTCCAGGTGCCCGTAGTCGGGCGCCAGGTGGAAGGTGTGGTAGCCGCTCCGGTGGGAGTTGAAGTAGTCGAAGGTCCGCTGCTGGCTCTCCGGCAAAAAGCACAGGTTCTTATCGCCCGCCAGGAAGGCAAAGCGGGCGTCGGTCTGGGGCGGTGAGGCGACGAAGCTCTCCGGCAGTTGGCCGTAGCTCGCCTCGGACACCAGATGCCCCTCAACCACGCAGCGGGCCATCTGGTGGAAGAAGGTCAGCGGGACGTGGCCGAACTCCTCCTTCAGCCACTCGTGGGTCTCGTCGTTCAGTTGCTCGTGCGACCACAACGCCGGCCAGCCGGTTCCGTAGGTGAAGCTCACCCACTTGCAGACCGGGTTGTTGCACTCACGGTGGGTCAGGGAGACGAACCGGTTGAGGAGGCGGGCGAACGTGGTGGGAGGATCGAGCCCCCACCGAGGGTCCATGTAACGGGTGATCCGGGCGACCACCGGCGCCACCGCCCGGATCTTGAACTTGGAGAACCCGGGGATGACCGGGTGAAGCGACACCGCGTTGCTCACGATGGTCTTGACCTCCGGGACCAGCCCGGCGACCGCAGACATCATGAAGCTGGTGGACCCCTGGCAGTGGATCACGGCCTTGATCTCATCGGTCCCGGTTGCCTGGGCCACCGTTCGCACCGCCGCCGGGTGGTCGTACATCGCCGCCTGGTCCAGGGTCCACTCATTCGGAGGAAGATCGATCGAGGCCCGCCAGTTCTCGAGCCAAACGTCGTAGCCGTCCTCCAGGAGCATGTCGACCAGGGTGGTCTCCACCGGGGCCCGGAAGATGTTGCCCCGGACCCCCGCCCCGTGTACCAGGATCACCGGACCCCGGCCGGGGGCACGTTCGCCGCGCACGTGAACGAGGTTGCACTCCAGCCCGTCGCCCGCCTGAAAGGGGACGACCTCGTCTTCGTGGGCCTCATGCATCGGAGTGATCGACCACCTTGTTCGGCTTCCGCAATACCTATCCGAACGTTAACCCCATGGCGCCCCGCAGCCTAGGGGGATAGCTCCCTTTATTTCTTGGGAATTCCCCCATTTTGTCCCCGGATGCAGCAAGTAGCCTCCGGCCGGGACGGGCAAGGGCTTTGTCGTTTCTGGCATGATGTCGCGCAGATGCCCAAGGCCAAGCCACCCACCGACTGGGATACCTACTTCCTCGACCTCGCGCGCCAGGCGGCGACCCGTTCCAGTTGCACCCAGCACCGGCACGGGGCGGTGATCGTTTCCAACCGCCACGTCAGGTCGACCGGCTACAACGGCACCCCGTCCGGTCACGCCAACTGCGGGGAGGGAGGATGCCCCCGGGGACGGACCGGTAACGCCGGCGAGCCCTGCCTGGGGCTGCATGCGGAGGCCAATGCAATCCTGTACGCCGATCCGCATCAGCGGGACGGCGCAACCCTGTACATCACGGGCCCGCCCTGCCTGGAGTGCGCCAAGCTGATAGCCAACTCAGGGCTGCGGGAGGTGGTGGCTCCGTTTACCGAGGACGGCGCAGCCGAGCTGGTGAAGGAGTTCCTGCTGGACTGCAAGGTCCGGGTTCGTTTTATCCGGCCGGGAGCCTGACCACGCCTTAGGCGGGTTTAGGCGGGTTCGGTGATGTTGGCCACCGAGGTCCAGCTGCGGCCCAGATAGATCGCCATGCAAGCGGCGGCCTCATCGTCGCCCGCCACTACAAACGGGTTGCCCAGGAATGTATTGACCGTGGTTGAGGCGCCCGGCTCCAGGCGCTCTGGAGTCAGGTCCCTGACTCCCTCCTGCCCCAGCTCGAACAGCTTCACCGCCCGCCCGGTCTGGTTGTTGAAGGTGATCTGAGTTTCCTGGACATCGGCCAGGGACGGAAGGGTCCCCTCGTTGGTGCAGGCCAGGGGCTCGAGGACCACCGGCCCTCCGGCCGGCTGAGACTCGTAGGTTCTGACACACCGGTAATCCTCAGGCAGCCAGGAGGACGCCCCACCGTCGTTGTGGGCACGGACCTTAAAACAGGCCTCGGAGTTGGGAGCCAGGCCCCGCCAGATGAAGCTCTTTTGATTGGGGTCGGCGTTGCGCCGCTCGGCCGGGTCGCCGCTGCGTTCGATGACAAAACCGGCTTCGTTCTCCGACCGGTCCCTCCACCTAAGCCGAACCGATGTGTCGTCGATGGCGGTCAACACCAGATTGGACGGCGCAGCCGGTTTAACGGATGTCCCCGCAACGCCGGCGGCAGAGGAGGCGGCTTCGCCGTTCCCCGTTGCACCCGCGGTAGCGGTCCCGGCGGCTCCCGGGGTTGCCGTTGCACTGGCGCTTGCCGCAGCCTCTCCAGCGGCTCCCGACTGGCCCGATCCCGAGGGGCGCGGGGTAGATGTGTTCCTGGGGGAGGCGGCTGAACCTCTGCCCCCGCTTCCGCCGCCGGAGCCGCCGGAGGCCGGCGACCCGGTTGCGCCCGACTCTTCGTCCGCGGACTGGGCAGAGGTGGACGGCTCATCGCCCGGGTCGGCCGAGAAGAAGGTCGCCAGCGGTCCGCGGGGGTTCCCGATGTCGGCAAGGCTGGAGATGGGCGCCACCTGGGGCAACACGAGCAGGATCGCAAGGACGGCGGTGACAAAACCGATGGTGTTGGTCCGGGCGCGCAGCCCAAGGCCGATGGCTCGCGGCCGGGGGATACGGCGGAAGATGGCCGGCAGGGGAGCGGGGAGGCGGCGCGGTGCACGCCGGCCCTCGGGTGCGTTGATGAGGCGCTCCTCGGCGTCGGCCAGCTCGTCAAGCGCCATGGTTCGCACTCCGGCGGCGCGCTTGTTGACCCGGGTCCAGAACGGGCTGGGGAACACCGGGACGACCTCAGCCTCGACCTGCTCGGCCAGCAGTGCCTGCTCGGCGCCGGCCAGTTCCTCCCTGGTGTAGCTGCGAACCCGGTCAACGCGTGCGTCGACCGAAGCCCAAAAGCCGTTATCGAACTCCGGGGTGATCTGCTGATCGCTCATCGAAGTTCCTCCGCGCTGTCGGAGAGGTCTTCGCGCAGGGCACGAAAGGCTCGCTTGAGGTGGGTCTTAACCGATGCGACCTCCACCCCCATCCGTCGGGCGGCCGAGCTGCGGTCCATTCCCTCCAGGTAGCAGTAGGTGATGGCCTCGCGCTGGCGCTTGGGGAGCGTCTTTACCGCCTCCTCGATAACCAGCCGCGAAAGGAGCCGGTCCGGGTCGTGTCCGTCTCGCTCCGGCCGCTGGTCGGTCCACCACTGAAGGCGCTTGCGCTGGCGGTTGAGGCCCCGGAGCTTGTTCTTCGCCAGGTTTTTGGCCACGGTGGTCACGTAGCTCTCGTTGTTGGAGGGCGGCTCGAAGCGGGCCAGGAGCGTGATCATCGTTTCGCTTGCAACGTCCATGGCCTCCGAGTGGTCCTTCAGGATCTGCGTGGCTATGCCGTAGGCGATCCGCGCCAGAGCTTCATGCTCCGGCCGGGCGAGCGACTCGCTCATCTTGTCCGGGTGCTCTCGGCGCGCTGCAGAAGGGACTCCTTCAATCGCGTTGGGACCGCCGGGGTTGGCCATTGATAGATCGAACACCATAAAAGCGGTCTGCGGGGGACATTTCCCGGAATAAAGCATCGCGCGTAACTATTTAAGTAATTAGAAGTCGAAAAAGTTGCGCCGCTTGTACCCCACTAAGGCTTCTGGCGGTGTTTGTAAATACACAACGAGAAAAATTCAGCATCTCAAAGCATTGCGGAGGCCAAGGTAATGACCTGGATTCAAGTAGCGCTAGCGATACCGGCAGCATTTTTCGTCTGGACATTGGTCCGCGATTTTAAGGCCGGCCTCAGTGAGGAGCGCCTTTGGGGCGATCCCGAGCTGGAGGAGAACGCAGCCTTTTCCAACCGTCCCGAGTGGGAGACCACTTCCTGCAAGATCTACGATTTTCAGCCGCCCCGCTCCAACGCCGGCGGTCTGACTCAGCTCCCGCTGGACCGGGAAGCCTGAGACAAACGTCCCTCCCCCGAGCCGCCTTGCGCGGTTCGGGGGAGGATGACAATCAAATGAGGCGCCCTTCGGGGCGCCTCATTTATTTCTCGACTGAGCCGGCAACCCATTTCGGCGCTTTGCGGACCGGCTCCTGCCCGAAGTCCAGCGACATCTGCTCGACCTCCGGTTGGGGGTCGGGGGTTTTGACCGGCTTTTTCGGCTGACGGTGCCGGGGACCGGTTTTAGGCCCGTGGCGGTCCTTTAGGGCGTAGACCGCCTTTTGTATCGGCTCGGCCACCGATTTCGGCGCGTTGCTCCCCCGGTACATCCTTCGATACTCCCCGAGCAGCTCGGGGTACTCGGCCTCCAGCCAGGGCAGGAACTCCTCCTTGACCCCGGGCCGCAGGTGCAGGATCAGCGGGGTGATGTTGACTGCGCCCGCATCGGCGGCAGCCCTCACGGTGGCGGCGAGCTGTTCGGGTGAGTCGGAGATGCCGGGCAGGATGGGCGCCATGAGGATGCCGCACGGAATCCCGGCCCGGTTCAGCTTGCTCAGGACCTCCAGTCGTTTCATCGGGTGCGGGGTTCCGGGCTCGGTCTTGCGCCACACCTCCTCGTCCACCGTCCCCACCGAGAAGCTGGCCGAGACCTCGGTGACCGCGGCTCCCTCGACCAGCAGGTCCAGGTCCCGCTGGATGAGAGTTGACTTGGTGAGGATCGAGTACGGGTTGCGGTTGGCGTTCAGCTCGGTGAGGATCCCCCGCATCAGCCGGTAGCGGCCCTCCGCCCGCTGGTAGTTGTCGGTGTTGGTCCCCATGGCGATGTGCTCGCCCGTCCACGACGGCTTGCGAAGCTCCCGCCGGAGTAGTTCGACCGCGTTGACCTTTACGACGATCTTGGTCTCGAAGTCCACCCCGGCGTTCAGATCGAGATAGGTATGTGTAGGCCGAGCAAAGCAGTTGTGGCTCACGATCCCGTTGGCGATGAAGTCCCCGGTCCCCGTGGTGATATCGAACATCGGTACGTCGAGGCCAAGCGCCTCGATTCCTTTCACTCGGTAGTCGGCACTTGCGGCGGCCGTCATCGCCGTCAAACTCGTCCCCACCATTTCGTCACCCAGTGTGAGGTAGGGCCGGGTCAGGGGACCGTGCATGGAGCCGGTAACGTACTTCCATCCGCGGTTGGTCAAGAACCGATGGTCGGCGCTCGCTATCAGCTCGGTCCCGTCCTCGAGGGTTATCCGGTAAGCGGCTTTCGTGGTAGACCAATGGTCTAGAACGGGGGTTTCGACGTACCGCCGGTACCGGCCTTGGCTTACCGTACCGAGCACACGGTCCCCGGGCCGGACCTCAGACAGCGGCTTCGACCTCCCATCGGCCATGAGAATGGGCGTGTCGCCGGCCATGCAGTAGGAGCAGGCATGGGAGCAGCCCCGGTACGGGTTGATGGTCCAACTGAAGCCCATGTTGTTGGCTTTGACGTGGTTGATGATGCTCTTGGACCGCACCTCGTAGAAGGTCATCCCCTTGAACTCGGGGGTATTGAAGCGGCGCACCACCGCGTCCTCCCCGAAGAGGGGGAGTTTTGCCGTCTCCCCCGGGGGCGCCTCCAGAAGCTGACTGTCCCAGCGCATCGACCCAGAATAGAACATACGTTCGACTGAAACAAGGGACCACTTCCGGCTTGAACCGGCCGCATCGGGGGTAGTCTTAGAGGACGATGCCGTTCATTTTGGCTTTCCTCTTTCTGATCGTCCCGCTCATCGAGATCTGGATCCTGATCCAGGTGGGGCAGCAGATCGGCGCCTTCCCCACTATCCTCCTGCTGATCCTGATGAGCATCGCCGGAGGAATTCTCGCCAAGCGGGAAGGCCTGGCGGTGTGGACCCGGTTCCGGAGCGCACTGTCCCGGGGGGAGGTCCCCTCGGCAGAGGCGGTCGACGGGGTGCTGGTGCTGTTCGGCGCCGCCCTGCTGCTGACCCCCGGATTCCTGACCGACGTGCTCGGTCTGGCGCTGCTGATCCCGGTAAGCCGGGCGGGCGTTCGGCGGGTAGTGATGAAGAGCGGCGGCTGGCTGGTAGCCAAGAGGTTTCCCTTCCTCATCCCGCTGGGGCTGGTGCGCAACCGCAGCCGGAATGTGAAGGCCCGCACGGTAACCGTCGAGCCCGATGAGCAGGCGGATAGCCGGCCGCAGGACGTCAACGACCGGGACCGGATCACCGGTCCTTAAGGCCGGGTTCTCGCAGTCTTCGGCGAAGCAACGGATACTAGTTGGATGAATCAGCCCGAAGATATCTACGTCAGCCCCCAGACTCTGGACAAGCTCAAGGAGGAACTGGAGCAGCTGACCGGCCCCGGCCGGGAAGAGATGAGCGTCCGCCTTCTGAGAGCCCGTGAGCTGGGCGACCTCAAGGAAAATGCCGAGTACCACGCCGCCAAGGATGCCCAGGGCCTGATGGAGGCCCGCATCCGCCAGCTCGAGTACACCATCGACCGGGCGGTGGTCCGGGAGGTCTCGACCAACGCCGACGAGGTGGGCTCCGGCATCATCGTGACCGTCAAGGACAAGTTCGGCACCGAGAATTACCTGATCGCCGACTCGATGGAGGAGAAGGTCGACGGGTGCAGCACGGTCACCCCCTCGTCTCCGATGGGCAAGGCGCTGGCCGGCAAGAAGGTCGGCGATACCGCTACCGTGGAGGCCCCCAGAGGCAGCTTCACGGTTGAGGTGGTCGGTCTCAAGCCCCTTTAGTGCCCCGGGCTCTGCGTAAAACTCTCAAATTCGCCGGTTTCGCCCTTCTAGGCATCTTCCTGCTGCTGGCCGGAGAGGGGATCTACGCCTATACCCGCGACTACCCGCTCAACGACCCCGAGCAGCCGGTCAGCGGTGAGTTCGGGGATCCCTCCCTTCCGCGCCTCAGGTTCGTGGTGCTGGGCGACAGCACGTCGGTCGGGGTCGGCACCACGCCGGAGAACTCCTACCCCTGGCTGCTGGCGACCCGGCTGAGCGACCGGTTCCACGTCGAGCTGGAGGTGGTGGGCGTCGGCGGTGCCACGACGGCCGACCTGGCAAACATCCAGGTCGACAAGGCGCTGG
>JAJCYF010000243.1 GCA_029263035.1 Actinomycetes bacterium
CGTTAGGTTTGTAAGTGCGGACGAGGGCGTGACCATCAAGCGGTTCCGTCCCCGGGCGCAGGGCAGGGGCTTTCGGATCCGCAAGCGGACCTCGCACATCCAGCTGGAGTTGGAGCGCAGGGTCGGCGAAGTCGTCGAGAAGCCCCGGCGGGCGACCAAGGGCGCAACCAAGCCTGCTACTCCAAAAGGCGGCGGCAAGTCCGACGCCACCGACAAGGGCAGCGCCCAGTCAAAGGGCGGCTCCAAGCCGAAGCCGGATCCCAAGGCAAAGGTCAAGTCTGCCGAGGAGAAGCCGGGGGCTGCAAAAGCTAAGGCGACTCCTTCTGAAAAGAAGGCAAGCGGCTCGGCTGCGAAGGCGAGCACCGCAAAAGCGGAGCCTGCAAAGAGCTCCACCAAGACCAAAAAAGAAGGTAACTGATGGGTCAGAAGGTACATCCGTACGGGCTTAGGCTCGGAATCACCACCGACTGGAAGTCGCGCTGGTTTGCCGACGGTGCCCAGTACCGGGACTACGTAGAGCAGGATGCCAAAATCCGGCACTACCTCAAGAATTTGCTTCCGCACGCAGCCATCGGCCGCCTGGAGATCGAGCGCACCCGTGAGCGGGTTCGGGTGACGGTTCACACCGCACGCCCGGGCATCGTCATCGGCCGGCGCGGCGCCCAGGCCGACGAGATCCGCGGCTACCTGGAAAAGATCGAGTCCAAAGCAGCCCGGGCCCAGACCGGCAAGGACGTCAACGTTCAGGTCAACCTGGACATCGTCGAGGTCAAGACCCCCGACGCCGACGCCCAGCTTCTGAGCCAGGCCATCGCCGAGCAGCTCAGCTCCCGGGTGTCGTTCCGCCGTGCCATGCGCAAGGCGGTCAACACTGCGATGAAGGCCGGCGCCCTGGGCGTCAAGGTTCAGACCTCCGGCCGCCTCGGCGGCACCGAGATGAGCCGGCGTGAGGGTTACCACGAGGGCAAGGTGCCCCTGCACACGCTGCGGGCGGACATCGACTACGGCTTTAGTGAAGCGGCAACCGCCGCAGGGCAGATCGGCGTCAAGGTCTGGATCTACAAAGGTGAGGTCATTGTGCAGCGCGGCGGTATCCGGGTTCCTGCTCCCGCGGCGGCAGCTGCGGCGGCACCTCCCTCCGGCGGGCGCGGCGGCGGCCGCGGTCCCCGCGGCGGAGGCGGCAACCGTGGTGGAGGCGGCGGCGGTGGCGGAAGCCAGCGTCAGCCCAACCTGGCACGGTCACCCCAGCCCAGCGGCATGCTGACCCAGACCCATTCGTTCGCTCCGGACGCTCCGGTCCCCGGCGCCCCGGCGGCTCCGCCCGCAGAGGCTCAGGCTGCTCCTGCAGAAGCTCCGGCTCCCGCAGCGGCGGCTCCGGCTCCCGCAGAAGCTCAGACTCCGCCCGCAGAGACCCCGGCTCCGACCACTTCACCGGAATCGGTAACCGAAGCTCCTCCGGCAGAAAAGCCTGAAACTCCGTCTGGAGGTGCCTCCTAATGCTTTCTCCCCGCAGGGTTAAGCACCGCAAGGTGCACCGCGGCCGGCGCCGTGGGTTTTCGAAGGGCGGCACCACGCTGAACTTCGGTGACTACGGTTTGCAGGCGCTGGAGGCGGCATGGATCACCAACCGTCAGATCGAGTCGGCTCGTGTGGCCATCACCAGGCACGTCAAGCGTGGCGGCCGGGTGTGGATCAACATCTTCCCGGACAAGCCCTACACCAAGAAGCCCGCCGAGACCCGGATGGGTTCCGGTAAGGGCAACCCCGAGGGATGGGTCGCGGTGGTCAAGCCCGGCCGGGTCATGTTCGAGTTGACCGGGGTTCCGGAGGACGTGGCGAAGGAAGCCATGCGGCTTGCCGGCCACAAGCTTCCGATCAAGTGCAAGTTTGTTACCCGGGAGAGCCAGGGGCAGGGAGTATGAACGTAGACGCCTTGCGAGAGCTGAGCTCCGACGACCTGACCGAGCGCCTGGACGAGGTGAAGGAGGAGTTCTTCAACCTTCGCTTCCAAAACGCCACCGGCCAGCTGGAGAACTTCGCGCAGATCAAGCAGATCAAGCGGGAGATCGCCCGGATCAACACCCTGGTGCACGAGCGCGAGCTGGGGATTGAGATCGAGCCCAAGCCGCAGAAGGTTGCGAAGGCCAAGCCCAAGAAGGAAAAAGAGGCCAAAGAGGCCAAAGAGGGCAAGGCCAAGAGCAAGAAGGCTGCCAAGAGTGACGACGCAGATGGAGAAGATTGATGGCTGAAGAACGGCCGCAACGCAAAACGAGAACCGGTTTTGTCGTGAGCGCGAAGATGGACAAGACGGTAGTGGTGAACACCATTCAAACGGTGCGTCACCCGCTGTACTCGAAGATCTACAAGCGCAACGTCAAGCTGTACGCCCACGACGAGGCAAACGACGCCAACGTTGGCGACAAGGTCCTCATCTCCGAGACCCGGCCGCTTTCCAAGACCAAGCGCTGGAGAATCGTTGAAGTTGTGGAGCGCGCCAAGTGATTCAGGCCGAGAGCAGATGTAAGGTCGCCGACAACACCGGCGCCCGCGAGGTCCTGATCATCAAGGTCCTCGGTGGATCCCGCAGGCGCTATGCGTCGGTGGGTGACATCGTGGTCGCGACGGTCAAAGACGCCCTGCCTAACCAGCAGGTCAAGCGCGGAGACGTAGTCAAGTGTGTTGTCGTACGGACCGCCAAAGAGAAGCGGCGCCCGGACGGCAGCTACATCAAGTTCGACCAGAACGCAGTGGTGATCATCAACGAGCAGCGCAACCCCCGCGGGACCCGCGTCTTTGGACCGGTGGCCCGTGAGCTGAGGGACCGTAAGTTCATGAAGATCATTTCGCTCGCCCCGGAGGTGCTCTAGATGTTGTTCGCAGCTAGCGGCCTGAGCACCGTAGGGGACGACGTTCTCAAATCATCACCGGAGGTGCTCTAAATGGCCAGGATTCGCAAGGGAGACCGGGTGCACGTCACGACCGGTAAGGATGCAGGGAAGACCGGCAACGTAATTGCGGTCTACCCGGCAGCCAACCGCGTCCTGGTGCAGGGCATCAACAAGGTGAAGCGGCACGAGAAGGTCCGCCCCGCCACCGGCCGACAGGGCCAGGAAGGCGGCATCGTGGTCAAGGAGGCACCGGTCAACCTGAGCAACGTGGCGTTGATCTGCCCCAACGACGGGCCGGTCCGCAGCCGCATCAAGGTAGATCCCGACGGGACCAAGGTACGCGTGTGCGTCAAGTGTGAGACGGAGCTGGGTTAGCAATGGCTGATAACAACGGGTACATCCCCCGCCTGAAGGTGCAGTACGACGAAGAGGTCCGTCCTGCGCTTGCCGAGAAGCTCGGCGTGAACATCATGGCCGTGCCGCGCCTGGAGAAGATCGTCGTCAACATGGGCGTCGGCGACGTGCTGCAGGAGCCCAAGGCAATGGACGGAGCGATCGCCGACCTCATGGTCATCACCGGCCAGAAGCCGCTGACCATCAAAGCCCGCAAGGCCATCTCAAACTTCAAGCTGCGTGAGGGCGTTAACATTGGAGCGAAGGTGACTCTTCGGGGCGCCAAGGCGTGGGAGTTTCTCGACCGCCTGATCACCCTGGCCATCCCGAGGATCCGGGACTTTCGGGGTCTGCCCACCAAGGGCTTCGACGGCCGGGGTAACTACACCTTCGGAGTAACCGACCAGACGATCTTTCCCGAGATCGACTTCGACAAGATCATGAAGATCCGGGGCATGGACATCTCCATCGTCACCACCGCCACGGATAACGAGGGAGGCAGGGCCCTACTGGATGCCTTTGGTTTCCCGTTCAAAAAAGTTCAGGGGTAAATAGGTAATGGCTAAAAAATCACTTGTGGTCAAGGCCTCCCGGCCGGCTAAGTTCAAGGTGCGGAACTACTACCGCTGCCGTAGATGCGGCCGGCCCCGTGCGTACATCCGCAAGTTCGGGATGTGCCGGATCTGTGTGCGCGACCTGGCCCACAAGGGCGAGCTTCCCGGCATCACGAAATCGAGTTGGTGATCTAGATATGACAATGACCGATCCAATTGCAGACATGCTGGCGAGGATTCGCAACGCCAACACGGCGTCCCACGACACCGTGGACATCCCCGCCTCCAAGCAGAAGCTCGCCATCATCGCAATCTTGAAGGACGAGGGCTACATCGAGGACTTCGAGACCGTCGAGGATCCTCCCGGCAACATCATCCGGGTTACCCTCAAGTACCAGCACGACCGGTCCAAGACCATCCACGGCATCAAGCGGATCTCCAAGCCGGGCCTTCGGGTCTACGCCAAGGCCGGCAAGCTCCCCAAGGTGCTCGGCGGCCTGGGGGTCGCAATCGTCTCCACCTCGGCCGGTCTCATGACCGGGCGCAAGGCGGCGCAACGCAAGCTGGGCGGCGAAGTCGTCGCTCACATCTGGTAGAGAGAAGAGTTAGATGAGCAGAATCGGAAAAGAGCCGATCACGGTTCCCGCCGGGGTGGATGTCACCCTGGAGCCCCAGTTTGTCCGGGTGAAGGGCCCCAAGGGCACGCTCGAGCGCGCCCTACCCAAGGACATCGTGGTTTCCCGGGACGGCGACACCATCACGGTTACCCGTCCGACGGAGTCCGGCGAGCACCGCTCGCTGCACGGGCTGACCCGGACGCTGATTGCGAACCTGGTCCAGGGCGTGACCGAGGAGTTCACCAAGAATCTGGAGATCCACGGCGTCGGCTACCGGTGCGCGCTCAAGGGCGACACGCTGGAGCTGCAGCTGGGGTACTCGCACCCGGTGGTTGTAGCAACTCCCCCCGGCATCACCTTTGAGGTCCCCACCCCCACCCGTATCACGGTCCGGGGAGCGGACAAGGAGCTGGTCGGACAGATCGCAGCAAACATCCGAGCCAAGCGCAAGCCGGACCCCTACAAGCAGAAGGGTGTCCGCTACGCCGGTGAGGTCATTCGGAAGAAGGCAGGGAAGACGTCCAAGTGAAAACTTCTAGCGCACAACGTCGTAAGAGGCACACCAGGATCCGGAAGAAGATTTCGGGTACCGCCGAGCGTCCTCGTCTGGCCGTCTTCCGGAGCAACAAACACATTTCCGTGCAGCTGATCGACGACCTGAACGGCAAGACGCTGGCTTCGGCGTCGACCAAGGACGCCACCATCGGCGCCGCCAACACGGTGGAGGGTGCGGCCAAGATCGGCGCAACCGTCGCCGAGCGGGCGGTCGCAGCCGGGGTAAGCTCCGTGGTCTTCGACCGCGGCGGTTTCAAGTTCCATGGGAAGGTCAAGGCGCTGGCGGACGGTGCCAGAGAGAAAGGACTGCAATTCTGATGCCAGGACCAAACGCACCAGGAGGAGCAGCCCGTCCGGGAGGACCCGGCGGCGCCCGAGGTAGAGGTCCCGGCGGTCCCGGTGGGCGTGGCCCCGGTGGGCCCGGCGGCCGCGGTCCGGGAGGACCCGGCGGCGCAGGACGCGGCCCGGGCGGACCCGGCGGACCCGGCAGGCCCGGCGGACGCCGCGACTCAGGCCCCCGTCAGGACGACCGCAACAGCGGGTTCATCGAGCGGATCGTTGGACGTCCCCGCCGTGTGGCCAAGGTGGTCAAGGGCGGCCGTAGGTTCTCGTTCAGTGCTCTGGTGGTTGTCGGCGACGGCAACGGCCGGGTAGGCGCCGGCAAGGGCAAGGCCCGTGAGGTTCCCGCATCGATCCAGAAGGCTTCCGAGCTTGCTCGCCGGACGATGTTCAGCGTCCCCATGGTCGGCGGAACAATTCCGCACATGGTGATCGGTGAGTCCTCGGGCGCCCGCGTCCTCCTCAAGCCCGCATCCCCCGGTACCGGCGTGATTGCCGGAGGTCCGGTGCGTGCGGTTGTCGAGGCGGCGGGCATCAAGGACATCCTGAGCAAGTCGCTGGGATCGGCCAACAAGATCAACATCGTCAACGCCACCATGGACGGCCTGCGCAAGCTGGAGCGCCCGGAGGATGTAGCCATCCGCCGCGGCAAGACCATCGACCAGGTTTCGCCCCGCTACCTGTACGAGGTGGCCGCGCCCACCCCGGCCGGGACGCATTCAACAGGGCCGGTACAGTAATGGGTCAGATCAAGGTCACCCAGACCAAAAGCCCGGTGTCTCTGCCGAAGGATCAGGGCAGGACGCTGAAGGCTCTGGGTCTTCATCGCATGCGTGACACGGTGGAACACACCGACAGTCCGTCGGTGCTGGGGATGGTCCACAAGGTCCGTCACCTGGTGACCGTCGAAAAGTTGGAAGGAAAGTAAGTTGAAACTTCACGATCTACAGCCGGCCCCCGGGTCTAAGAAGGACCGCATCCGCGTAGGACGCGGCCGCGCCGGACGCCGCGGCAAGACCGCCGGCCGAGGCACCAAGGGCGACAAGGCTCGTGGACAGGTTCCCGCAGGCTACGAGGGCGGTCAGATGCCCCTGCACATGCGCCTTCCCAAGCTCCCGGGGTTCCGCAACCCGAACAAGATCACCTACAACGTGGTGAACCTGGACATCCTCGAGGCGTTCGACGGCACGACCATCGATCCCGAGGCACTTCGCTCCAAGGGACTGGTCCGCAAGAAGGGCCTGGTCAAGGTTCTGGGCGCAGGCGAGATCACCAAGGCGGTCACCATCAAGGCCCACGCGTTCAGTCAATCGGCTGTAGGTAAGATTGAGGCTGCTGGAGGAACTACAGAGGTTCTCTCTGTGAACGGCAAGTAGGTAACCTACTTGCGTAGCACCCGAAAGACTGTGGCGGCCCACCGGACTGACAAGGGATAAATGTGCTCAAAGCACTACTGAACGCATTCAAGGTTCCTGAGCTCAGGAAGAAGATCTTCTTCACCCTGGCAATCGTTGCCGTCTACCGGTTGGGCGCGTTCATCCCCGCCCCCGGTATCGACTACGCCGCGGCGCGCCGCCTCACCGAGTCCAGCGACAACCTGACCCGCCTGCTCAACCTCTTCTCCGGCGGCGCCCTCACCCAGCTTGCGGTGTTTGCGCTGGGGATCATGCCCTACATCACGGCCAGCATCATGATGCAGCTGCTGACCGTGGTCATCCCCAAGCTGGCGGAGTGGCAGAAGGAGGGCGAGGCCGGAACCAAAAAGATCACCCAGTGGACCCGTTACCTGACCGTGGTCCTGGCGGTCATGCAGTCCACCGGCATCGTCGTTCTTGCCGACCGGGGCGGCTTCAGGGACTCCAACAACAACCCGGTCGACCTGATTCCACAATTCACCCCGTTCCGGGTGATCCTGATTGTGATGACGCTCACCGCAGGCACCGCCCTGATCATGTGGCTGGGTGAGCAGATCACCCAGAAGGGAATCGGCAACGGCATGTCCGTGCTGATCTTTGCCAGCGTCGTCTCGGCACTGCCGGTCCAGGGATCCAACATCCGGGCGCAGCTCGGGTGGCTGTGGTTCGGCTTCCTGATCTTCGTGGCGATCCTGATCATTGTGGCCATCGTCATCATCGAGCAGGGGCAGCGGCGGGTGCCGGTGCAGTACGCCAAACGTATGGTGGGAAGAAAGATGTACGGCGGCGGGTCGACCTACATCCCGCTGAAGATCAACCAGTCCGGCGTTATCCCCATCATTTTCGCTTCGAGCGTGTTGTACTTCCCGGCGCTGATAGTCACCGTGATCCACTGGGCGCCCCTGCGCAGCTTCATCGAGAACCAGGTGATCGACCAGACCTCACTGGTCCACATCACCTTCTACGGCCTGCTGGTGGTCGGGTTCGCCTATTTCTACACCGCGATCGCGTTCAACCCGGTGGACGTTGCCGACAACATGAAGAAGTACGGCGGCTTCATCCCCGGTATCCGCCCGGGCCGGGCGACTGCGGAGCATCTGAGCTACATCCTGTCGCGCATCACGCTGCCCGGAGCGCTGTTCATCGCAACGGTTGCGATCCTGCCGAACATCGTGCTGGCGACCTTGAACGTAACCGCCCTGCCCTTCGGGGGGACCTCGATCCTCATCACCGTAGGTGTGGCCCTGGAGACGGCGAAGCAGATTGAGTCCCAGTTGCTCATGCGCCACTACGAGGGCTTCCTGAGCTAGTGTCCGGCTCTCCCGGGAGGTATCACGTAGGTGACCACGCCCAGGATGCTCTGGGAGTGTGGGAGTAATGCGTATCGTGCTTCTCGGCCCCCCCGGGGCCGGTAAGGGCACGCAAGCGTCCCGGCTGGCCGAGCGCCTGGGAATCCCGCATATCGCGAC
>JAJCYF010000244.1 GCA_029263035.1 Actinomycetes bacterium
CGGTGATGACGGTTCCGATGGCCGCAAGTGAGATCAGCAGCAGTACCCACTCAAACGGCGTCCTCTCCCTCTTGAGACTTAGACTTTCTGTCTTCTTGGAAGATCTGCCGGAAGGGCTCACACCAGGATCCTACCGAGCGCCGCCCCCAGGGAGGCGGGGAAGGCCAGGACCACGGACTTGGCCAGCGTGGAGCCGTCGATGGTCGAAAACTCGCCGAAGGACCACAACAACCCGGCGGCCACCATCAGAGCTACCAGGTAGGCAAGCATCGTCTCCACCAAAGGGGTGTGGATGGGGCTCTCCGAGCTGCGCCGGACGTGTTTACCCCCGAATTCGGCGAAGAAGACCATGAGGTAGGTGATCGCCAGAGCCACGAGCACCAGTCCGATAAGCCGCGCTCTGCCGAGCTCGGCGGCCAGCAGGACCGGCTCCTCGGTGGGGGCGATGTTGAGGACCAGTACCACGGCGCCGCCGGCGGCTGCCAGCAGGTCGCCGAACCCACCGGACGCCTTCTCCTCGAGCTCGCCCCCTCCCTTGGGGGCCAGGGAGTTGCCGAGGGCGAAACCGAGGCTGATCGGAACTGCCGAGAGGGCGATGATGCCCAGCCGCGGCCCCCACCCCATATCCAGGTTGACCCGGCGGAGAAGGATCAACAGAAACGCCGCCAGAAGGAAGGACAGACCGAAGCCGACTATCGCGTCTTCGAGCGGGCGTTGGGTGCGCCCGGAGTTGAACCCGACCGCCGTGGACAGAGCCAGGTTCAGCAGAAAGGAGGCGGCCAGCAGGGCGAGGATGGTACCCGGGGTCAGGTTGCCGCCGTGGAACCAGACCTCCTGGGTGTAGACGAGCGGAACGCCGAGGATGAAGCCGCCGGCAACTCCGCGCATCGCGTCCTCGGGAGTCGTCGATTCGGTTTCAGTGGAAGACATCTAGGAGGGCTCCTGGGGCGGGCCGGTGGCGCAGTAGGAGTCGCACCACCGGCCGGGGGCTAAGCGGTTTTGATCAGATGCCGCGGCGGCCGTACGAGCGGTAACCCGTGAGCAGGCTGATGATCAACAGAATGCCGGCGATTACGAGCAGGATTTTCAGGCCTTCCATGAACAGGCCCACGCCGCCGATCAGCAGGGCAAGAATCAGCAGTACTACAACCAGTCCCATTTTCGGTTTCCCTTCCTAGGTGATCCCGGCGCCGATTTACCCAGGTTGAATGCCCGGTTAAACAAGCCGCCGTGTCACACTTTCGAAATGGTGGAAGTTCATCTCATGCATGCTGGAGAGGAAGCCCTCCTGGTGCTCGTCCCGCTGTCGATTGTCCTCTACATCGACTACCGAAAGCGCCGCAAGGAGAAGCTTGAGGCGTCCGCCCCGGGCGAGGAGGCCGGCGAGGACGCCGCCGAGTGATTTTGCCTGCGCCGGGGTAAAAGCTGTTCGGCGAACGCCTTGCCTGTCCCCTGAAGAAAGAGAGCCCCGAAGTTGTCGGATGAAACCGTGGCCGAACCGCGCAGCCGGAACCGGATCAACAGGCTGGACCACTACGTGTTCCGGCGTCTGTCCGCCCACGAAAGCAGGTTTTTCGATCTGGTGGTCGTTCCGCTGGGACGTTTTGCGGACCGCTCCCGGTTGTGGTTGGTGGTAGCCGGGTTTCTTGCCGCGTTCGGTGGGCGCTCCGGCCGCCGGGCGGCTTTGAGGGGTCTGATGTCGGTCGGCGCCACATCGGTGCTGGTCAACCAGGGAATCAAACGAGTTGCCCGGCGTAAACGCCCGATCGGCACCTTCGTGCGCACCCGCCACGGCCGGGCGCCGACCTCCTCGTCGTTTCCGTCCGGACACGCTGCCTCGGCAGCAGCCTTCGCGACGGGGGTGGCCCAGGAGATGCCTGTTGCGGGGGCGCCGTTGTCGATACTGGCCGGGGGCGTCGGCCTTTCCCGGATCTACGCCGGCGTGCACTATCCCCTGGACGTGATCGTAGGTGCGGCAGCCGGCGCAGCCCTCTCCGCCGCGACCCGCAAGCCCTGGCCGGTGGCCAGCAAGGAGCCGGCGCGGGTCCGCCCGGTGTTTACCAGGATCCAGACGCTCGTCTCCGGGGACGGAGACGGACTCACCTTCGTGGTGAACTCCTCAGCCGGCTCGGCGCTGGCCGGTCCTCCGGCCGAGGAGATTTCCGAGGCCCTTCCCAAGGCCAGGGTGTTCGTGGTGGATGAGCCGGAGGAGTGGGAGGCTGCGTTCAAGGAGGCCGGCTCCGCCAAGGCGATTGGAATTGCCGGAGGAGACGGCAGCATCAACTCCGCAGCCGAGGTCGCTATGGCCAACAACCAGCCTCTGGCAATCGTGCCCGCCGGCACGCTCAACCATCTGGCCCGGGACCTGGGCATCGACTCGGTGGAGGAGACCATCGAGGCCATCAAGCAAGGCAGGGCCGCAGCTATCGACGTGGCCACCATCGATGGGAGGGTGTTCCTCAACACCGCCAGCTTCGGAAGCTACGTTGAGCTGGTCGACGCGCGTGAAAAGCTCGAGGACCGCATCGGCAAGTGGCCTGCCGTCCTGGTCGCCCTGGTGAAGGTGCTGCGGTCGTCGACGCCGATCAGGGTGGAGATCGACGGACGCCCCCGAAGCCTGTGGATGATCTTCATCGGTAATTGCCGCTACCACCCGAAGGGGTTTGCGCCAAGCTGGAGGGAGCGGCTGGACGACGGCCTGCTGGACGTGAGGTTGGTCGACGGGACACAGCCTTACGCCAGGACCCGGTTGTTGCTGGCGGTCCTGAGCGGGACGCTGGGCCGGTGCAAGGTGTACGAGCACAGCCTGGTCTCCCAGCTAAAGGTCCGATCGCTGGACGGTTCGCCCATGCGCCTGGCCCGGGATGGAGAGACCTTCGAAGGCTCGGCAGAGTTCACGGTGACCAAGCTGGACCGGCCCCTTCCCATTTACATAAACCCGGAGTAACCTCCCCCGACGTTCCGATTGCGATAGGATTTGCTCTCTGTCCTCCCTTGCCGCCTTTTTCAAGGCTGCCCGGACGTGGGATTCCCCGATAGAAAGCGATTCTTAGCCATGAGCCACACTAGATACGAGCCAGTGCGGACGCGTCTTCAGCGGAGCATGCTGATGGTCCCCGGTTCCCAGATGAAGTTCTTCGCCAAAGCGATCGAGAGCGATGCCGATTACGTTTGTATCGACCTCGAGGATGCAGTCGTCCCGGACGACAAGGAGCAGGCCCGCCGCAACACCATCGAAGCACTGAACACCATGGACTGGCGGGCTCGCGGCAAAACCATGTCCGTCCGTATCAACGGCCTGGACACCCACTACATGTACCGGGACGTCGTGGACCTGGTCGAGCAGGCCGGCGCCAACGTGGACGTCCTTTTGGTCCCCAAGGTGGGGGTCTCCGCCGACATCTACATGGTGGACGCGATGCTCAGCCAGATCGAGCAGGGCTTCAAGATGACCCACCAAATCGGCATCGAGGCCCTCATCGAGACCGCGCTGGGGCTGGCAAACGTCAACTCCATCGCCACCTCAAGCTCCCGTCTGGAGGCCATGCACTTCGGCCCTGCAGACCTGGCGGCGAGCCTTAGGGCCCGCACCGTCAACATCGGCGGCCTGAACCCGGATTACCCGGGAGACCAGTGGCACTACCACCTATCGGCCATGGTCACCGCATGCCGTGCCTATGGGCTGCGTCCGATAGACGGCCCGTTCGGCGACATCAGCGACCCGGACGGCTTTCTCGCCGCCGGCAAGCGGGTGGCGGCTCTGGGCTTCGAGGGCAAGTGGGCGATCCACCCCTCACAGGTTGCCGGGGCCAACGAGGTATTCACCCCGTCGGAAAAAGAGGCCGACAAGGCTCGCCGCATGCTGGTGGCTCTGGAGGAGGCTGCGGCAGCCGGCAAGGGCGCCGCGGTGCTGGACGGAAAGATGATCGACGCCGCCTCGGCCCGGATGGCGGAAAACGTCGTGCGCCTGGACGACGAGATCAAGTCGAAGGCGTCCCTGGCGGGAGTTGCGGGCTAATGGACATCCACGAGCATCAGGCAAAGGACCTGCTGGCCGGGTTCGGTGTCCCGGTCCCAACCGGCATGGTGGCGTACACCGCCGACCAGGCGGTGCAGCTGGCCGAGGAGATCGGCGGCGACACCTGGGCGGTCAAGGCCCAGATCCATTCGGGTGCGCGGGGCAAAGCCGGCGGCATCAAGATCTGCAAGTCCCTGGACGAGGTC
>JAJCYF010000245.1 GCA_029263035.1 Actinomycetes bacterium
GTGCACCCCGTCGCGCTGCAGCGCCAGCGCCCCCATGGCGATAGCACCCACTAGCACCAGCGCCATCCACCGCACCGGAACTCCGGCGACCAGCAGCACGGCGAACGCGATGGCGAACATCACCAGGGACGAGCCGAGGTCGGGCTGCAGGTAGATCAACACCGCGGGGACCGCGGCCAGCACCATCGCCTGGACCACCGGGGTAAACCCTGCCGTCGGGCCCTCCTGCCTGCGCTCCCGGGACAACACGGCCGCCAGGAAGATGATGTAGCCCATCTTCATCACCTCGGCCGGCTGGAGCTGGAAGATACCCACGCTGATCCACCGCTGGGCGCCCTTTACCGTCTGCCCCATTGGGGTCAGCACCAGCAGCAGCAGGAACACCAGGGCCAGATACAGCATCGGCGCGTAGGGTTGCAGCTGCCGGTAGTCCACCACAAGGGCAAGCCCAAAGCTGATTGTGGCCAGCGAGAAGAAGATGAGCTGCCGCTTGAGGTAGTAGTCCGGATCCAGCTCCTGGACCTTGAGCATCGCCGCCGACGCGGAGCGGATCGCAATGCAACCGACGGCCGTGAGTGCCATGACCGAGAGGATCAGCCAGCCGTCGAGGTGGCGGATAGGCGCCTTCGAAGACATCGCCAGGCGGTCTCGCCCGGCGTAGTTGCGGCTTGAGAACTCGGCGAAATCGGTCACTCTAGTCTCCCGCCGGTCCGGGCTTGATCTCGGACAGGGGGAACTCGAAGATGCCTTCCAGGATCCGGCCGGCGATGGGTGCTGCCGTCTCGCCTCCATGTCCACCCTCTTCCAGTATCACCGCAACCACATACTGCGGATCGTCGGCGGGGGCGTAGGCGGCGAACCAGGCGTACGGGTGATTGTTGCCGATCTCAGCGGTGCCCGTCTTGCCGGCCACCCCGATTGAGTTCAGGGGAGAGTTCACGAAGGTGCCGGCGGCGGTCCCCACCGTGGTTACCGCCTCCAGGCTGGACTGAAGGGCCTGCAGGGTTGCCGGACTGATCTGCACCGACCGGGACTTCGGCGGCTCGATGTCCCTGACCTCTTCCGTGTCGTCCATGAACTTAAGACCCAGGTGGGGGGTATGCAGAATCCCTCCGTTGGCGATAGCGGCGTAGTGGTTGGCCAGCTGGAGTGGAGTGGCCAGGATGTCTCCCTGGCCGATGGACATGTTGACCGTGTAGCCCGGCAGCCAGGTGGCGTAGGGGAACGCCTCCGGCAGCTGCTTGTTGACCCTCTTGAGCCAGCCCTCATCGGGGACCCGGCCGGCCTTTTCAAACGGGATCTCAATGCCCGTCTTGTCACCAAACCCGAAGCGGCGGGCGTAGTCCTGCAGCACCTCGGTCTTGGTCCGGGTGAAGGTCCGGTAGAACTCCAGGCCCCAATCGTAGAAAACGGTGTCGCAGGAGTCAGCCATCGACTGATTGAAGGTCAACATTCCCGAGTCGGTCGTTTTCCAGTTCCGGAAGGTACGATCCGCGATCCGGACAGATCCGGGACAGGCATAGCGCTGATTGGTCGCGGCTACCCCGGTCTCCAACGCAGCTGCTGCGGTGACCGTTTTGAAGGTCGAGCCGGGCGGATAGGACGCCTGGATTGCCCGGTTGATCAGAGGCTGCCCGGTATCGTCGCGGGTCAGCTCGTCGTACTCGGCCTGACTGATGCCGCCGACGAAGGCTCCGGGGTCGTAGTCCGGGAAGGAGGCCATGGCAATGACCTCTCCCGACCGGGGGTCCATGACCACCGCACCGCCGGCGGGGGCCGGGTACTTCACACCGCGCTCGGCGTCGGTGATGGTTCGCGCCTTCTCCAGACCCTGAGCCAGCGACTCCTCGGTGACCTTTTGGATCCGGGCATCCAGCGTGGTCATCAGGTCCAGGCCCTTCTTGGGCTCCCGCCGGCCCAGAACCCGGCGGACCTCCCCGGAGGAGTCCACCTCCAGCTTGCGCAGCCCCTCCGAGCCGTGGAGCTCCTTTTCGTAGGCGTACTCGATACCGCCCCGCCCGATGATGGAGCCCGGCCGGTACTTGAGTTCCTTGTACCGCTCGTCGTCCACCTGTTCGGGCAGGATCTCGCCGAGGTAGCCCAGCACGTGGGAGGCAAGCTTCTGCTGCGGGTAGACCCTGGTCGGCTGCGCGGTGGTCAGCACCTTCGGGAACTCGTCTTGATGCTCCCGGATGTAGATAACGGTGTCCTCGGGGACGTTCTCCGCCACCGGAACCGGGGTGAATGCCGACAGGGTCTTGTCGTCCAGGCGCTTGTTCAGCTCCTCGACGGTCGTGCCCAGGACCGGAGCGAGGCGCGCGACGACATCCTCGAGCTGCTCGGCACTTAACTCCTGCCGCCCGATCGAAACCACCAGAGACATTCCGTTGGTGACCAGGACCTCGCCGTTACGATCCAGGATCTGACCGCGAGCCGGCTCCTCGGGAACCAGGCGGATCTGGTTGCGCTCGGCGCCGGCGGTGAACTCGGCCGTGTTCAGAACCTGCAGGAAGTAAAGCCGCAGGGCCAGGGTGAAGATCAGCGACGCAAAGATCGCGCCCAGGAAAGCCAGGCGGAGCCGGGTGGCCCCCATGGTGGTCTGGTTCACCGGCCGCACCCCCCTACCACTGGTAAACCCGTTCGGGCCGGTAGAACGACACGATACGGCGCACCGGCGGATAGATGAACGGCACCAGGATGGTGTTGTAGAGCGCAGTCAGCACCACGACCTGGATCGCCCGCGACATCGGCGGCGTTCGCTGTCCCAAAAGCGCCTGGAAGATTTCGTAGAGCCCGGTGGCCAGAGCTGTTCCGGCAAACACGCACGCCGCCGGCACGAAGACACTGGTTGAGCTGATGTAGGGCCGGATGCTGCCGGCGATGTACCCCACAATCAGGTAAGCCAGGCCGGTGAGACCCATCGGAGCGTCCAGCAGGAGGTCCCGCATGAATCCTCCGGAAAACCCCAGCACTCCCCCGACCGTCGGACCCTCCAGCAACGCAAAGCAGATAACTACCGCCAGCAGCAGGTCGGGCGAGACGTCGAGGATCTTCAGCTTGGAGAACACCGTGGTCTGAAGCAGCACCGCCGTCAGCAGGGTCAGGCTGAAAATTCCGAACCTTTTCATAGCAGCTCACTAAGGTTCAATGGGTCCCGAATCCATCAGCACCAGCAACGTAGTCAGTGCGGTGGTGTTGACCACCGGCTCAACCCGGGCGCTTTTGGTCAGCCCGTCGGCGTTGCGCTGCACCTCGGTCACCCGGCCGATGGGAATTCCACCCGGATAGATGCCCTTGTCGAACCCAGACGTGATGACGGTTTCTCCGTCTTTGATCTCCACATCCGGGCTGATCAGGTCCATCCGCAGTTCCTCCAGCCCCCTGCCCGCAGCGACCCCCGTCTCACCCGAGGCGGTCAGGCGGGCGCCGACGGAATGCTGAGGGTCGATCAGTAGAAGAACCTTCGAGTACTTCTCGGCCACGAAGAAGGTCCGGCCCACCAGGCCCTGGGCGGACACGACGGCCATGTTCTCCCTGATGCCGTCGGCGGAGCCCTTGTTGATGAAGGCGGTCCACTCGTAGTTGGAGGGTCCGTCGCCGATCACCCGGGCCGCCAGGGTGCTGCCCTTGGCCCAGTCCTGGTCCTTGACCCCCACCAGCTCTTTGAGCCGTTCGTTCTCGAGCATGATCTCGGGCACCCGCCTCTGCTGCGCGGTCAGCCGCTCGATCTCGGTCTCAAGCCGGGCGTTGTCCTCCTTGAGGTTGCCGATGTTGCCCAG
>JAJCYF010000246.1 GCA_029263035.1 Actinomycetes bacterium
CCGACGATTCCATGCTCCGCGCGCCGGCGGTGCCTTCCCTCCGCGTCCAGGTGGTGTTGTGGAACACGGCGCTGGATCAGGTCTGGCGCTTGATGTGGGGGCTCGTGGCCGCCGGCCAGAGGGCGACGCAGGAAGGGCTCATCTCCTCAATTGAGATCGCCTTCGGCGACTGCTCGGAAACCGCCCTGCCGGCCGGCGACATCCAGGACCTCAAAGAGCACGGGATCCGCGCGGGCCTGGCCGAGCTTGCCTACGAACACTTCGACCAAAACCTGGGTCACGCGGGAGGTCAGAACCGCCTGGCCGGCGGGTGCGCGGCAGATATGCTGATCCTCATCAACCCCGACACCTATCCGAACCCGACGATGATCATGGAGCTGGCCAAAGCGCTGAGGGATCCGAGAACCGGTATTGCCGAAGCCAGGCAGATCCCGTTCGAACACCCCAAGGCATACGATCCCGGCACCGGCGAGACCAGCTGGGCGAGTGGGTGCTGCCTGGCAATTCCACGCCGGGTATTCGAGCAGGTGGACGGCTTTTCTTCTGCGTACTTCCCGATGCACTGTGACGATGTGGACCTTTCCTGGCGAGTCAAGGCGGCGGGTTACCGGCTGGTGCACGTGCCGGCGGCCACCGTTTTCCACCACAAACCCCTGGAGATAAGCGGCTACCCGGCCACCTCGCCCGCCGAGGTCTACCACTCCACGCTCGGAAGGATGATGTTGTGCGTACGGTACGCCAACCCGCAGCTGCTCCGGGAAACGATCGAATACGTCGAGGGTCACGGCAGCGAGGAATAACGGGATGCGTTGCGCGAGTTCAACCGGCGGCGCGATGAGGGCACCTTGCCCGACCCCGTTCCGGAAGCGGAGCAGGTAGCTGAGTTCATACGCGGCGAGTATGCCGAACACAGGTACTGACATGAACCAAGAACCGCGGTACCGGACCAATTTCGCCTGGGAGAGCCCCTACGGTTGCGCGATCGACCTCGTCAAAGACCTCGCCATCGCACCGGGCCTTGTGCTGGACCTCGGGTGTGGATGGGGCTCGGTGGCGGAGCCGCTTTCCGATCTGGGCTTCAAGTACGTGGGCCTTGACGTCGACGATGAGGCGCTCGACGACCTGCGCCGGCGCGGATTCGACGGGATCAGGCTGGATCTTCAGAGTGAGAATCTGGCGGACGACCTGATCGACAAGTTCACCGGCAGCAAGGTGGCGCTGGTACTGATGCTGGATGTCCTGGAGCATATTCCGGACACGAGGTCCTTCCTCGGGTCCCTGCAGGCGGCACTGCTGGGCCTGGACCGCCCGGTACTCATTCTGAGCGTCCCAAACGTTGGGCACGCCGACCTGGGAGCCAAGCTGGCTCTCGGACGCTTCGACTACACCCCTACCGGGCTGCTGGATGACACCCATGTCAGCCTGTTTACCGAGCGCCGGCTCTCGGAGCAGCTAAGCAGCGCCGGCTGGCTGCAGGTTGCGGCCAAGGATTTTGTCCTTAATCAAAGCGACCAGCACTTCCCGGAGTGCCACCCCGCTCTGGCCTATGGGACACCACTGGCCGGGTTTCTGTCGGAACTGAGGGACAACGCCGACCCCTACGCCCACGTCAACCAGTTTGTGCGTGCCTACCTGGTTCACCCGGTTGAGCGGATGCGCCCCCCGGCGAAGCCGCCTGTCCCGTTTCTTTCGGTGATCGTCCGCACGACCGGGCAGCGCCCCCAGACGCTGGCCGAGGCTCTCACCTGCCTCGCGGCGCAAAGTGACGACGACCTCGAGGTGAAGCTGATGGTTCACACCGGCGGAGCCGTGGACCCGGGAATCCAGAGCATTGTGGAAAGCTTTCATCCCACCTTCGCCTGCCGCGTGGAGGTGATTCCGGTCAAAGGCGGTGGGCGGGCACGCCCCCTGAATGTCGGACTGGCCCGCTCGACGGGGCGCTACGTGGCATTCCTGGACGACGACGACCTGGTTACCGGCGACTGGGTCAAGAGTTTCAGGCGCGGGGCAGGTGCGTCTCCGGGCAAGATAGTCAGAAGTATCACTCTGAACCAGGCAATCCGTCCGTGCGACCACTCCGGCATGACGTACGAGGTGTGCTCCGGACTCAACCACTCGTACGCTCCAACCTTCGACCTGGTCCAGCATTTCTTCGCGAACCAGTCCCCCATCTGTTCGTTCGCCGTGCCCAGGGGCATGTTGAATGCTCTCAATCTGCGCTTCAATGAATCCCTTCCCGTAACCGAGGACTGGGAGTTCCTGCTGCGTGCGTCCCAGATCACGGGCGTTGCCGACACCGGGGAGGTGACCAGCGTCTACAGGGGTTGGTTGAGCGAGGACGGTTCGACAAACCTGGTGGATAGCTCGGTATGGGAAGGGGTGCGCCGTTCGATCCTTCACGAGCTCGATCAGGCTCCCATCCTGCTTCCCGGCGAGAGCGCATCACGAATTGCCTCTTACGCCGCAGCCAGCTGCCGGGTCATTGAGCTGACCTCAATCCTCGCCGGCACACAGGAAGAGATCGAGCGGTTGTCAATCGCGCTTCGGGATTCAGAAGCGTCGAGAGCCCTTGCCGAAGCTCGGGCCAAACAAACCGAGGAACGCCTGCAGGAGGCCTACCGGGAAAAGCAAGCAGTGGAGCAGAGTCTCTCCATGCGGGCGACCCTCCCGATCCGGCGCCTGCTCCACTACGCCAGGCGCATAAAGCGGGCGGCTCACCGGCTCAACGGTCGCTAGGAGGCGCCTCCGGCAATCCCTGACACTTCCGGACGGCTCGCCTGCGCCCGGGAATTGTGGCGCTGCATGAACTCCACGAACTTGGGGAACACGTCTCGGTCCGAGTTCTTGGCCATGAACGGATCCTGGTGACCGTACCCGTCCAGGATCAGCAGCTCGTCGCGGCCAGGTGCGATCTGTTCCATCCGCCGGTAGCACTCGATGTTGGAGGTGCTGAACACCCGGTTGTCGGCACCCGTACACCAGCAGACGGGCGTGGTGATCTCGCCGGCGTGCTGGAAATAGTCGTCGGGCAGCCGGGCCAGCCTGGTATCGGCCGGGTCGTACTTCACCGCACGGCCGGCGCGGACCATCCGGTTGACGTGCCGGTAGTAGTTCATCGACGTACCGCCGTACAGGTCCCCGCCCCGGCGGTGGGTGACCTCGTGCAGGTTGTCGTGGCCGTACAGCGCCGGCCACCCGGTCCCCCACATCATGCTCAGCATGTGGCAGGCCGGCACGTCGCACTCCCGGTGGAAGAACGACACCGTCCGGGAGAACATCTTGCCCCGGGTGAAGCCGGGGTCCTCGCTCCAATTCGGGTTCAGGTAGGGGAAGCCGAACAGGTACTCGACCGCATTGGGTGCCATCCTCAACTTGATCCGGGACCAGCCGGGGACCCGGGGAGTCAGGCCGACCGAGTTGGCAATGCAGCTCGCGATGCCCTCCACCTGCCGGGCGAACAGGCTCATGGTGAACGAAACCGCCCCCAGGCAGTGACAGATGACGTGTAGCGGGTTGCTTCCGATCTGACTGCGTATCAGGTCGACGGCCGGCGGGTAGTCGAACAGGGCGATGTCGTCCATGGTGTAGCGGTGCTTGAACAGGTTGTAGGAGTGCCGGTTGCTCATCCGAAAGTCCAGGCACCAGACGTCGCCGTACCCGTGGTCCAGCAGGTAGCTCACGAGGTTTTTGTGCTCGGGCATTATGAACATATCGGTCGACGTCGTCAGTCCGTGGACGATCATCACCGACTCGGACGACTCGCCCCGCTGGAACCGCAGCATGCTGAGGCCCAGCCCGTCCTCGGTGTTGAAGTAGTAGGGCGTCACCCTGGCGTCGCTGACCCCCTCCAGGGTGTAGAGGGGGATTTCTCGTTTCATTTTCGGCTCCCTATCCGTCCTCTACCAGGGTAAGTCCTTCGGCTCCGAAACACCTGCTCACGAGGAGTTGCGGAACAGCTTGTCCGCACCCCCGTAAACCTCCAGCAGATCCCCGGCGAACGCCTTTCCGAATTTGGCGATAGCGCCGAAGCCCTCAACAACCCCCCTGTTGCCGTTGGCGTGCATGGTGGTCATCTGGCGGGCGAAATCGTCCGGGACGATTTTGAGGATCCCGGTGCCCAGGACCGCCGAATCCTCCGCCGCCCCGTCGTAGACGGTGATGTACAGGGTGGTGGTGTCCGACCACAGGTCGAACCCGGGATCGTCGCGGACCATCTTGAATCCGGAAAACCGGTACCGGCGTCCCTCCTTCGTGCTCATCACCATGTTGTAGAGCATCTTTTTGGCTGCCGGGTCCGTGCCGGTATCGACGAACAGGTTGAATCTGCCCTCGGTAACCGTCAGCGGGCTGGGCGACAACTTCGGCGCCTTGACCGTGCCCACCATTGCCGCCTCGTGCTCGGGGGTGTCGAGCAGCCGGTCGACGTCGTCCGCGACCACGGTCAGCACGAACTCGAAGGTCGACCCATCGGCCTGGCCGCGGTCGAAGCCGGCCTGGTATTCGCCGGCGTCCGCCGGGGAGAAGTAACCCTTCATGCTTTCGGTGAACTGGACTCCGACAGGCAGCGGAACGTCCGGGACCACCGGGACCGGCGGCAGGGAGTAGTCGATCTCCCAACCCCGCTCTTTCGCCAGCAGAGCCACGTTTCGCTCCGCCACCGCCGAGATGGTGAGCAGCGGATTCACCCCCACCGAGCGTGGGATGACCGATCCGTCCATCACATACAGGCCCTCATAAACGCCTTCACCCCGGCTGCCGCTGAAGACCTGACCCTTGTGGTTGGTAGCCCCGCCCCCGGCGTCGGCGGCCATGATGCAGCCGCCGAGCGGGTGGACGGTCACCAGGTCTTGCCCCAACACCGGGGTCCAGGTCGGGTTCGGAATGTAGGTGCCACCCAGGGCCTCGGTGGCCTTCTTCAGTGCATCGTTGACCGTACGGAACACGGGCTGGGCGCCTATCCCCGGCCACGCCACCCGGACCTTGTCGTTAGCGTCCAGCTCCAGCCGGCCGGCGGACCCGTCGTGGGCCATAACCAGGTAGGTCTGGGTGTTGTCGACCGCCCCCTTCCCGGCCCCTCCGACCAGGCTCTCCAGTGCCCGCTTCTTCTCGGTCCACCAGTCGCCGGGGTCGGTGTCCTTACCGACCAGGCCGGAGAAGATACCGAAAGCGGCGGGCAGAAAATGCCGGAGTGCTCCGGGGATGGAACCCTCCTCAATCACGTAGCCGTCCTCCAGGTCCGGCTGCTCCCGCACGTCGATGATTCCGGTGATGCACGGCCCCACCGGGTCCGCCTTCTCCGGCGGGATGGAGCCCAGGCCTATTCCGTTGATCTCGACATCGTTGTTGTAGCCGAAGCCCAACACGTCGCCGTTGCCGGAAAAACCGGTGCCCAGCCGGTCCGAAACCGCCAACCCGGCCTTTTTCGACCTGAGCAGAACCTCGGTCGACCCGAGCGCTCCGGCCCCGATGACCACGATTTCGGCCCGGACGAACATCGGCGGGGCCTTGAAGTGCTCCCGGCCCGTGTTGTGGAGGTCGAAGTACACCAGCCACTCCCCGTCCACCTGCTCCACCCGGCCGACCGCGGTCTTGGTGAAGATCTCGGCGCCGTGGTTAACCGCATCCGGCAGGTAGTTCATGATCAGCGTGTTCTTGGCAGAGTAGTTGCAGCCCGACACGCAGTCGCCGCACAGCTTGCACGCCTGCTGCTCGACGCCCACGTGGTTGACTCCGTCCTCGAAGCAGACGTTGATGGGAGGGCGGTAGAAGGGCTTGCCCATGTACTCGGCCGAGATCCGTTGCGCTTCAAGCTTTTTCAGCACCGGGAAGGTCTGGGGGTAGGGCGTGGCTTTCAGCATCTCCAGCGCCCGTTCGTAACCGGCCTCGATGCCGGCCGTCAGGTCGTCCCGTATCTCCTGCGGCCAGCGGGGGTCGTCGAAGACCCGGGGCTCGGCCTTCAACGACACGTTGGCGTTGATGAGCGACGTGCCTCCCAGCCCGCAGCCGACCAGGACGTTCAGGTCCGGGTTGACGTGGAAGTCCAGCAGGCCGGTCGCCGAGCCGATGTGGTGGCCAGGCAGGTCGACCTGGGTCTCGGCTACCGCCTCCGGGCCGGTATCCGGGTACTCGCCCGGCCGGAACTCCTTGCCCCTCTCCAGCACGCACACCTGCCGCCCTGCCCGCGCCAGCCGGGAGGCGGCGATGGAGGCTCCGTACCCCGAACCGACCACCACCACGTCGTAGCGGTCCCGGATCTCGGTGATCGGCCTGGAAAGGCGACTCATTTCTCCTCCTTGGATTCGTGGGCTTCGATGGCGTCGGCTGCGGCCTCGGCTCCTGCTACTGCACCGGCCGCCGCTCCGGCTACCGCTCCGGCGGCGGCGCCCTCTGCTGCGGGGTCACCTTCGACCACCCGGGCCACCACGTCGGCTGCGTCCTTAACCTCGTCCTGGTACAGCACCGCGCAGCCCGGGTCGCGCATCAGCAGGCAACCGAACATCGGGTGGTTGAGGTCGGTCATGTTCTCGTTCCAGTACTTGGCGGCGTTGTACAGGTGGTCGGGGGCGCTGTTGCGCTCCGATGCCGACGGGGTCACGTCCAGGTCGATGCCCTCGAAGGCGTACTCCACGTAGGAGGAGGAGAAGATCGGAAAACCCTCCTCCAGCGGGTTGGGACGCCTGCCCTGGGCCCAGTAATAGCCCTGCCACACGCACAACGACTCCCACAGGTTGTAGCGGGCGCGGTCCCGGTTGGGGTGGGTCGCCTTCTCGAGGACCGCCTCCGCCTCCTTCCTGGTCATCTTCACCGCGATCAGAGCGACGTTGGCGGTCACCAGCGGGCTGACATAGTTGCCGAGCTTGCCGACGGTCAGCCCGTTGCTGTTGGGGTCCGGCAGGGAGCCGCCCCGGGGGTTCATCGTGACCTCCAGGATCTTGGTGTTGGCCAGCTCGGTTTTGTCCCGGGACGCCTCCCCGGCGATGAGGAAGGCGTGCGACCACTTGCTCGGCCGCCGGTCGAACCGGACCACCGCCTGCGCCTGGCGAAGGGTCACCCCGATCAGGTCCCGCTCCCCCGCAAGGCCGATGACCATCTTGCCCTTGTTGCCCACACCCTGATCCGCCAGGCGGTCCAGAGCATCGACAAAGAAGTCGAGGTTGTCCTTGTCACTCCCCGCATACTCGCCGGTGAGGTCGACCAGACTCTGATTGGGTGAGTTCGCTCCGGAGTGCCTCTGGACGGTCATCGCTTGGGGTCCCTCATCTCAGCTCGATCTCCTTTCGGTACAGCGGCTTGATCTCGCCCTGGGGCTGGTCCCGGCGCAGGGTGCGCTCCCAGAAGTTTCGGTCGTCGTAAGGGCGGTGCCTCCAGATGGACAGCTCAAAGCGCACCCTCCCGTTGGTTCCGTTGGACATCTTCACCACGCCGACGTTGTTGTCGACCATCGGCGTCCAGGCGCCTTCGTCCTCGTCCACCTCCCAGGGAGCCTCCCGGCCTCCGACGATGGGGAACAGCCGGGCCGGCGGGGGTTCGGGATTGGGGGTTTTGATATAGGGGCCGATCCGGGAAGCCGGCGAGGCGACGAACTCGAACACCCGACCCCCGTCCATACCGGGAAAGGTGGCGGCCGAGAACCGCCCGCGGTGGATGTCCCCGGTCAGGATCATCACGTCGTGGGCGGTTCGCCCCTGCCCTTTGACCGTGCGGACGATTTCGTCGCACAGGCGCCCGTAGTCGTCCTTGAAGTTGGACAGCGAGTGGTCCTTCATGTCGCCGTCCTTCTGGAACAGCGGCTGGCCGATCACCAGCAGCCCCGGTCCCTCCAGGCCCGCAAACCAGGCCTTCAGGTCCACCCACTGCTCGGGCGGGATGAAGTAGTGGGGCTCGTCTGAGATGTGGGTCCGGTGGGATCTGGTGTCGCAGAAAAAGATGCCGACCGGGCCGATCTTGATGCTCTTCCAGGTGTTTCCGCCGCCGTTGGCCGAGTGCTGGAACAGGTGGTAGAGCGTGCGGGCGACCTGTCCGTACTCCTCACGGTTCTTCCAGGTTCGCATCAGCTGGACCTGGCGCTCCGGAAAGTCGTTCCAGAACTCGTGGTCGTCGCACAAAAAGTAGTTGGGAGAGGAACCGAAGACCTCCTGGTAGACCGGGTCGCCCCAGTACATGGTGTAGCGCTGGGCATACAGCTCGGCCGAGCTCAGACCGGTCAGGGGCGCCGGGGGCCAGTCCTGGTACACCTGGTCCCCGATGAGCATCTTGAACGCCGGCCGGTGAAGCTTGGTCAGGGTCCGCATGCCGGCTCCGTACGCGCCCTCCTTGTCATTGTCCCGCCAAAAGCAGGACGAGATGAAGAAGGTAACCGGCTCATCCAGGCCGGTGGGCAGGGTCCTCCACCGGTAGGTGTTGCCCAGGACCTTGATCTCGTAGCCGGTGGCGACCCGGTCCGGAACGTCCAGCCGGACCTCCTGCACCGCCATCCGCCTCTTGAGTCCCTCGGCCGCAGGCAGCTGGGTGAGCCCGCCTGCGGTGAATCCCACGGCCCTGCCGGCCCGCCGCACCTCGATCCTGGGAACCCGCACGGGGCGGGGACCCGGTTGGGAGTACCAGATGCGCCAGCCGGCCCCTCCCTCCAGGGGGGCACCCGGAACCACCCAAGTTGCCATGCGGTTCAATCCCTTCTGTGTAGACCGGCCGGGCTCCGGCCATAACGCCGCCAGTATCCAACCCGCCCGAAGGCGTGTAAAGGTTCCGGGCGGCCGGGTTCCGGGCTTTTAACGGGCCATCCCCTTGCCGGATGGCTTGGAGCTTTCGATTATCCGGAAAGGTCCAGGGATTCGTTCGCACCGGAGAAGGCAAAACCCGGCCGGGGGCCGCCTGCGATCACGTAGACGGTGCTGCCGACCGCGACCACGCCCAGGCCGTGACGCGGGGTGGGAAGGCCCGGTAGGCGAACCCAGCGGCCCGCCGCCACGTCGTACCCCTCCACCTCGGCAAAGGTGTCCTCGGCCTCTCCCCCGGCGGCCACAATCAACCCGTTCGCAGTGGCCGTCGCGGCCAGGCCGCCCCGGGCGGTGGGCATATCGGGCAGGCTCTCCCATCTCCCGGTGCCGGGGTCGAAGGCGTCGAGTGCGCCGGTGTTGGGGGGACGGCCGCCGGCTACGAACAGTCGCTCGCCGTCGGTCGCCACGCCCAGATGCTCACGGGGCGTTGGCAGGCCGGGGCCCTCCGACCAGGAGGCGGTTGCAAGGTCGAAAACCAGGATCGAATCGGCAAGACCGTCGGGTCCAACTCCTCCCGCCAGGTAGATCGTCCCGTCGATCGCCGCCGCTCCGGCCGCCGCCCGCACCTCGGGCATGCGGGGCAACTCCTCCCACCGGTCACCCTGCAGAGCGAAGGCGCGGTCGGTGGGAGCGGTGAGACCGGTCTCCCCGGCGTATCCCCCGATGATGTAGACGACGCCGTCCCATGAGGCCGCCATCGCGTGGTTGACCCCAAGGGGCAGGTCGGGACCCCGGGACCAGGTGCCGGACGCGGTGTCGTAGATCTCCACTATCGCTACGGTGCGCCCGGGTGGGACGAAACCCCCGGCGACGTAGATTTTGTCCCCGGCGGCAGCGGCGGCCACCTCGGTCCGCTGGTTCGGGGCGCTCTCAAGCGTCCTCCACCCCCCGGTGGACCTCTCCGGCGCAGGATCGGGCTCGGTAGACGAGCAGGCGGCGGTCAACAGAGCCAGGATCAGCATCGTGCAGCGGCCGGCGCGCCCCACGGATGGCCGCTCCGAAGGTCCCGGCGGCCGCATCCTGCTTTGTTAGTCGAAGCTGGGCGGCTGCGGCCCCCGGACGGTCTTGAGGCCCATCCAAAGACAGCCGTAGAGGGTGAGCAGGGCCATCAGGGCCAGACCGATTACCTCATCGAGTCCGGCATTGGGCTGGGAGCCGGCGTACGCGGTCCAGGAGCGGTAGGCCAGGTAGCCGAGAAATGCAGCCAGGGCGAGTAGCGTGAGTTGCACCACCCGAAGCGCCCCCCTCTGACGGGGCAGCGGCGGAGCGCCGCGGCGGCCCTTGCCGGAGATTGCTTGTTTGACCATTCCCGCATTATCCCGCCAAACGCGGTTCAGCCCTCAAACTTGTAGCCCAGTCCCCGCACCGTCGAGATGAGTGACGGGTTGGCGGGGTCTTCTTCGACCTTCTCCCGCAGCCGCCTGATGTGGACGTCCAACGTGGTCGGCACCCCGGTATATTCCGGACCCCATACCTCGTCCAGCAGGAATCCACGGGTCAGGAGCCGGCCCCTGCGTTCCACCAGCAGCTGAAGGATGGCGAACTCCTTGGGCGTGAGGTTCACTGCCGTCCCTCCCGCCTTGACCGTATGCCTTTCGACATCGATCGTCAGCCGGCCGGCGACCAGCACCTCCGACTGCCCGCCGGCCGGCGCCGCACGCCTCAGATTGGCCCTCACCCGGGCGATGAGCTCCCGGACGGAAAAGGGCTTGGTCACATAGTCGTCCGCACCGAGCTCCAGCCCCAGCACCTTGTCCGACTCGGCGTCCCGGGCGGTCAACACGATGATGGGGACCTGTGACTCGGTCCGGACCATACGGCACAGGTCAAACCCCGAAATCTCGGGGATCATCAGGTCCAGCAGGATCAGGTTGGGTTGCTCGGAGCGAAACAGGCTGAGACCCGCGGCCCCATCGGCAGCGAGGATGACCCCAAAGCCCTCCCGCTGCAGGTTGTACCGGATGGACTCCGCCAGCGCCGGCTCGTCCTCGACCAGAAGGATTGTGTCCAAAGAGTGCCGCTCCGCCCCTGAAGCCGATTGTGAACAGTTTGCTGACTTTAGCCTCAGGCAACCGTTGGGTGCATGAAACAAGGATGATTTTGTTACGCTGAAACCCAATCTTCCCGACGAAACGGCTGACAATTAGATGGCCGAAGTGACCACGGACACCATTGCCGTCGCACCGTTCCCGGAGGGCTCTCAGCCCCCGGAGCAGCGGCTGATCAACCGCGAGCTCTCCTGGCTGGATTTCAACGACCGCGTCCTGGCCATCGCCGCAGACAACGACGTTCCCCTGCTGGAGCGAGTGCGCTTTTGCGCGATCTTCTCGGCCAACCTCGACGAGTTCTTCATGGTCCGGGTAGCCGGCCTGATGGGCCGGGCAATGGCGGTCGCATCGCTTCCTTCGGCCGACGGAATGACCGCCTCCGAGTCTCTGGCTCACATTCGTGACCGGGCCCACCCGATGTTCAAGGCCCAGACCCACCTTTGGCGGACCGAACTGCAGCCCCAGCTCGCCGAGGCGGGCATCCTCATCGGGCGGGTGGAGGACTGCACCGACGAGGAGCTTGCGGAGCTGGAGACCAAGTTCCGCGACGAGCTGTACCCGGTTCTGACCCCCCTGGCGGTAGGCCCCGGCCAACCCTTCCCGTACATCTCCGGGCTTTCACTCAGCCTTGGTCTGTTCGTCAGAGACCCCGGGACCGGGGAAGAACGCTTCGCCCGGGTAAAGGTCCCTGAGGGCCTTCCCCGGTTCGTCACCGTGGGCACCCGGCACCTGATGATCCCGCACGAGGAGGTGATCGGCCACTTCCTCAGCTATCTGTTCCCCGGCGTGGAGATCGGCGAGCGGATCATGTTCCGGGTCACCCGTGACGCCGACTTCGAGGTGGACGACGAGGCCGCCGACCTGATGGAGGCGGTGGAACACGAGCTAAGGCGCCGCCGGTTCGGCGATGTCGTCCGCCTGGAGGTGTCCGACACTGCTTCACCGCGGATGCTCGATCTCCTCCGGGACGCGATGGACATCGGACCGGACCAGGTGTACCCGATCGAGGGCATCCTGGACTTCGCCGACTTCTCCAACCTGGCCGACCTCGACCGGCCGGACCTGCGGTTCGAGCCGTGGGCGCCGCTGACCCAGCCCCGCCTGCAGTCGGCGCTGGCCTCGGACTTCTTCGGACAGATCCGCCGGGGAGACCTGCTGGTCCACCTGCCCTACGACTCGTTCACCACCAGCGTAGAAGCCTTTGTGATGGGAGCGGCAAGGGACCCCCACGTCATCGCCCTGAAGACCACCGTGTACCGGACCTCGGAAAAGTCCCCGGTGGTGCCGGCGCTCATCGAGGCTGCAGAATCCGGCAAGCAGAGCGTCGCGCTGGTCGAGCTGAAAGCCCGCTTCGACGAAGGGCACAACATCGAGTGGTCCAAACGGCTGGAGCGGGCGGGCGTTCACGTGGTTCACGGCTTTCCGAACCTGAAAATCCACGCCAAGTGCATCCTGGTGGTCCGCCGGGAGGAGGGAATTCTGCGCCGGTACGTCCACATCGGCACCGGCAACTACCACTCGGCCACCGCGCGCCTGTACGAAGACTTCGGGCTGTTCACCGCCGACCCCGACATCGCCGCCGACGTGGCCGAGCTGTTCAACTACCTGACCGGGTTCAGCAAGCCGGTGCACTTCCGCAAGATCCTGGTGGCGCCGTTCGGCCTGAGGGCGGCGCTGAAGGACCAGATCAAGCAGGTGGTCAAAGCGGCGGAGAACGGCAAGACGGCGATCATCCGGCTGAAGCTGAACTCCCTCACCGATCCCGAGCTGATCGAGGAGCTGTACAAAGCCTCCGGATCCGGAGCCGACATCCGCATCCTGGTGCGGGGAATCTGCTCACTGAGGCCCGCGGTCCCCGGCATGAGCGAGAACATCACCGTGCGGAGCGTGCTCGGCCGGTTCCTGGAGCACAGCCGGGTCTACAGCTTTGAGTCCGGCGACAAGACCACGTTCTACATGGGCAGCGCCGACCTCATGCCCCGCAACCTGGACGAACGGGTTGAGGTCGTGGTGCCGGTCGAGGATGAGGCGGTCCGCAAGGAGCTGGCCAACGCCTTCGAAGCCGGGTGGAAGGACGATGTTTTCTGCTGGGAGCTGCAGGCGGACTGCCACTGGGCCCGCAAATCAACCTCCAAGCCGGGGAGGCTCGGGACCGGCAGCCAGGAGGACCTGATGCTTGGTGCGAGGGTGGCCCACGGCGGCAGGAAGAAGAAGGGCAAGAAGAAGAAGAAGGGCTGAAACCTCGGTACCCGAATCCGGTGGCTATAGGGTGGAAGGCATCCCAGACTCCAGGAGGCGTCCATGACCGACACACCGGAAGGCGGACCGGCGGACCGGCCGGAGCCGGAGCCCCCCAAGACCGAGCCCGTTGGTCGCGCCGTGCCGCCACCCGCCAAGACGGTCCGGGTCAAGCGCTCATCGGGCAAAGGGCTGGCCGCGTTGATGTTGTTCGTGGGACTGCTGATCGGGGTTCTTCTCGGGGGAATCGCCGGTATCTTTGCGCCTCGCACCGGTGTGTTGGAGGACCTTCCCGGACCGTCGGAAACCACCCCGGCTCCTGCAGCGACCCCCGCAACGATCACCAGGACCGTGGAGGTGCCGGTTTTCCAGACACCGCAGGACTGTCTGGACGCCCTCGACGACCTGACCGGCCACATCGACCGGCTGGCCGAATCCAGGCAGGCCCTGATGAGAGCCGACCTGGCCCGGGTCTCCGGGGACGAAGAGGCTGCCGGCACCGGACTCGCCGAGGTCGACCGGCAGCTGAGAGCTTTGATGATCGCAGGCAACACCCGGTCGCTGCGCTCGGCGGTCGACAATTGCCGGGCCGCAGGCGAGGGCGGGACCGCAGCTGCGACCCCGGCGCCGGGCACGACCGCCGAGCCGAGCCCGGTGCCCACCGAGACCCCCGGGACTCCGGAGGGCCCGGAAACCCCCGAGGCTCCCGCGGAGCCGTCGCCCACGGCATCTCCCGGCGAACCGGCTCCATAGGGTCCCCGAACGTCTGAGGAAACCGCTCCGGGCTACGACTCGTTCCCGCTAGGACTCCAGGTCCGGCGGCGCTACGTACCGCATCGGCTCCACTCCGTGCTCGCCGCTGCGAACCAGCCAGAACCCGCCCTTGCGGTTGGGGGCCTCCGTGCCGACGATCTGCTCCACCACGTCTCCATGGGTGCACAGGACCGCCAGCCCGCCGTCCAGGCCGTCGATGAGTCCTTCGATCTCCTCGACGGTAGCCCCCTCGGCAAGCTGCTCCACCTCCAGCAACGGCAATCCCAGGCGCTGGGCCAGCGGCTGCACGGTCTGGGTACAGCGCACGTAGGGGCTGGAGAAGATGTGCTTGACCGGGTAGTGGATGAGGCTTTCCGCCAGGGCCATCGCCTGGTGGCGGCCCTTGCCGTCCAGGGGCCTCAGCCGGTCGTCCCCGTCCCAGTCCTTGCGGTTGCCGGCGGTGCCGTGGCGGACCAGCAACGCCGAAGCCTCGGCGACCTCCCGCACCATCAGCTCCTCCAGCATCGACAGATCGTGTTCATAATCCAGCAGGCGCGCCGCCTCCGAGAAGTTTACCCAGCGGGCTTCGTCCACCTCGGAGTTGGGAACGAACTCGCCCGACACCACCTTCATGCTCCAGTAGCGAACCGTTTTCGGGCGGCCCCGGCGGTCGGTGTAGGCGGTGCCGGGCAGCTCGGAAGTGGTCTCGCAAAACATCCCCGTTTCCTCCTGCACCTCGCGGATTGCACACTGCCGCTCGGTCTCGCCGTTCTCCAGCTTGCCTTTGGGGAAACTCCAGTCGTCGTACCGGGGCCGGTGGACCACCAGTACCTCGGTCCCGCCGGCCTTGGCGGGGCGCGAGATCACCCCCCCGGCTGCGCGCACCGTCGGGTCGGCACGTAGGAACCGCTTCAGGACCAAGCCTTACGACCGCTCTTATTGACCTTGCGCCAGGCCGGCGGGAAGTCCGACCCCACCCGGCGCTTCTTGGATGCCTGCAACTCGGCCATGCGGCCCAGCACAAACGACTCCTGCGGTGTCCGGGCCTCGGGGAGAAACGCCTTGATTCGCTCCTCGGCCACCACCGAATCCTGGAAGTCACCCAGCACCTCCTGGACCTGCTTGATGTCGGCCAGATAGTTCGCCACCTTCTTGCCTCC
>JAJCYF010000247.1 GCA_029263035.1 Actinomycetes bacterium
GTGATCACCGTGTTGACGATGCTGAGTGCCAGCTCCTGGGCGCTGGTTGCGCTTGCTACGGCCTTCTCCACTGCCGAGATGATCTGCACCAGGAGCTCTTCGGGGTTGGTCAGCCCGGGGAGGTCGGCCAGACCGGCTATCCCCAAGGCATCCACGGCAGTCGTTGCGGCAGCAGCCTGGCCGGCCGACTTATCGGCAAGTGCCTTGGCCTGGTCTGCGCACTTCTGGGCCTCGGTTCCGATGCTGCCGGCGGTGCCCAGCAGAGCCTGCGCCTGTGCCGGGTTCGTGAGGCCGGCCAGCCTGGCAACCAGGTCGGTGATCTGGGAGTTTGCCGTGCTGACACACTCGGTTGCCGCAGCCTGAGCCGCGTCGGCGGAGGCCTGGGCCTGGCCGATCAAAGCGACGGCATCGGCGGCGTCGGTCCCGACCGGGAGGTCGCCAAGCCCGATGGGAAGTGACGAGGTGGAGACATCGGCGCCGGCGGCCGGAGTCGTAACCGACGCTTCCACCTCCGGGGTGCCTCCGAGTCCGGGTAGTGCTCCGGCGGCGGCCAGACCACCCGTGACCCCGGCGATACCGGTTACCACTGCAAGAATTTTGACGACGAGCGAGCCAACTACCCCTTCGAGCATTCGCTACCTCCTGGATTGAGCATTAAGAAACAGGGCGCGGGAGAGCAAGGTGTCGTGACGGACGAGACGATTCGCAATGGACGAGGAGTGGTCCGCTCCTGCGCCGACGCACCGGCGCAGGAGCGATACCATCCGATTCAGTGAACGACACTTACTGTGCTAGCGATACCACCTAAAGTGAGTTTCCTTCAGGAAGCCTCATCTCTAGTCGACGATGAGTGCCAGGTCGGGCACCAGGCCGTACAGCGCAATCCGTGCGGTCCTCAGGAGGTCGTCGACCAGAGGCAGATCCCCGGTGACTGAGCTCAGGTCTCCGACCCCGGGAACTTTCGAAACCGACGATATCGTTCCGGGAACGGCGCCCAGCGTCCCGTCAATCAGATCGACGCCGGGTGCCGAGGCTGAGGAGGTCGGGAGTTCGACTCCCCCAACAACCGGCAGGCCCGGAACTGCCCGGTTGACTACCGGGAGTGATGCCATAACCGCGTCCACCGTGCCGGTCAGTGAGTTAAGCAGTGTTCCGACGAGTCCCAGCAGCGGCAGCCCCGAGTCATCGGCGCCGCCGGAACTGGTGATGCCGTCCACTGCAGGCAGGCCGGAGGTCAGGCCATCCACCACCGGGAGCTGTGACGTGACCCCCTCAACGCTGGGGAGCTCCACGTACGGGTTAAGGGCAACAAGGTCTTCCTCTGTCTCCACCACTGCAATCGCGTCGATCGCGACGCTGTCATCGGCGCTTTCACCCAGTACCGGCAGCACTCCAACAACAGCGAGTCCCCCGAACAGCCCAAATGCCGCAGCTACCGACCAGACAGCCTTGGCGAGAATAGAACCGAAAAGACCTTCGAACATGCACTTCTCCTTGATCGTGCTGCTCAAGGACCCGCATCCGAACGCGGTACACCTGGGAACAGGTGCAGAGCACGGAAGTGACCGGAGGGGTACGGGGAAGCCTTGGCAGGTTGGACGGGGCAGGTACTTAGAGTGCTGAGATTACCACGCTAAGTAGCAACCGGCAAGGAAAAATCCTAAAATCTAGGAGCGGGATACGTGGTTTTCGACCTTGGCCGATCTGGGCGGCGACCACCAGGCGTGCGATGGTCTGCAGATATGACACTCCTCCGGCGGCCAGAGTTTCGGAGACCGGGCGGGAGCGGCTACTGCCGCCGGGTGCATCCGTTTAACCGCAGTGGGGATGGGCTCGCAGTAAACGGCAATAACGTCCTGCAGAAACCAGCCGACATCGGCGAGGGGGTCCTCAGGTCCGGTTGCCCGGCCGGAAAGGAGCCTTTCGCAGGCTTCATCGCTGATTGTTGAGGCGTCCATCATTGATGCAAACGCTTTAGCGGGTTAGACGGATACGGTTTGGGCTGACAATTCTCGTTTGAGGCATGCCAGACCCCGTCTTTGGAGTGCCTTTACCGCCGGGGAGTTCTTACCCAGCGTACGGGCGACCTCGTCCACGGTGAGCCCGCCCATGATCCGGAGCAGAAGTACATCCCGCTGGTCAACGGTGAGCCGGTTGAGAAGTTCCTTCACCCGGTCCGCCGAAAGGTGGTTGAGTACCTGCTCCTCTACTCCGACCGGGGCAGCCGAATCCTCAGCGGGTTCGGCGACCGGTTCCACCGGCCGCCGGCGGCGGTATCGGGAGTCGTCGATGAGCTTGTTGTGGGCGATGCAGAAGATCCATGAGCGGAAGGCCGTCCCGTTGCCCTCGAATCGCTTGACCGCCTTGACGGCCTGTAGGAAGACATCCGCTGCAAGGTCTTCTGGTTCGGCGGCGCCCTGGGCCCTCAGATAGCCGGTGACCGAGGGCGCGAGGTTGCGGTAAAGACCGTTCCAGCCCCACTCCGCGTTCGCCTGTGCGGCGGCAAGAGCGAGGTCCAGGTTGTCGCCCGGTTCCAAAGAATGCGTCTCCGCGGGGTTCGGGGGTTGGTATTCGTGCCTCCTTATCGGCACATCCGCGCAAACTTTCAGTCTTTTTTTGTTTTGCCCCTTAAAACGTCGGGGCCGTCCGGGTTCGATAAGATGCTTGGGACCTCAACTTGAAGGCGGGGATCCATGCAGCAGTTCAAGATGCCTCAACTCGGCGAGACGGTGCTTGAAGCAACCGTGACGCGCTGGCTGAAGCGCCCCGGTGACGCCGTCGAGGTCGACGAGCCACTGGTGGAGGTCTCCACCGACAAGGTCGACAGCGAGATCCCATCCCCGGCCGCAGGGTCGGTTGCGCGTATTCTCGTCCAGGAGGGCGAGACCGTTCTGGTCGGCGCCGTTATGGCGGAGATAGACGCCGGCGGTGAAGCCCCCTCGTCGAACGGTTCGCCGGCCCAGGAACCGGAAGCGCCCGCCGATCCGGTTGATCCCGCGCACCCTTCGGTTCCCGCCCCGGACGACGGAGCGCCGGGATCTGCCGCTATGTCCGGGTCGGATGGACGATCTTCCGGGTCCGATGGATCGTCTGCCCCTACCCCGACCCCCGCTCCGGCCCCGGCCCCTACCCCTACCCCTACCCCGACCCCCGCTCCGGCCCCCGCCCCCTCACAGTCCGGGCCGGCAAAACAGGAAGGTTCCGAATCCCAGCCGTTGCGGGGGGTGCTTTCGCCGTTGGTCCGCAAGCTTGCGACCGACAACGAGGTCGATCTGGCTTCCGTCACCGGAACCGGATCCGGGGGGCGCATAACCAAACAGGATGTCCTTCGGGCGGCGGACGGGCGGCCCACCGCCGGCTCGGATGAGCGCGAACAGCCGGCTGCCGCCGCCTCCGGACGTACCGAAAGGGAGCACACCGAGGAGGGTCTGGAGGAGGTGGTCCAGGTCGGCCCCATGCGCAAGGCAATCGCCGAGCACATGGTGGCTTCCTCGAATGAGACAGCCCGGGCCTGGAACACCATAGAGGTCGATCTGAGCAGGGTAGCTCGCTTGAGAGCTCAAGCCGGTCCTGCCTTTTCCGAGCGCGAGGGCTTTTCGCTCACCTGGATGCCGTTTATCTCCAAGGCGCTGACCCAGTCTCTTTTGCGGTACCCGTTCCTCAACTCGATCTGGAACGGAGACGGCACCATCACCCGAAAACGCTACGTCAACCTGGGCATTGCAGTGGCACTGGAGAACGGCCTGATCGTCCCCGTGGTCAAAAGTGCCGAGACCATGAACATCGTCGGCCTGGCGCGAGCGGTCCGGGATGTCGCCGACCGGGCCCGCAACAAACGCCTGACTCCCGACGACGTCCAGGGGGGCACCTTCACCATCACCAATCCCGGCGGCTTTGGATCGATCATGTCGCTGCCCATCATCAACCGGGGGCAGGCGGCCATCCTGGCCTTCGATGCGGTCGTCAAGCGACCCGTTGTGATTGCGGACGAGGACGGTGAGGACGCCATCGCCATCAGGCAGGTGACCAACCTCTCAATCTCCTGGGATCACCGCGTGATCGACGGAGCAGAAGCGGCGAAGTTTCTGTCGCACCTGAAGTCGCTTCTGGAGGAGGCGGACTTCGCCTCGGACCTGAGCGGGCTGCTTCCCGGCTGATGCTTCCGATTCTGCAGATCGATGCAGGATCAATCGTGTACACCGCCGCCCACTCCTGGCAGCGAGATCTTCACCGCCGCCGGGTGGCCGGAACCATCCCGGATCTGGTGCTCCTGCTGGAGCATCCTCACGTCTTCAGCCTGGGGCGCAGGTTCCGGCCGGACCACCTGCTGGCGCCGATCGAGGAGCTGCGGCGCCGGGGTATCGAGGTGTGCGAAGCGGACCGGGGCGGGAGTATTACCTACCACGGCCCCGGGCAGCTGGTGGCATACCCGGTGGTCGACCTCCGGACCGAACAAAAGCCCCATCCGGACGTGATCGCCTACCTCAGGCTGCTCGAGGCCGCCACCCTTGCCACGGTGACCGGCTTCGGGATCCGGGGGGAGCTTCGACCCGGCCTGACCGGGGTGTGGGTGGGAGACGCCAAGCTGGGGGCCATAGGGGTCAATGTGAGCCGGGGAGTGACCAAACACGGGATGGCGCTCAACGTCTCCCCCGACCTTGCCCTGTTCTCCACGATGGTTCCCTGCGGCATCCCGGGAGCCGGTGTGACGTCGATGGAGCAACTGATGGGCGATCCGCCGCCGTTGAAGGTGGTGGGGGAGGCTTTCGCCGGCCACCTCGCCCGTTTGCTCGGGCGGCGACTCCGGGCGCCATCCGCTGCGGAGCTGAAAGCCGTAGGTGTTCCGCACCCGTCGGAAGATCCGGTACTTGTCTAGGGTCTTTGAACTTCACGGCCCGCCGGTGGAGCTGGCGGCCGACGGGCCCTCGCTGACGCCGGACGAGATCCTGGCCGACTACCGCGTCGCCCATCAGAGCCGGCTCGCCAGCCTTGCCGGGACCAGGGAGGTCCGGGCCGGCCGGGCCACGTTCGGCATTTTCGGGGACGGCAAGGAGGTGGCGGAGCTGGCAATGGCCCGGGCATTCCGCAAGGGCGACTTCCGGGCAGGGTACTACCGGGACCAGACCTTCATGTTCGCCACCGGAATGAGCAGCCTGAGACAGTTCTTCGCCCAGCTCTACGGGACCACGGACCTTGCCCTGGAGCCGGGTGCCGGCGGGCGGCAGATGAACAACCACGGCGGGACGCGCCTGCTCGACTCCAGCGGCCGGTTCACCGACCTCACTGCGGGCCCGCAATCCAGTACCGACATCTCGCCCACCGGCGGTCAGATGGCCAGACTCCTGGGTCTGGCCTATGCATCCAAGCTCTACCGTCACGAGCCCGCCCTGGCCGGGCGGGGGGAGGGCTTCTCCCACGGCGGCAACGAGGTGGCGTTCGGGACCATCGGCAACGCCGGCACCAGCGAGGGCGTGTTTTTCGAGACCATGAACGCAGCAGGGGTACTGCAGGTGCCGCTGGCGGTGTCGGTGTGGGACGACGGGTTCGGGATCTCGGTGCCCAACGAGCTGCAGACCGCACGTTGGTCCATCTCCGAAGCGCTCAGCGGGTTCAGGTGGGATGAGAAGACGGCAACGGGTATCGACATCCACGTGATCAAGGGATGGGACTACCCATCGCTGTGCGCGGGCTACCTGCGCGGTATCGAGAAGGTACGTACCAGCCATGTGCCTGCCCTGTTTCACATTACCGAGATGACCCAGCCCCAGGGTCATTCGGCCAGCGGCAGCCATGAGCGGTACAAGTCCCGGTCGAGGCTCACCTTCGAGGAGGACTTCGATCCGCTGGTCCGCATGCGCACCTGGATGGAGGCCAGAGGCCTCTTCCCCCCCGGTTTGCTGGACGACCTGGAGGCGGACAACCGCTCTGTGGTGGAGGGGCACCGCCGCGCCGCCTGGTCGGCCCACATGGCACCCATCAGGCGCGAGCAGAAGGTTGCCCTCTGCCTGCTGGAGGACCTCGCCGCCGAGCTCCCGGCATCCGCCGGCATCCACGACGTGGCTTCCGCCCTGCGAAGTCCCGACCGGCTGAACCGGCGACTGATCCACAGCACGCTGTTCCAGGCGCTGGTGGCGTCGCGGGACCATCGCGCCGCGGCCCGCAGCCGCATCACCGACCATCTGGACCGGATGGAGCAGGAGAACGATCGCCGGTACAACTCCCACCTGTACTCGGAATCGGAGGATTCACCCCTCAGGGTGGCCGAGCGCAAGCCCACGTACTCGGCTACCTCGCAAGAGGTCGATGGCAGGCAGGTGCTACAGCGCTGTTTCGATCATCAGCTAAAAAGGGACGTCCGGGTGTTCGTTGTCGGAGAGGATGTCGGAAGGCTGGGCGACGTCAACCTGGTGTACCAGGGATTGAACGACAGGTACGGCGACCTGCGGGTTACCGATACCGGCGTCCGCGAGGCCACCATCCTCGGACAGGGCATCGGAGCCGCCATCCGGGGGCTGCGGCCGGTCGTGGACATCCAGTACCTGGACTACCTGCCTTTTGCCCTGCAGACCATGATGGACGACCTGGCGACCCTCCACCACCGCTCGGCGGGCGGTCAGAAGGCGCCTGTGATCATCCGGACCAAGGGCCACCGTTTTGACGGCATGTGGCACACCGGGTCGCCGATGGCCCTCCTGCTGCACTCCTGCCGGGGGATCTATCTGGCCGTGCCACGCGACATGACCCGGGCTGCCGGTTTCTATAACACTCTGCTGCAATCCGATAATCCGGGTATCGTGATCGAGGTCCTCCGGGGCTACCGGAACAAGGAGTTGGTGCCCGACAACATCGGCACATTCACCGTTCCGCTCGGGATTCCGGAGATTCTGCGCCCCGGCTCGGACCTGACCCTTGTCACCTACGCGGAGTGTTGCAACGTGGCTTTAGAAGCAGCTCAGGTCCTTGAACGGATCGGCGTGGACGTGGAGATCATCGACGTACAGTCGCTGAACCCGTTCGACCTGCACCACTCGATCTCGGAGTCTTTAAGCCGGACCAACGCAGTGCTCTTCCTGGACGAGGACGTCCCCGGCGGGGCAAGCGCCTACATGCTGCAGCAGGTGCTGGAGGTCCAGAAGGGATGGCAGCACCTGGACGCCGCGCCCCGGACCGTCACCGCCCGCGAGAACCGATCGCCCTACGGGATCGACGGCGGCTACTTCTCAAAGCCCGGCGTTCACGACGTGGTCACGGCCTGCTACGAGCTAGCGGCAGAAACCCGTACCGATCTGCCTCCCCTTCGATGAGCAGCGTGTTTCTGGGTGACTCGATCCCCACCCGGCAGACTCTCGGATCCGAGCCGGTGCGGACCGCACGGCCGCCCTGGCTCAAAACCAGGCTGCGAACCGGTCGCAACTACGGCCAGCTGAAGCACCTGGTGAAGGACCTGGACCTGCACACGGTGTGCGAGCAGGCGTCCTGTCCCAACATCTACGAGTGCTGGGAGGCCAAGGAGGCCACCTTTTTGATCCTCGGCGGGCAGTGCACCCGTCGCTGCGGCTTCTGCGATATCGAGACCGGCAAACCCGGGCCGCTGGACCTGGGCGAACCGGATCGGGTGGCCGCTGCGGTCGAGCACCTGGGGCTGAACTTCGCCGTGGTCACCGGCGTCGAACGCGACGACTCCTCGCCCCTGGAAGTGGCAGGGATTTGGGCCGCCACCATCCGGGCGATCCATCGTCGTATCCCCACCTGCAAGGTGGAGGTGCTGACCGGCGACCTGAAGGGCAAAAGGGAAGCGGTGGCTGCGGTGGTGGAGGCGGGCCCCGATGTTTTTGCCCACAACCTGGAGACCTCAGAGCGGCTGCATCGCAAGATTCGCCCCGGCTTCCGCTACGAGCGCACCCTCGAGGTGCTTCGAATGGCCAAAGAGCTCAATCCGGCGATGCCCACAAAGTCCAACATCATCGTGGGGATGGGGGAGACCGACGACGAGGTGTACCAATGCCTGCGGGACCTTCGGGGGGTGGGGGTGGACCTGGTGACGATCGGCCAGTATCTGGCTCCCTCGGTTGACCACCACCTTCCGGTAGACCGATGGGTTACGCCGGAGGTGTTCGCCGAGTATTCGGCCGCTGGGACACAGATGGGCTTCGCGTGGGTGGAGTCCGGCCCGCTGGTTCGAAGCTCGTACCATGCCGGCAAGCAGTACCAGGCGGCCTCGTCCCGTCTGAGCGTTCTCTACGGTTCCTGACGCTCCTCAGGCGCTTCTTCTTCCGGCTCCACTGTTCCGGCATCAGGCGTGGCCCCGGACGGCGTGGGGACGTCCGGCTCAGTTTCCTCCGGCGTAGCAGCCGCCCCTCCGGTGGTGGATTCATCCCCTGAGTCCTCCGGTAGCTCTGCCCCAGCGGGCGCTGCCGCCTCCGGCGCCTCGGGGTCCACCGGCTCAACCGGTACTACAGGTTCGGCTTCCACGGGCTCGACCGGCGCTACCTGATCGGAAACCTCCGCCTCCACCGGCGCCACCGGCTCAACGTTCCCGGGCGTCTCTGCCTCCACCGGCGCCACCGGCTCACCCCTGTCGGGCGTTTCGGCATCTACCGCCGTGGCCTCATCGGTTGTCTCCGGTTCAACCGTCTCCTCGGCAGGCGTACCGGCCCCTGCGTCGCCGGCCTTGATGCCGGGCGTCACGGCCGGCATCTTCGGGGCCTTGCGTTGCCGGATCAGGAAGAACACCGATAGCGCCAGGACGGTGATTGCAGTCAACTGGCTGCCGGTGAGGCCGGTTCCGAACCAGGTCTTGTCGACCCGGGTCAGGTCGGTAAGTATCCGGCCGGCGGAGTACATCGCCGCCCAGGTGAACACCAGGAAGCCTTTCGGCCGGGGCCTTCGCTCCAGCCGGATGAGAACAACGAAGATGACGAGGGCCCAGATGGAGTCGTAAAGCGCGGTTTGGTGGACCACCATCCCGGGCTCGATGCACCCGCTGGGGCTGGGGTAGACGGCGGGGTCGCAGGGGGGAGAGGAGATTAGCTCGCCGCCCCGGTACTCCCATCCCCAGAAGCCGTCGGTCGTCCGCCCCAGGTGATCGCCGATCACCAGATCGCCTATACGGCCCACCGCGGTTCCGATTGCCAATCCCACGGCTCCCAGGTCGGCCAGCCGCAGGAAGTCGAGCTTTTTAGCCCGGCAGTACAGCCAGGCTGCGAAGAAGCCGCCGATGAGTCCCCCCATCAGGGAGATGCCGCCCTTGTAGATCTGCAGGTATTCGATGGGTTCGCTGAACTGCTCGCTATGCCCGATCACGTAGGCAACCCGGGCCCCGACGATGGCTCCCAGGATGCCGACCACCGCCGCATTCCATGCGTGGTCCTCGTCGAAGCCGGTTCTGCGCGCCCGCCGAGCCATGAGGGTGGCTCCGATGAAGTATCCGACGGCTATCCCGACCCCATGGGGCGAAACGCTCAGGTCCCCCAGCGGAATTCGAGGAATGACTTCCCAACCCAGCATGTTCCTCTACCTTCCTGGTGTGGGAGCCCGCGCTCCGTAGGCTAGGGGCAGGATGTGGTTTACCCCGCCCGACGTACCCTTCCGATAGATCTTATCGCCGGGCTGGGGCGAGAAGCCGCATACCCGCGAAGCTGCGCTTCAGCGCCCTGTACCCTTGATAGATACAATGACTTCCCGGCGGGAACCCCCCAAAGTTTGAGATCGTCTGTAAGGAGTCGGAATTAATGACGTACATCATCTGTGAACCATGCATCGGCGTTAAGGACCGGGCCTGTGTAGACGAGTGCCCCGTCGACTGCATTTACGAGGGCGAAGATCAGCTCTACATCCACCCTGAGGAGTGCGTCGACTGTGACGCCTGCCTACCCGCATGCCCGGTTGACGCCATCTTCCCGGGCGACAACGTGCCGGCGGAGTGGAAGGAATACATCGAGAAGAACGCCAACTTCTTCGTCCAGAACCCAGAAGCCTCCGGCGGAGCCTCCGAGAGTCCGTTCGCTCCCTCCGAAGAGCGGGAGTAAGCTCCCGGCGTGAGCGGAGCACCCGGCCTCGGACTTTCGAACCTGGGGGAGAGGGTCTCGATCCTGTTCTCCATCGAAGGTGATCCGGAGCATCCCTTCAGTGAAGTTGTGGGGGTCCTGATGCGGGTTACCGATGCGGATGGTCCCCAGGCCTGCTACTCGATCGTCCGCCGTAGCGGCGAGGTGGTCGAGGTCCGCAGAGACGCGGTTCTCTCGTTGAAGCTGATGGCTCCCGGAGCCGGGCCTATTCGCAGGCCCGCATCGTGGGACGTGGCGGGAGACGGATGAGCCGGTGCCGAATCGGGGCGGGCGGGGAGAGCCTGCACCAAACTATTTCGTTCGCCGGACAAATCCCTCTTGTTTTAGGCCCGGGGAGTGCGAAACTGTAGAGGCGTTCTTTCTCACGGAGCTCTAAATGGCCCTATTCGACAAGTTCAAGCGTTCTGACATGAAGGTTCTTCAGCAGTTCGCCGAAAACCACAAAGGCGTGGAAGCCTACATGGAGCCCGAGACTACGACCCGGGCCCAGTCGCTGCTGTTGGTGGCGCGGGACGGAGAGTGGGCCAGGGCTACCATCGCAGACCGAGGTCAGGCGGGCGCATTCTGCAAGAAGCTGGGGATCCCCTACTACGATGCTGCGGTGGTCGGTTACCCGGAGCGGATGAAGGGCCACAAGGGCAAGCCGGCGCCCGAAGCACCCTCTGCGGAGGAGCTGGAGGCCTGGTTCGCTCAGGGCACGGCGAACGAGCCGGACCTCGGCTGAAGATACCGGAGCCGGTTGAGTTACTATTGTTCGGTAAGTTGCACCCGCGGCGCCTAGACTGAGCGCCCAAAGCTGAGACCTGTTTCGATGATCGTTTTGATGACCAAGGAGGACCTTTTGGAAACCAAGGTTGAAGAGACCAAAACCGCTCCTAGTCCGATCAATCTCGGCTCGGCAGCAGCTGCAAAGATTTCGGAACTCCTCGAACGTGAAGGCAACCCCGACTACTTCCTGCGCGTGGCCGTACAGCCCGGCGGCTGCTCGGGTCTGCGCTACCAGCTGTTTTTCGACGATCAGCCGCTGGAGGGCGACAACGTGCTGACCGAGGGCTCGGTCACCGTGCGGGTAGACCGCATGTCGGTTCCGTACCTCAAGGGCGCAACGGTGGATTGGCTGGAGGGCCTGGACCAGTCCGGGTTCACCATCAACAACCCGAACGCTGCCGGCAGCTGTGCCTGTGGAGATTCCTTCCACTAGAGCAAGTTTCGCATCACCAGGACGGGGAAGCCTTAGGGCTTCCCCGTTTTGTGTCCCGGGTGGAGAGGGCAGATGGCTGAGACCTCGGATTGGCGGCTGTTCGGCCAGGAGAAGTATCTGTTCAGCGTCGACTTGATCCGGCGTGAGTACGACCGCGAGCAGGTCGTCAATTCTCCCTGGGAGGACGACCATTGCGAGTTCTGCAAGACCGAGTTCATGAAGCACAACTTTCCCGACGTGCTTCATGAGGGCTACACCACCCCCAATGGCCTGCACTGGGTATGCGAGGACTGCTTCAACGATTTCCGGACGATGTTCCGCTGGAACGTCGTCGAATCCTCGGACCAGCGGTCGCCGCGGAACCCGCACGAATAACAACTTCTGAACCTGCTTTTTGTCGTCAATCGATAAAAGTTTGTTTAATCGCACTTGACCCGGGCATAAATTGCAGTGCTAGAATTACGGCGGTGTAATTACGCACGGAGTCTGACCGATGGCGATATTTCAGCAAGGTCTAACCTGGCAGGGTTCGGCGCGGTGCGTCGAAGCTGACCCGGAAATCTTTTTCCCCGAGCGAGGTGGCTCGTCCAAAGCTGCGCGAGCAGTTTGCAATGAGTGTCCTGTTCGTCAGGAGTGCCTGCGCTACGCGCTGGCAAACCGCGAGCAGTTCGGGATTTGGGGCGGAACCAGTGAGCGGGAGCGCAGGCGCCTTAGGCGCACTCAATCCCCCTCCCGGAATGTCACGCTGGTCGGCTAAAGATACGACCAACAAAAAAACTTAGCCGGTGAATAGCCGGTCCACCAAATCTTCAAGGATTTTGGGCTTGTCCCGAATCTTTAGCGCGCCCTCATCGGCGGAGCACAAGCACGCCCGGGGGATCAGCCCGACGATCTCCGAGGCCCGCACCGCGATGCCGGATTCGGCCGCCAGAGACTGGACCGCATTGAACACGTCCTCCAGGCACGTTGCTTGCGGTGTCAGCAGGTTCATCGAGACCTGCGCGGTTGCTCTTGAGGGTAGGTGGAGCCCCAGGGCTCGGACGGCTCCGGGATACCGAAGCCGCATGGCCGACGCGATGGTCCGCGCAGCCACGACGTTATCGGTTTCCAGGTCGACGTTGTAGGCCACCAGCAGGCCCCGGGCCCCCACTACCGTCGCTCCGCCGGTCGGGTTCGCGCCGGGTCCTCCGAAGTCGGGCGCCAGGCCGTTGAATGCCAGCCTGCGTATCGACGGCAGCGCCCGAGCCTCCGGGCGTGCGGCCGCCTCCTCGTAGAGAAACGCCGGCAGGCCCAGCTCGCCCCACAGGCGCGAAGCGCAGGCCCGGGCGGCGGCAACCGCATCGGCCATCGACGCCCCGCGGACCGGATAGAAGGGCACCACGTCCACTGCGCCCAAGCGGGGGTGGGCCCCTCGATGTTGTCTCAAGTCGATGTTTGCGATCGCGGTCGCGGCCAGGCCCACCACCGCATCCACCAGGTCCGGCGGGTTGCCGCACAGCGTCAGCACGGTGCGGTTGTGATCCGGGTCCGAGGAGACGTCGAGGACCGGTACACCGACCGGGACCGTCTCGACTATCAGGCCGATCACCTCGGGGCGCCTGCCCTCCGACAGATTCAGGGCACAACCCAGGATCGGCTGCGAGTTCATGCCGGTAGCATAGGGGGGTGGATCCGGAATTTGGGCTGGGCGTGCGCACGAACCTCGACTTCGATGTCGTCGTCATGCGAGCCCGGATGTCGCTGAGGGTGCACGGTTTCAGCATCCTGTCCGAGATGCCGGCCCCGGCGGGCATCGGCGACGAGTCCGGCAGGCGCCACCTTTTTATGGCGGTCTGGGAAAAGCTGGTGACCGGCGGCAACCTGGGCGGTCCGGGCCTTGACGTGGGCGATCACCTCTCCTGCAACGTGGTCGTCTTCCAGGAGGGCGACGAGACGGTGGTGGCAGCGCTGGACCCCACTGAGGATCTCGAGGGGTGGGCCGAGGGCATGCGTGAAGCCGAGTCGGCCCGGGAAGCCCTGCAGCGGGCCTTCACCCATCTGGTGAATGCACCCGGCGGCCCCGGGCTCAGCCTGCCCATCATCTAACGTGCGATTCGGTCTCGCGCTCCCGCAGTACGACTACAGCCTGCCCTCCGCCAAGACCGGCTGGGCCGCAGTCGTCGATTGGGCGGTCAGGGCTGAAGAGCTCGGCTTCAGTTCGGTGTGGCTGTCCGACCACCTTTTCTACGACCTCGCCCGATACGGCGGGCCTGAGGGGGCCCAGCGGGGGGTCGAGTGCTTCACCGGCCTGGCGGCATTGTCGGCGGCCACCTCCCGGATTCGTCTGGGCAGTTTGGTGGCGTGCAACGACCTGCGGAGCCCGGCGGTCCTGGCGAAGATGGCGGCCACCGTGGATGTGCTTTCCGGGGGGCGGCTGGATCTCGGCATCGGGGCCGGTTGGTTTGAGGCGGAATACCGGGCGGCCGGCATACCCTTCGACCCCCCGGCGGTCCGGGTGGAACGGCTCGGTGAGGCGCTCCAGATCCTGCGGGGGTTGCTGGGCACCGGGCGGATGACTTTTAGCGGCAGGCACTACCGGCTCGAGGACGTCCGGTGCATTCCCCGGCCCGTCCAGCCCAGGCTGCCGGTGTTCGTCGGGGGAAGCGGAGATGCGGTGTCCCGCCTGGCCGGGCGGTACGCCGACGGTTTCAACAGCGCCTGGGCGTGGGAGCCCGAGGACTTCGCCGATCGAGTTGCCGTCGTGGACCGGGCCGCCGAAAAGGCCGGCAGAGACCCGGCGCAGATCGCCAAAACGCTCGGGCTCTATGCACTGCCCGGCGGAACCGAGGCCGAGGTGCGCCGCCGCTGGGAGCGGTACGTGAAGTGCAGTCCGGCAGGGCGTCCCGAGATGCGGTCGCTTCCGGTCTGGGCAGAGGACAAGCTGGTGGGAACCTGGCCGCAGTTGGCCGCCCTCATCGGGCGGTTCGAGGCGCTCGGAGTGAGCGAGATCATCCTGACCTTCGGCAGCATCCCGTTTCAAATCTGCGACCCGGACGCGGTTGGTGAGTTCATGGAAGAGGTCGCTCCGCTGGTAGGCTGACCACGAAGTGTGACGGCCGACTATTTCGCCGCCCTCGCTATACTCTTATTACGACCTTCGAAATAGGGATAAAGAGCAATGACACCATCGGGCCAGGATCTTTTGAAGCAGGCGCGAGCAGCAGCAGAGGCGCTCAAGCCGGAAGACGTTAAACGTATAACCGACAGCGAAAAGGTGACGCTGGTCGATGTGCGGGAAGCAGACGAGTGGCGCAGGGGCCACCTCCCCGACGCGGTCCACGTCGCCCGCGGGTATCTGGAATTTCAGGCGGAGTCAAAGGTCCCGGACAAGGACGCCCCCCTCATCGTCTACTGCGCCGGAGGCAACCGGTCCGCCTTTGCATCCGAGACACTGAAGCAGATGGGTTACACCAACGTCCGCCACATGAGCGGGGGCTTTACCGGATGGAGGGACGCCGGCCTGCCGGTGGTCGAGCCCATCGTCTGGACCGACAAGCAGGCCGACCGCTACTCCCGCCATTTTGTTCTTCCCGAGGTGGGCGAGGCCGGCCAGCAAAAGATTTCCCAGGGCAGGGTCCTGGTCATCGGTGCCGGCGGCCTGGGCTCTCCGGCCCTGTACTACCTGGCGGCGGCCGGCGTGGGTACGCTCGGCATAGTGGATATGGACGACGTCGAAGACAACAACCTGCAGCGCCAGATCATCCACTCCACCGCCAAGGTGGGGATGAACAAGGCGGAGAGTGCGGGCAAGACCATCTCCGAGCTCAACCCCGACGTGAACGTCAAGGTCTACAAGGATCGGCTGATGCCGGACAACGTGGACGAGGTCTTTGCCGGGTACGACATTGTTCTGGACGCCACCGACAACTTCTCAACCCGCTACCTGATCAACGAGACGGCCTACAAGTACGGGATCCCGAGCATCTACGGCTCCATCTACCGGTTCGAGGGCTACGCCAGCACCTTCTGGCCGGCGAAGGGGGGACCGTGCTACCGGTGCATGCACCCGGAGGCACCCCCGGCCGAGCTGGCCCCCACCTGAGGTGAGGCCGGTGTCCTGGGCGTGCTCCCGGGAGTGATTGGAGTTCTACAGGCGAACGAGGCGCTGAAGATCCTCGTGGGTTACGGCGAGCCACTGGTTGGGCGCATCATGACTTTCGACGCGCAGGCCACCGAGTTTGGTGAGCTGAAGCTTCGAAGGGACCCGCAGTGCGCAACCTGCTCGGTTCCGCCGCCGGCCATCAAGCCGGTGGCTGTGGCCAGCTGACCACCCGTCGTAAAAAAAGGGCCTGCGCAATGCGCAGGCCCTTCTTCTTGAATTCGATTGAACCGCTAACGCCTCCGGCGTCCCCGGCTGCCTCCGGCACCGCCGCGGCGCTTGGGTGGACCGCCCGGGCGGCTTCTCCGCCGCGGGGGCGGCGGTGCTGCCGGGTCGCGTCCCGTGGAGGGACCGCGATTGGCAAGGGAGAGGGCAACCGCATCGGCAACCTCTTCGCAGACCTTCGAGCCGCCTTCCTGGCCGATGATCAACTGGAACAGGACGCTTCTTTCGAGCTGCTCTATGGAATCGACAACTTTGCTGCGTGTGCCCGCGGGAGTTCTCCATTCGGCATGGATTCGTCCGGAAGGTGGGATCTCGATCTTAAGGTCGGCGTCGCCGACTCTGCCTTCCCAGGCTACTGAGGAGGCTAAATTCAAGCGGGATCCGCCGCACGGACGGAGGAAGCCTGGAGTCCTTTGGGACCCTGCGTCACCTCGAATTCCACCGTCTGACCCTCTTCAAGATTGCGGTATCCGTCGCCCTCGATCGCGCTGAAATGCACAAATACGTCATCTCCATCGGAACGTGAGATAAAGCCGTAACCCTTCTCGGCGCTGAACCACTTCACCGTGCCGCTTGCCATATGCAATTCCCTCCCTTCACAAGTACGCCTTGCCGGCCGCCCGGCATGGAGGGAACTGCTGGTACTGCACGTGCGCATGGACCTGGGCTGTGCCCTCAACGATTACTTTAACACCTGGCTTAAAATTCCGAAATCCCAAAACGACGGCCCGCAGGCCGTCGTTTGGGAAGCTGTGGGGAGCGTCAGGCGGTGGCTACCTTTCGCCCCTGAAAGCCGATTGCCAGGGCCAGCAGGCCGGTGGCGAAGTGAAGCATGTTGTCGGCCAGGTTGATGTTGAGCAGGTCGTTGACGATGGCCAGGTTCAGCACTCCGATGATCCCTACCAGTGTGTAGACCGCGCCGATGGTCATCGAGACGAGGCGGGCGCTCCGGTCCGATTGGGCTCCTGCCAGGAACCCGAAGCCGACGAGCAGGTGGACGACGTTGTGCATTGCGGTGACGCCGAAGATGCCCAACAGGAACTCCGGGGTCTGGTCGGTGGTACCTCCAAAGAACGATACAAATCCGAGTATTCCGACCAGTACGTAGACGCCGCCGAACGTGGTGGCAAATTTCTGGGCCAAGCTCATTCTTACCTCCCTATCGATTCGAACCTTTGCCCGTTATTCAGGGCAAGGCGTCGGTTCGGATTGGGCGGAAGGCAAAAAAGTCGGACCTGCGCATAAAAAAGGGCCCCCCGTCTTGCGAGGAGCCCTTTAGCTGCTGATTCCCGGCCGGGTGGCGCGTGGCCGGATATGCGCGAACCCACCTAACGCATATCCTCTGAACACCCGTCTGCTTCGGGCAAACTCGGTCTAAGACAACACGGGATTGGTGAACATGTCCAGGATCATTTTGGCGCAGCGCCCCGTTTTTGCGGAGTGTTGTCCCGCCACCAATCCGCATCGGTCATACGTGCGAATAGATCGATGAAAGGCAGAGTGAGAAGGCCCTCCAGGGTCGGCGAGTCCTCCGACGATTCGGATCTGCTCAGCGGCCTGGCAGCCGGGGATCAGCAGTCGCTTGCAGCGCTGTACGACCGGTATGGCAACGCAGCCCTTGGGCTCGCCTTCAAGGTTTGCGGCAACCGGGCTATTGCGGAGGACATCGTGCAGGAAGCGTTTTTGGCTTTATGGCAGAAGCCGGGCAGCTTCGACTCCAAGCGCGGGTCCGCGGGGTCTTTTCTAATGGGAATCGTCCACCACAAGGCGGTCGACGCCGTACGCCGGGAAGCGGCGCTCCACCGGCGAGAGGAGAGCTTTGCCGTGGAGCCTCAGGAGTCATCTGAGGACGAGGTGGTCGAGGCCGCCTGGATCTCGATGAGAAAGACCAAGGTGCTGGCAGCCCTCGGCCAGCTTTCCGATGTTCAACGGGAGGCGCTGGAGCTGGCGTACCTGCAGGGCCTGACCTACAGCGACGTAGCGACCCGCCTGAACATCCCGTTGGGCACGGCCAAGACCCGGTTGCGCGACGGTATGATTCGGTTGCGCTCTTTGCTGGCACAAAGCGAGGTGACCGGGTCTTATGACTCATGACGACTTGAAGGACCTGGTCCCTCTGTACGCACTTGACGCTCTGCCCTCCGAGGATGAGCAGGAGCTCACCGCCCATCTGGCTACCTGTTCGGAATGCTCCGCCCTGCTTGCCGGCCACCGGGAAACCGCCGGCATGCTGGCCTTTTCCGCGCCGAGCCTTGAGGCTTCTCCGGGTCTGCGGGACCGGATCCTCAGGGAAGCATCAAGGACCGCCCCTATACAGCTCACCCCGGCCCCGGCGGCAACTCCGCCGTTCCGGCGGAACCGGCGCCTGCAATGGGCCGGCGGCCTGGCGGCGGCGTGCGTGTTTGCTCTGCTGGTGGGCGGCCTGGTGGTGCGCCAGATGGCCGACCGGGATCCCGGGGACACCCAGCAGGAGATGCTTCTGGCTCGCCAGCAGGAGGCGCTCAACATCATCAGCTCGCCCGACTCGATTGCCATCACCATGGCCTCGACCGACGACTTTCCCAACGCCTACGGAAAAGCCTTCGTCTCCGCAGACGACGGGAAGGCGGCGGTGTTGCTTTCCGGGTTGAGTGAGCCGGAGAACGACGTCTACACGCTGTGGATCGTCGAGGACGGGGACCCATCCCGGATTGCCGACTTCGATGTGGACGGAGGGGCCCAGACGATCCTGGTCGACGACCGCGACGTGGACTCCGCCGTGTCGTTCGCGGTTACGAGGGAGCCCAACCGGGGCAATGCCAGCCCCCAGGGGCCGGTGGTTATCGCTACCTAGGGCCTATCCGGCTCAGCCAGCGGTGGGGCTGGGCCAGCTCTCCCAGGTCCGGGAGATTTTCGGGCTTCTGCCACAGGTGCTCCAGCCCGCCCGCGGCGGCGATCGTGGTGACGAACCGCTGCCCCCGGTGCTGCTGCTCGTTGCCCAGGTCCAGGCCGAACATCTTTTCCATCATTCGTTCCGGCGAGCTGCGCTCCGCGCGGCGCCGGGTCATGCCCTCGGCAATCTTGTCGAATGACTCGGTGAGTCCCATGCCGGCCTTTCGGACGATCCAGTCGCTGTAGCCCTCGGCGGCACTGGTGAAGCACATGATCTTCTCCACCAGCCCCTCCTGGGCCGGGGAGCGCAGTAGGGGGAACAGATCTTCCGGCCGCTGCATCAGCGTGCTCAGCTCCTGCGGGTCACTGAGGTTGCCCAGCCGGGAGGCAAGTTGGGAGGAATCGATCTCGGCCGCGTCCATGTACTGCTCGACCAGTCCGAGAAGGTAGGGCCGCATCCATGCAACCGCCTGGAAATGCAGTTCATGGGAAACCTCGTGCAGGGCCAGCCACATGCGGAACTCCTGCGGCTTGATCTGCAGGTCCCGCTCGACGTCCAAAACGTTCGGGTAGTTGAAGTAGAGGCGGCCGGGACGGGTACGGGGCAGGCACAGATCCCATACTCCCAGTGCCTTGTGGGCCATGTATCCCACCACCAACCCGACCTGGGATCCCATGAGAAACGGGCTCACCGCACCCATCAGGGGGGCTGCGGGGCCAACCCCCAGACCTGAGGCCGCGCTGCCGGAAAGTTTGGAGGCCAGGCGCTCGATGAGGGGCTTGAGGGAGTCGAGGTTCACCTGCGCCCACTGCGTCCGCCAGAGCAGCCGGACGTCGGTTACCCCCTGTACCGGCCCCAGGCCGGTGTGGCCGACCACCGCCAGCTCGGCTATTCGACAGGCCTGGTTGAATTCGTCGACGTCCGCCGCAGTCGGTTTGCTGCTTCGCCGCCCCGACCCGGCAACTGCGTCGCCGATCTCGCCGGCGATCTTCCAGTCGACCGGACCGGACTGTCCACGCAGCGCATTGTTGATCTCCCGGAAGAGGGGAATCTCAAGCAACCGGCGGCTGAGCTCGCTGTTGTCGATGCCGTCCATACGACTAGTTTGTCACCCCTGGGAAACGTGCCGGTGTAAGGCTGAATCGTCAGGGGTAATATGTTTGTTGTCCCAAATCCGCAAACCTGTACACTTCAGCTGAAACAACTTTCAGCAGCAGGCAGCAGCAAGCAGTTTGGACACCAGAGAGGGGGAATTCCGGTGGACCTCGTCAATCCGGTATTTTGGATCATTTTGTGCGTTCTGGGCCTCGCCTACGTTCTGGCACTGGCACTGCGCAACTAGTTAAAAGTCTTTCCAGCAACATGGAGCGCCGGTTTTCCGGTGCTCCTTTTTTTTGTGCCCAGACTCAACAATGGCTCTTTGAATCTCGTGGGGGTCGGTTACCCTTATCCCTTACTCAAGCGCTGGCCCAAAAGACTTTCCCGGAGGAACACATTGGCCTATCTCATCTTTGCCGTAGTAATGGCCACCGCATTGATCGGGTACCTCTCGATGAGGATGAAAACCCCCAACGACCCCGCCAAGTCGGTCGACTCCTTTCAGCGTGCGATTAAAGCCCTTGCGCCCGAAAGGGAGGGTAAGGGCCCCAAAAGCTAGCTGATCGGAGCGCATTCCATGGGCCGCGACCTGGCGATAGATCTGGGCACCGCCAACACCCTGATCTACGCGAGCGGCCAGGGGATCGTCCTCAACGAACCAACGGTCATCGCTCTCAACCGGGAGAACAACCAGGTCCTGGCAGTAGGCCAGGAAGCTTGGCATATGATCGGGCGCACTCCCGGATATATCGTGGCCGAACGGCCTCTGCGCCGCGGTGCAATCAGCGACTTCGACATCACCGAACGTTATATCCGGCTTCTCATGCAAAAGGTCGGCGTCCGCAAGATGGCCAGAACGCGGGTGCTCATAGCGATCCCCTCGGCCATCACCGGGGTGGAGCGCAGGGCCGTCCAGGACGCGGCGGTTGCTGCCGGAGCCCGCTCCGCCTACCTGATCGAGGAGCCCGTCGCGGCCGCCATCGGTGCCGGGCTGCCCATCCAGGAGCCCACCGGCAACTTCATCGTCGACATCGGCGGTGGTACCAGCGAGGTCGGTGTGCTGGCAATGGGTGGGGTGGTGGTCAACAAGTCCATCCGGGTCGGGGGCTTCGACATCGACGATGCCATCTCCCGGCACATCCGCAAGGAGTACGCCATCGTGGTGGGGGAGCGTACCGCCGAGCAGATAAAGATCGCCATCGGGTCGGCTTTTCCCCTGGCCGTTGAGGAAAAGGCGGAGATCAAGGGGCGAGACCTGGCCACGGGGATGCCGAAAACGCTGCAAATCTCCTCCCAGGAGATCCGGGAGGCCATCTCTGAGACGGTTTCGGCGATCATCGAGGCTGTCGTATCGGCGCTCGCCGAGACGCCTCCCGAGATGGGGCAGGACATCATGGACCGCGGAATCGCTCTAACCGGCGGAAGTGGCATGCTGAGAGGGCTGGATATGAGGATCGCAGAGGAGTGTGATGTGCCCGTCCACCTGACCGACCGCCCCCTGGAGTGCGTCGTCTTCGGCGCCGGCAAATGCCTTGAGTCCATGCATCTTTTGAAGGGCCTCTTTGCATCGACCAGACCCTGACCGACCCGCACAGACTGTGAAAAAAGCCCCCAACCGCTTCGCGCACACCGAGTTCGCCCGATGACCGGGCTGAACTGGGTCGACGCGGTGATCCTGGTTCTGCTGGCCGTATCGGCCATCCACGGCTTCCTTCAGGGCGCTGCGGTACAGGTTTTTTCCTACGCCGGGTTCATCCTCGGCCTGATACTGGGCGCAAAGCTCGGCCCCTTCTTCGGGGACTACATCGACGGCACCGCCCTTCGTATCGCGGTTGTGATCCTCACTTTGTTCGGCACCGCATCCCTGTTGGGAACCGTCGGCAAGTACATCGGCGCGAAGGCGACCTGGGCCGTGCCCCAGGGGTCGCCGCTTGGGGCGGTGAACGCAGTGGGAGGCCTGGCGGTCGCCCTGATCGTCACCCTGGCGAGCACCTGGCTGATAGGGGGGATGCTGGCCCAGGTCGGCCTTCCCATCACGGCGGACTTCCAGGAATCCAGGGTCATGCGGGGCCTGACCGGAAACCTGCCGCCCGCTCCTGCGGTGTTCTCGAGCATCCAGCGGAGCCTGCTTCCTTCAGGGTTCCCGCCGGTCTTCGCCGGGCTGGAGCCGTCACCGGCGCCCGAGGTCCCGGTTACCGGAATCCCCAACCTGGACGGGATCGTCGCCTCGGCTCGCCCGAGTGTGCTGAAGATCACCTCACTGGGGTGCGGCCGGCAGACCTCCGGATCCGGGTTCGTTGCTGCTCCCGGACTGGTGGTGACCAACGCCCATGTGGTGGCGGGGGTGGACCGCCCGACGGTCGTGGACACCGCCGGCACCCACCGGACGTCCGTAGTCGTGTTCGACCCCAAGCTCGATCTGGCAATCCTAAGAACAACCGGCCTCGCCGGCCAGCCGCTGGCGCTTCAGCGCAGTGAAGCTCCCCGGGGACAGCAGGGCGCGGCTCTCGGGTATCCCGGGGGCGGTGCCTTCACAGTCACTCCCGGAGCGGTGCGGGATTATTTCGATGAAGCCGTCGGCCGCGACATCTACAGCCGGGAGCTGGTGTCCCGGGAGGTCTACGCGCTGGATGCCCAGGTCCATCCCGGCAACTCCGGCGGTCC
>JAJCYF010000248.1 GCA_029263035.1 Actinomycetes bacterium
AGGATCTTGTCGGCGTGACGGATGGTGCCCAGGCGGTGGGCGATCATGAACGTGGTGCGGCCGACCATCAGCCGCTGCAGCGCCTGCAGGATCGCTCCTTCGGTCTTGGAGTCCACCGACGAAGTCGGCTCGTCCAAGATCAGGATCGGCGCGTCCCTGACGAATGCCCGCGCGATACACACCCGCTGCCGCTCCCCGCCCGAGATCTGGGCCCCGCCCTCGCCGAGGACCGTTTTGTACTTGGAGGGAAGCCGGCTGATGAAGTCGTGGGCGCCGGCGGCCTTGGCGGCCTCGAAGACCTCCTCGTCGGTGGCGTCGAGCCGGCCGTAGCGGATGTTCTCCAGGATCGATCCGCTGAACAGCAGCGGCTCCTGCAGCACCAGGCTGATCTGATCGCGCAGCGACTCGAGCTGCAGATCCTTGATGTCGGTCCCGTCGATCAGAATCCGCCCCTCCTGGGGGTCCATGAATCTGGGGATCAGGCCGACCAGGGTGCTCTTGCCGGCCCCGGTCGGGCCGACCAGGGCCACCACGCTGCCGGCTTTCACCTCGAAGCTGACGTCTTTGAGGGTCCCCTTGCGGCTCTTGTAGTTGAAGCTGACGTTCTCAAAGGTGACGTCGCCCTTCGCCCGGCCGGCCGAGATGCCGTCCGGCGGGTCCTCCACGTCGGTCGGGGAGGCCAGCAGGTCGGTGGCCGCCTCCAGCGAGATCAGCTGCTCCTGCAGGTTGGCGAAGGTGGTGGAGATCTGCTCCAGGGGTTTATAGACCGAAGCGATGTAGCTCATGATGATCAGCAGCTGACCCACCGTCAGGTCCCGCTCCAGCACGTGCCGGGCACCCACCCACAACACCAGCGCGGTCCCGGCGGCCGTGATGACGTTGACCGCCAGTGAGAACCCGGTCTGGCGGATGGTCAGCCGGACCCGGGCATCCACGGCATCCTCGCCCTGATTGCGGAACCGGTGGTGTTCGTAGTTCTCCCGTCCGAAGGCCAGGATCACGCGGATCATCGACATCGCCTCGTAGACGATGGACATCGACATGGACTCCAGTCCCCGGACCCGCCGCAGCTCCGGGTCGATGCGTTTGCCGTAGTAGCCGGTGGCCGAGTAGATGAACGGCACGACGGTGAGCGAGAGCAGGGCAAGCTGGCTGTCGATCTTGTACGCCACCACGAACATGCCGAGCAGCATGATGGCGCCCTCGGCCAGCGGCAGCAGGGCTACTGTGATCTCGCCCATGGTGTTGGCCTGGGAGTTGATCGCGAACATCAGCGATCCCCGCCGGTGTTCGGAGTGGAAGGCCAGTGACAGCCGCTGGACGTGCTGGAAAAGGTCGCTGCGGAAGTCCAGGACCATCTTCTCCGCCAGCTTGGTCTGCACGTACTCGTTGACCACGTGGATGCTGTTCATCACGAACGCAATCAACAGCCCGGCGGCGACCGCCAGCAGGATCAAGCCGCCGGTCGACCCGGTGAAGAAGCCGGGGATCCACCCGGGGACCGGTTCGTTGCCCAGCACGCTGTCGACCAGGAACGCCAGCGGCCACGGCTCGGCGACGCCGGCCAGACCGGAAATCGCCGTGAAGACAATTGCCAGCGCCAGCAGGTACCAGTAGCGCTTGAGGTAGGGGACGATCTTGGGCAGGTGCTTGAAGGCCGCCCGCATCCCCTTACGGTTCTTCTTGAGCTCCCTGCGCTCCTTCAGAACCTGCTTGAACTTACGCTCGCGCAATGCGTCGATCAGGCCCTGCTCGCGGGGCTTGTCCTCCACGGTTTCGTGGATCGTCACGGCGGCCCCTCCCCGGCCGCCTTCCGGACCGCGGCCGGGATGCGCACCCAACCCCGGGCGGTGTCCACCAGGGCCAGTACCCCCACCGCCAGCGAGAGCTCGGGCAGCCACCAGAGGCCCGCCGCGACCAGGACGGCCGGCAGCGCCAGCATCCGAATCCGGGGCTTGCGCCGGATGCGCAGCTGGATGCAGCCCTCGGGGAAGGCGCTGGTGGTCAGGACTCCCTCAACCGTGGACGACCCGAGTATCGACAGGTCGTAGTCCTCCCAGCCGGTGGAACAGGCCAGGCGGATGCCTGCGCGCCTAAGGTGCCCGGCCAGTGCCTCGACGAACTGTTCCCGCGGACGGTCGGAAGCGAAGATGAGGACGTTGCCGTGATCGGCCGCCAGCTCCGGCAGCGGATCCGGCGCCAGGGCGCGTCCGGCGGACGGCTCGTGGCGCAGGCGGCCCCAGGTACGGACCAGCGGCTGAGCCAGTTGCAGCGCGGCGACGCCCACCCGGAAGCTGGTGCGTCCCCCGGTCAGGGTGCGGGGCGGGGTCACCCGGAAGGTATCGACCACCCCGAGGCCCAGGACCAGGCCGAGGACCAGGGGCGGGACGGCTGCCGCGCCGGCCAGCACGAACAACGGCCCGGCGAGCAGGATCAGCATCGCCAGCGGCATCCCGGCCTGGTGGGCGATGTCGATGCGGTGGGACTCGGTCCGGTAGATCGACTGAAACAGCGCCGAACCGTAGAGCCCCCGGTAGATCCGCTGACCGAACGGCCGGCTGTTGAGCGAGCTGTAGATGAAACCTCCCCACCGGGCGGTCCCGATGGAACTGAACCGGTTCGGGTGGCGGGCGGCCACCAGGGCCTCGGCCTTGCCGTACCCCCGCTGCTGGCGCAGGTACCCCTTTCGGGAGTCCCGCGGGTGGTGCCAGACCATTGCCCCGGGGTGGAACGCGATCTCCCCGCCGCCGTCGAGCACCCGCCAGCACAGGTCCACATCGTCGCCCGCCGCAACGTAGATGGGATCGAACACGCCGACGTCGATCAGCGTGTCCCTCCAAAACGCCATGTTGCAGCCGGGGACATGCTCCGCGCGGTCGTCGGTGAACAGCACGTGCACCGGACCGCCGGGGGCCCGGGCGACCTGCTGTGCGACCGGGCCGCAGCCGGGCGGAGGAAGGTTCGGCCCGCCGACGCCCACCACCTCCGAAGAGTCAAATCCCAGCGCCAGGTAGTACGGCCACTCCGGGGTGGGGAATGCGTCGGCGTCCAGGTAGGCGACGATCTCCGACGAAGCCGCCATGCACCCGGTGTTCCGGGCCGCCGAAAGCCCGCCCCACTCCGCCCGGATCAACCTCACCGGATAACGGCCGGCGATCTCGGCGGTGGCATCGGTGGAGCCGTCGTCCACCACGATCGCCTCCAGCCCCGGGTAGTCCAGGGCACACAGGTGTTCGAGGCACTCGGCGAGCGTGCCGGCAGCGTTGTGGGCGCAGACCACCACGCTGACCGAAGGCCACTGCTCTTTGAGGTCGGGCAGCCGGGTGCGGTTGAACCGGGCGACGGCCTCCAGGGCCGGCTTCGGTGAGCGGTCCTCGCGGGTCAGCCCGAAGTGCCAGCCTTCGACCGGTTCGCCGGCCACCGCCCACTCGTCGGTCCAGGAGAACACGCAGGTCCCGGCGACCCCCCGCTCCCGGGCGGCCTGAAGCTGGGCGGTGACCAGCTCCGCCTGCTGATCCTCTCCGCCGATTCCCGAGTCCAGGCCCACCTCGCCCAGTACCAGCGGCCGGTCCCCGGCGAGCTGGTGCAGGCGGTTGAGGTAGCGGCGGAAGTCCTCGGTGTCCTCCAAAAAGACGTTGAAGGTCAAAAAGTCCAGGCACGACAGGTCCATGTACTCGGTGGTCGGGTAGTTGGCGTAGGTGACCAGCCGGTCCGGGTCCTCCTGGCGCACCACGTCGGCCAGGTCGTCGATCAGCCGGCTGACGGTCCGGGCGCCGACCCACCGGACGACGTCCGCCGGGATCTCGTTGCCCACCACCAGAGCCAGCACGTTCTCGTCGCCGAGGTGCCTGCGGGCGGCGGCACGGACCACCTGACGGGCCTGTCTGGTGACCCGGGCCAGCTCCCGGCGAGAACACCCGATCAGGTAGCGCCAGTCCGGGTAGAAGACCCCGGCCATCAGCTTCAAGCCCCAGTCGGCAGCCAGTTCCACCACGTCTTCCGCGGGGTCGGTGTAGGTGCGGACGACGGTGAACCCCGCGTCGGACATCGCAGCGAAGTCCAGCTTTAGCCGGTCCCGCTCCGGGACCAGTGCTCCGTCGCCACGGGGGCAAAAGGTTCCGTAGGTGACGCCGCGAAAGTCGAACCGCCGCCCGTTGAGGGCGAAAAACTTTCCGTCGGTGCCGACTCTGCCGGCTGGTGGATGCGCCAGTACAGGTCCTCCTCTCTTGAATTGGTTCTGATCCCGCCCACGCCAAAGGCAGGGGTCCTCCTCTCGGAGGCCGTTTTGGGTAGCGTGCTTAGAACTTCTGGGTGCGTGCCACCCGGAAATGGGGAAGTTCTCGATATGGAGTTACTTCGTCCTACCTGGGGGTTTACTCGGCCCTACGCTCACTCAGAGGTGGCCGCGGTATCTGCAGTTTTGTCCTGCATTTGCCTGAGACGCTTCCGTCGTCTCGAAGCCGGCGGGCATATTGATCGTCCGCTGTCTACCGGTTCACGTTGCTTGTTGCTGGTGGATCGAACTGTTGCCTACACGACCATTGCTTGGTCTTTTTCGACCATAACCCATAAACGGGACTTGATGCACCCTTTCGCACAATCAAAATCCAGGCTAAGTGTGAGGCTACCGCAGGCATGGTTACGGCCCGGTTACGCCTAGAGGAATGCTTTGCTAAGACTTCGTTAAGAAATCAGCGTTAGCGCCATCTCGGCGCTCCCCCACGACAGCGTCACCCCGGCCCCGCCGTGCCCGTAGTTGTGGATGATGAGCTTTCCGTCGACCTGCTCGGATTCCACCCGGATCGACTCATCCCGGTAGGGCCGAAGCCCGGAGTAGGACCCGATGATCCACGACTGGTCCAGATCCGGCAGGATGCGCCGGTTGCCGCTGATGAGAAGGTCCACCACGCCGGGGTCCACGTGGTCGGTGTACACCGACCGTTCGGCCGTGCCGCCGATGACCGTGTCGTTGCGCCGGGGGTAGATGTAGAACCGGTCGGCACTGATGGACCAGTCCATACCCGGGATGGGGCCGGTCAGGATGACCTGGCCCTTCATCGGAACCACCAGCGGGTCCGGGCACATCAGCCGGGAGCCCAAACCGCTGCAGTTGAAGATGATGGGCGCGGGAAGAGCGGCCAGTTCCGACAGGTCGCCGAGGGGTGCGGACAGTGTCGCCAGCCTTCCCCCCTGTCTTTCGAAGACCGCGGCCAGCCAGGGCAGGTAGACCGAAATGTCGATGAACCAGGTCTCGTACCTCCAGCCGATCGGGTAGCCGCCGGGGACTCCCCGGCCTTCCACCCGCTCGAACGACTGCACCACCTCGGCGTAGCGGGGAAGTGCGTAGTCGGCGTCGCCGGCCTCCCAGTGGGTGTGCAGGCGCACCCCGTGCTCGGCGAAGGGATGGTCCTGCACCACCCGGGCAAAGTGCTCCCAGCTCAGGTGGCACATGCGGTGGGCCAGGTCGTTGTAGGCCACCTTGTGCGGTTTGAAGCTGGCGGCCGCCTTGGTCGATGTGGTGGCGGACCAGGGCAGGTCGGAGTAGACGGTGACCGGGTGTCCGGCCTGTTGGGCCAGAACCGCAGTGGAAAGTCCCACCACGCCGGCCCCCACGACTGCCACCGGGTGCTTCAGGGCTGGAGGATGCGCCATCCGGGCAATCTAACGGCTTTTCGGTCGGTCAAGCCTGCGGTTCCACCGGGAATATAGTTGCCGGGATGGAACGATCGGTCGAATCCCCGTTTCGCCTGGTGCAAAGCTCCGGCCTGGAAGTGCTGGAGTGGCCCATCTTCGACGGGCCCCCGCTGAAGGCGCTGGTCACCACCCGCCGGGGTGGTGTGTCGACCGGACCGTACGACTCGCTCAACCTGGGCCTGCATGTGGGCGACGACTCCGACCGGGTGGTGGAGAACCGCAAACGGGCGGCGGCGGCGGTTGATCTGACACTGGAGGACCTGGTCTTCTGCAACCAGGCGCACGGCCGGTCGGTCACCGAGGTGACCGCAGCCGATAGGGGCCGGGGCACCCGCGGACTGGACGGCGCCATCGAAGATTCCGATGCCCTGGTCACCGGCGAACCGGGTCTCGGGCTGGTGGTGATGGTCGCCGACTGCGTCCCCATAGTCCTGTTCGACCCGGGGTCGCGAACCCTCGCCTGCGTTCACGCCGGGTGGAGGGGGACGGTGGCCCGGGTCGTCGAGGCGGCGCTTGAGACCATGCAGGCCCGGGGCGCCGGCCCCGGCCGGGTCCTTGCCGCCATCGGCCCCGCGATCTCCCCCGACCGCTACGAAGTCGGCGGTGAGGTGAAGCAGGCGGCGGATGAGAGCTTCGGCGCGATGGCGGATCGGGTGCTGGCCGCCCGGCCCGGCGGCAAGTGGCTGTTCGACCTGTGGACGGCCAACCGGTTGCTGCTGCTGGAAGCCGGCGTCCGGCCGGAAAACATCGCCCTCGCCGCCCTGGGAACCGGCGACGGCAGGTTCTTCAGCGACCGGTCGGAGCGGCCGTGCGGCAGGTTCGCTGCAATCGCCCGGCTGGACCCGGGTTAACCCGCCGGCTCGAAGGATTCCAGGGAAGCGGCGGCCGCGATGAACTGCTCGGCACGGTCCCGGTAGTCCCGATACAGGCCGAAGCTGGCCGCCGCCGGAGACAAAAGCACGACCCCGTGGGGCCGGGCCCATGCGTAGGCGCCGGACACTGCCTCGGCGAGACTTCTGCACTGCTTCACCTCTGTTTCAGAAGAGTTCAGACTTTGCCGCAGCTCCGACGCAATCCGGTCGCCGTTCTGGGGCAGGGTCAACACCAGCGTCGGCGCCTGCCGGCGGTTGAGGTACTCGGCCAGAGGGCGGTACTCGATCCCGCGGTCCAGTCCCCCGGCGAGCAGGGCCACCCGGCGTCCCTCAAAGGAGGAGAGCGCGGCGATTGTCGGCAGCACGTTTGTCGAAAGGCTGTCGTCGACGAAGTCCACCCCATTCGCCCGGCCGACCAGTCTGAGCCGGCTCTCCAGGGGCTTGAAGGTACGGGCCGCCGCAAGCAGGATGTCGTCGGCGGCCTCGACCCCCAGGGCATCCAGGCAGGCCCGGGCGATCAGGGCGTTCAACACGTTGTGGTTTCCCAGCAGGCCCAGGGCTTCGATCCAGGCGGCCACCTCGCCGGGCGCACGGACCCACTGCACCCGGCTGCCCAGGAGGTGCCGGTGCCGGCGGACCAGCTCGTCGTCCCCGTTGGCCACCACCAGGCCGGCCCCCGGCTTGGTGCAGATCGACAGCTTGTCGGCAAAGTAGGTCGGCGCATCCATGTGCCAGTCCAGGTGGTCGGGGTGAAGCGAGGTGACCGCCACCACCCCGGGGGCCGAGGTGAGGCTTTTCACCTGGAAGCTGGAGATCTCGATCACCCAGTAGTCGGCATCGTCGGGGGCTTCGGGGTCGTAGGGCGGCAGGCCCAGGTTTCCTCCGACAAAACACCGGTAGCCCGCGCCCGTCGCCAGGGCACCGAGGATGGAGGCGGTGGTGCTCTTGCCCTTGGTGCCCACCACCCCGACCACCCGGCGCGAGTCGGCTGCGGCTAGCCAGAGGTCCAGCGCCCCGGCCACCCGGACGCCGGCCGCGGTCAGGCGCCGGAACTCGCCGCCGTAGACACTGATCCCGGGACTTTTGATCACCACGTCGCAGGCCAGCAGGGCGTCAAGGCCCCCGGCGGCAGTGGGCAGGACCTGAATGCCGTCGACCGGATCGCCAGCCGGCGAGTCGTCCACCAGCACCGGCTCCACGCCGAGCGTGGCCAGCTTGCGAAGGGTCGCCCGGCCCTCCACGCCGACCCCCCAGACCCCGATTCTCCTCCCCGGCAGGTCAGTCCAGGTCGGCGGCGGCGGCATATCGCTCCGGGACGTTGTTCGGACTCAGCGGGCGGAACATCGCACCGGCCGTCTCCGGGGCGGGCAGCACCCCGGCCTCCGCCAGCCGTTGCTCCAGGTCGCCCACCACCGGGTTACCGGCGCGGTCGGGGCGGGCGGCGGCCAGGCCGAGGGCAATCCGGCACTCATCGACGTCGCCGACACACTCAAACGGCTTCGACTGGTCGGTGAGCCCCAGCAGGGTGGCGAACTGGGCGTCGAGCTCGGGATTTTCCAACGGCTCGCGGCCCCCGAAGATCTCGTTCAGCTGCGCCGGGGACAAAAACGGGGCCAGAACCAGGTCGACGAAACAGCACTTGTCGCACACCCCGCACCAGTCCAGCCGGCGCAGGGCGGGATCGATGTGGAAGGCCCGGTTGCAGGAGCGGAAAACCGGGTGGTAACGGTCGAGCCGGGAGAAATGCCGGGCGATCCACAGGGTGCTCGCCGAGCGCAGGAAGGAGAAGTAGTCGGGCGGACCGCTGAAGGCGCCGGTCAGCACCCGGCGAAAGTCGTTCTCGAAGGCGGCGCTCTTGGAGTACTGGTGGTTGACCTCCTCGCCCTGGAACACCGTGTTGCCGGCCGAGGTCGACCACTCGTTCGACATCACCACCGCGTCGTACCCGCCCAGCACCGCCGCCAGGATCGCGATGGAGCTGATGATCCCGGTGACCGGGACGTGGCCGTTCAGCCATTCCGGGAGCGGGCGCAGGATCGACGGATCGAGATCCCGGGTCGCCCTGACCACCGGCAGCCCGGATGCGGCCGCCGCATCGTCGATGCTGGCGAAGTTGCGCCCGCCCGAGCTGACGATGAACAACGACGGGCGATCGGCGAGGTCCCGGATGAGCTCCACGGTCACTATCGAGTCGAGGCCGCCACCGAAGGGAATCAGCGGATGGCCGGGCCGGCCCCGGTAGGAAGGTGCGGGCCCGGCCGGCCGGCCGCCGGTGAACCCGATGTCCAGCTTCAGGCGGTTTCGGTAGGCGTACTCGCCTAGCCCCTCACGGTAGTAGGAGGCCAGGAAATCCCGCTCCTGCTCGCGAATGGGGGTCGATCCAAGGTCCACTGCCGGCGGCGCACCGGCCTTGTAGTAGGAGACGCCGGCCAGCAGGAAGACCAGCCGGGCCGCCTCCTCCACCGCCGGGCCGTCCCAGGAGGACCCGGCCCCGGGGACCGAGATGACCTCCGTGAACGGGTGGTCGTCCAGCCGGTAGCGGCAGAGAACCCGCTCCCCCGCAGGGTCGATCTCGAAGCCTTCGTACAGGAATCGCCGGGCGCGGTACGCCGGCCGGACGGTCGGAGCGGGGACGGCGGACGGGACACTCATGTCCTTTAGTATCGCTTCGAGTCCGCGGAAAAGCTTGACTCCTACTGCGCCCGCAGCAGGGAAGGTGTCTGCCGCTGGACGACTACAGCGACTCCCTCGGGGGCCACAATCGGTGAGGTACCCAGATCCGCACCATACTGATTGAGGAGCCCCACATGATCGAAGTGAATGATCTGACCAAACGATACGGGGACCACCTGGCGGTGGACTCGTTGAGTTTCGTCGTCCAGCCGGGAGCTGTAACCGGCTTTTTGGGCCCCAACGGAGCCGGAAAGTCCACCACCATGCGCCTGATCCTGGGCCTGGACCGCCCCACCCGGGGCAGCACCCGGGTCAACGGCCTGCCCTACCAGGAGCACAAGGCTCCGATGAGGGAGATCGGCGCCCTGCTGGAGGCCAAAGCGGTCCACCCCAGCCGTCCCGCCCGGGACCACCTGAGGGCACTGGCGGCGACCACCGGCATCTCGACCAAACGGGTCGACGAGGTCCTGGAGCTGGTCGGCCTCACCGACGTGGCTTCCAAGAGCAGCGGCGGGTTCTCGCTGGGCATGGGCCAGCGGCTGGGCATCGCCTCGGCCCTGCTGGGCGACCCCCGCACGGTGATGCTGGACGAACCGGTCAACGGACTGGACCCCGAGGGCATTCTGTGGATCCGCAACCTGCTGAAGAAGCTGGCCGATGAAGGCCGGACGGTTTTTGTCTCCTCCCACCTGATGACCGAGATGGCCCTGATGGCCGAGCGGTTCGTTGTGATCGGAAAGGGCAGGCTCATCGCCGACGTTTCCGCCGCCGAGCTGGCCGCCCTGACCAAGCAGAACACGGTCCGGGTCCGCTGCCCGCAGGCGTCGCAGCTGCGCTACCTGCTGCAGGCCGACGGGGTGGAGATCCTGAGCATCGGATCCGACGTCCTGGAGGTCACCGGCCTCACCGCCGAACAGGTCGGCACCCTGGCCTGGGGCGACAACCTGTGCCTGCAGGAGCTGACGCCCATCAAGGCATCACTCGAGGACATCTTCCTGGAGCTCACCCACGACGCAGTGGAGTACCACGGCACCGCCGGCACCGGCGGCGACCTGGCAACCACGGGAGGCAGGGCATGAACGCCACCACCGCGTCACTCGCCGGATCGAACATCAAGGTCACCCAGCTTCGAGTGATCCACTCCGAGTGGATCAAGTTCAGCACCATCAAGTCCACCAAGTACACGCTGGGATTCACCGCTCTTGCGGTTATCGCCATGGGCGTGCTCCTGGCGGCGTTCTCCACCAGCCTGATGGGCCCGGGCGCCGAAAACGCCGCCGCCGACCCGACCGGCACCAGCCTGGCCGGCGTCAGCATCGCCCAGCTGATCCTGGGGATCCTGGGAGCCCTGCTCATCACCAATGAGTACTCCACCGGGATGATCCGCGCCTCTTTGACTGCGGTACCTTCCCGGCTCCCGGTGTTGTGGGCGAAGGTCATTGTGTTCGGCACCGTGTCGTTCGTGGTGATGCTGGTTGCGGTGCTGATCTCGTTCGTCGGCGGGCAGGCGCTCTACGACGGCGCCGGCGGCCCGGCCTCGCTGAGCGATCCGGGCGTGTTCCGGGCACTGGTTGCCTCGGCATTCTTCCCCGCCGCCATTGCGATCATGGGAATGGCCCTCGGGGCGCTCATGCGCCAGACCGCCGCGGCCATCGGCGTGCTGTTCGGGGTTCTGTTCCTGGCGCCGGTCATCTTCAGCCTGCTGGGCCAGTGGATCGGCGACCTGAGCTTCTACCTCCCCTCCTCCGCCGGCCAGGCGATGGGGGCCACCATGACGCTGCCGGGGATGCTCTCCCCGCTGATGGGACTTGTGGTGACCGTGGGCTGGATGGCGGCGCTGCTCGGCGGAGCCGCCTACGTGCTGAAACGCCGTGACGCCTAACAACACCCCAGCCGCCTCGCCGGCCCGGCCCGCAACCCGCGGGCCGGGCCGGCTTTGGGCGTTGATAGCCGGCCTGCGCCGGCACGGGGCCCTGCTGGACGGGGCAATTGCGGCAGTCGTCGCCGGGGTGCCGCTGGCGGTTGCCGCGTCCGATCGCGACCTGTCCCCGGTTTTGGCTGCGGCCAGCGCGGCCGCCTTCATCCTTTTGTTGTGCCGCCGCCGGGCGCCGGTCCCCGTGCTGATGCTGGCGGTTGCCGGAGCCGTAGTATCGATCGCCGTCTCCGAGCGGCTGGTCGTGCTGCAGGTTGCGTCGATCATCGCGGTGTACACGGTGTCCTCCACCACCGACCGGGTCACCGCCTGGGCCGCCGGGGTCCTCACCGCGGTGGCGCTGCTGGCCGCTTCCCGGCTGGGCGCCGGCACCTCGATGCTGGGCCCGGAGACCCTGGCGACCGTGGCCTGGTTCGGCATGGCCACCGCCGCCGGTGACGCAGTCCGCATCCGCCGCGCATACGTAAAGGCGGTCGAAGAGCGGGCGGAGCGGGCCGAGCGGATCGTGGAGGAGGAGGGCATGCGCCGGGTGGCCGAGGAGCGGCTGCGCATCGCCCGCGACCTGCACGACGTCGTCGCCCACCACATCGCAGTGATCAACGTGCAGGCGGGCGTGGCGTCGCACCTGATGCGGAGCGACCCCGACGGAGCGGAAGCCGCGCTGGCCCACGTGCGGCAAGGCGGCCGCAGCGTGCTGGACGAGCTCGGCACGATACTGAGAGTCCTGCGCCGCCCGGACGGGCTGGCCGCGCCGGTGGAGACGGTGCCTACGCTGGACCAGCTGGACCGGCTGGTCGCCTCGTTCCAGGAGTCGGGGCTGGCGGTGGAGTGGCGCAGCTCCGGCGACCACCGGGTGTTGTCTCCGGCGGTGGAGATGACCGGGTACCGGATAGTGCAGGAGTCGCTGACCAACGCCCACAAACACGGATCGGCCGGCGGAGCCAAGCTGCGGCTGGACTACTCCCCCACCGGGCTGAACATAGAGGTTGTGAACAGCGGCGGGTCCGGGGAGAAAGAGCCGGCGGGCAACGGGATCGCCGGCATGCGGGAACGGGTGGCGGCGGTGGGAGGGACGATAGACGTGGGCCGCTCCCCCGACGGCCGGTTCCGGGTCCGCGCGACCCTGCCGGTGCCCTCGTGATCCGGGTCCTGCTGGCGGACGACCAGGCCCTCATCCGGGCCGGGTTCAAAGTTTTGATCGACACCGCCCCCGACCTGACGGTGGTGGGTGAGGCGTCGACCGGCGGCCAGGCGGTTTCCCTGGCCCGCAGCGCCCGGGCCGACGTGGTCCTGATGGACATCCGGATGCCGGAGATGGACGGGTTGACCGCCACTCGGCTGATAACCGCCGAGGAGGACCTGGCGGGCGTACGGGTGGGATCCTCACGACGTTCGAGCTGGACGAGTACGTGGTCCAGGCGATCAGGGCCGGCGCCAGCGGCTTTTTGAGCAAGGGGGTGGAGCCGGACGAGCTGCTGTCGGCGATCCGCATCGTGGCCGGCGGCGATGCCCTGCTGTCGCCCAAGGCGACCCGCAGCCTGATCGAGCAGTTCGCCTCGGAGCCCGGCTCATACGTCGAGCCGGAGGCCCTCAAGTTCCTGACCGCCCGGGAGCGGGAGGTCGTGACGCTGGTGGGCGAAGGCCTGTCGAACGAGGCCATCGGCGAACGCCTCTTTGTCTCGCCGCTGACCGCCAAGACCCACGTGAACCGGGCGATGATGAAGCTGGACGCCCGGGACCGGGCCCAGCTGGTGGTGGTCGCCTACCAGAGCGGACTGGTGAGGGTCTCGGGCAATGGAGCCGGGTCCACCCCGGAGTAGCCGTTTGTCCGGCAGGTAATGGGTGGACGCTGGGACTCCGAGCGCCCATAGTGGATTACAAGCCTCTCGCTTGCCGGCTTCGATTTTTCTCTGAGAATTCCGACCGGAAGGACAGCCGATGCAGCAGCCAGCTACCGAAAACCCCCCTACCGGATCACCCAACCCTCTGGCGAAAACGATGGCCGCCGATAGCCCCAAACGGCCCCTGGCCGACATGGCGCTGATGGGCGGCGGCGCCCTTCTGATCACCTCGAGCGTGATCCAGCTGCTCCTGTGGTCCCAGAGCTACCGGGACATTGAGCCGATTGGGCCGATCCTGGTCCTGCTGGGCATTCTCGGGATCATCCTGGCTCTGGCGGTCGTGCGTTTCGGCAACGTCGGTCTGGCCCTCACCGGTGCCGTCTACCTGGCGGCCACCACGGTGCTGCTCCTGCTGGTGACCAGCCTGGAACTGCTGGGCTACCAGGACGGGCTGGCTTCGCCCTTCAGCGGGGGCTCCATCATCGTGCCGATCATGGGGGTCGTCCTGCTGGCGGGGACTGCCTGGCTGATCTCGCCTCCGCAGCGCAAGCCCCGGCAAGTGGATTCTCCGCAGGCCGCAGCCGACAGTCCGGAAACGGAGCAGGCGCTGCAGCCGCCGACCCTGGTTCCCGAGCCGGCTGAGGCAGGTGCGGCGAGCGAGCCGGGCGCCGGCGGCGTGGAGCGGATCAAGTGGCCGGCCGAGCGGCCGCACATGCAGCTTTCGACCGAACCGGACAGCCCGGTCGACGAGTCGCCCGCGGCAGAGGAGCCGGCTGCCACATCAGAAGTCTCACCGGAGCCGAAGCCCTCCGTCGTCCCCCCAGCGGCGGCCGAGCCGGATGTGGTCCCCGAGCCGGCCCCTTCCGAGCCCACACTTTCCGAGCCGGCCCTTTCCGAACCGGCCCCTTCCGAGCCGGCCACGGTCGAGGTGCAGGCCGAGGTGCCGGAGCCGGAGCCGGTAGCGCACGAGTCGACCGAAGAGCTCCCCGCCGTGCCGGATCCGGTTCCCGACTTCATCACGGAGCCGTTCCGCAGCATGCTGATTCGGGAGCAGGAGATCCTGGAGCGGTTGAGCACCGCCCGGGGGCCGGACGATCCGGGGACGCTGACCATCCGGGGCAACATTGCGGCGCACTACCTGGCGGCCGGTGATCTCGCCCGGGCGGCCGACCTCCAGGAGGCGGTGGCCGCCGACAGCGTCCGGGTCCTGGGCGACTCCCACCCCCACACGCTGACCGCCCAGGGCAAGGCCGCCCAGTGGCGGAAGCTGGCCAAGAAGCGACGCAAGCCGAAGGTGCCGGTCCCCGGCTAACCCGGGGACCGGCGAAGATTGCCGCCCGCCGGCTCCGTCGGTCAGGCCCCCGTCTGCACGACCCGTCCGGCGGTCACCGCCGCCGGTGCTCCTTCACCGACGCGGCGTGCGATAACCACTCCGGCGCCGATCAGCAGCACCGAACCCACCGTCTGCGCCTCGCCGATCACCAGTCCGAAGATTCCGATGAGAGGCCCTGAGAACCCGTAGGCGATACCGCTCCACCTGGGCAGCCTGCCGCTCGATACCATCGCCCAGCCCAACAGGATCGGCCCGAGCGAGAACAGGACGACCCCTGCGATCGCCACCGCCAGGGTTGCCGGTCCGTAGACCGAGTCGTAGAGACCTTCGGCGGCAGCCAGTCCGCCGAGATAGGCGTTGCCCAGGGCCGGTTGAGCTGAGATGGCCACGCCGAAGGTGGCTATCACCGCACCACTGCCCAGCGCGGTTGCCGCCAGCCCGGCCAGAGCCGCCTTGGAACGTCTGGTGTCGGCCAGGAACAGGCCCAGGGCAACCGCACCGAGCAGACCCAGGGTCGTGCCCACGACGGATCCCAATATGTGGCCCACCAGAAAGTTGGTGGTGGTCACGTACTCACTCCAGTCCCGAAACTGCGTTGCCGGGTCCGGCTGGTGGGTCCAGGTGGCGTACAGCGTCAGCACCCCGTAAATCGGAATCAGCCAGATCCCCGCCCGGATCCACGCCCTGATTTCACTCATCACTCTCCCCTTTCACCGGCCGGGGCCGGATCGTCCGCGTCCTCCTGAACAAACTCTGTTGCGCGCCCAATGCGGCCGAAAGGCACCTGGGCTATCTCGTTCACCCTTCGCACCGAGGACAGGCTTTCCGCCTCGAAGACACACAGGCACCTGTCCTGCTCGGGGATCAGGGTGCAACGCAGATAGCGCACCCTCTCCCCCGTGTCGGACACCCTCCGGGCGGCCTCACGCAGCAGGCGCTGCACCTCAACCAGCCCCTGGGTGGTCAGCCCCGGCACCGTACGGTCGACGACGAAGGTCTCCATTGGCTTCGAAACTTTGTCCGCTTGTTCCATGCGCTCAACCTACGCAGGCCGGGGGTGGCGCACATCGGGAGAAATACCGAGTTCCATACGGAAATCCCGGGACGGCACGGCGGGCCAGCAGCTACGCTTTAACCGTGGCCAGTCCCGGTTCCCCGCCTAGCCTGCCGGTCCAGCCCACCCGTTTTGTGGGCAGGCGCAGGGAACTGTCGGAAGCAAAACGTCTGCTCCTGACATCCAGGGTTCTGACATTGACCGGGCCCCCGGGCGTCGGCAAAACCAGGCTCGCCCTGCACCTGGCGGAAAACGTCTCCCGCAGCTTCCCCGACGGGTTGGTCTGGGCCGAGCTGGCAGGACTGAAAGACCCGTCATTGCTGGCCCAGGAGATAGCCCGGGCGTACGGTCTGCAGGATGCGTCGACCCGGTGGGTGGTCGACACTCTGGCCCAGCACGCCGGCGACCGCCGGGTTCTTCTGGTGCTCGACAACTGCGAGCACCTCCTCGATGCATGCGCAGTCCTGGTGAACTCCCTCGTCCGGTCGTGCCCGAACCTGCGCGTGCTGGCAACCAGCAGGCAGTCGTTACGCATCAGCCCGGAGACGGTCATGCGGGTCCCGCCGCTGTCGCTGCCCGAAGCCGGTTCGGCAGACAGTGAGGCCGTTGAGCTGCTGCTTGCCCGGGCAGCGTCGGTGGGAGCAGCAACCAGCATCGACGACGACCAGAAGCTGGCCGCCGCCGAGCTGTGCCGGCGCCTGGACGGCATTCCGTTGGCCATCGAGCTTGCGGCGGTCCGGATGAGGACGCTGTCGGTCCAGCAGGTGCTTCACCGCCTGGGAGAAGGTATCTCCGCCCTGGGGGAAGGAGATCGCATGGCGCCGCTGCACCAGCGAACCCTCCGGGCAGCGCTTGATTGGAGCTACGAGCTTGCGTCGCAGGAGGAAAAGTTGTTGTGGCACCGGCTATCGGTGTTCCCCAGCAGTTTCGACCTCACCGCGGTGGAGGAGATCTGCCCCGGCAACGGGCTGAAAAAGGAGCGGATCCTGGACCTGCTCGACGGCCTGGTCGACAAGTCGGTGGTATCGGCAGCCGTTCAGGGTGCCGGGATGCGCTACCGGATGCTCGAGAGCATCCGTGACTACGGGATGGAAAAACTGCGGTCCGGCGGCGAGGAGGAGAGCCTGCGCCGGCAGCACCTGGCCTTCTACTCGGCCCTGTGCCGGCAGGCCTGGCCCCACTGGACTGACCACGAGCAGCCGCAGTGGTTTCACCGGTTGCAAGCAGACCACGACAACCTGCGAGCTGCGCTGGACCGGTGCGCCGAGCGGGCAGAGCTGGAAACCGGCTGCCGGATGGCCGCCGACCTGTGGTTGTACTGGCAGGCACGAGGCCACCTGACCGAGGGCAGGCACCGGCTGGCCGGCATGCTAGAACGGCTTCCCGCCGACAGCCCGGTCCGCGCCCGGGCCCTCTGGATGGCGGGCTACCTGGCGATCGCACAGGGCGATGTCGAGCAGGCAGAACCCCTGCTGAGGCAGGGCGCGGACGTAGGAACCACGCTCGGGGACGTGGAATCGGTTGCCTTTGCCAACCAGTACCTCGGCCTCTGCCGGCTCTTCTCGGGGGACCTTACCGAAGCGGCCGGGTACCTGGAGAAGGCGCTTGATCTGCAGCGCGCCGGTGGTCAACGCGGGGCGGCGTTCACCCTCACCGACCTGGCGGTCACCCTGACCATCAAAGGCGACCTCGCGCGAGCCATTCCGATCTACCGCGAGGCACTGGCCCTGGTCGAGCAGGGAGGCGATCCGTGGACCCGGGCGCACTGCCTGTGGGGTCTGGGTCTTGCCCGGTGGTCGGAAGGCGACCACGGCGCGGCGGAGGAGGCAGAAAAGGGCTCGCTGGGGTTGATGAGCGAGCTCGACGAGGCAAGCGGCGTTGCCCTGTGTCTGGAGACTCTGGCCTGGATCAAAGGATCGCAGGGGGACCACACACGCAGTGCGATGTTGCAGGGTGCCGCCCACATGGTTCGTGAGTCGATACCCGGCCCGCTGCCCCCGCCGTTTCAGGCCCATGCGGAACGGTGCCGGGTTCTCGCCGAACAGGCACTGGGCGCCGGACCGCGCTCCCGCCTGTTCGAGCGGGGCAAGGGGCTTAACCGGGCCGGCGCCATTGCGCTGGGGCTGCAACGGCCGGCCGAACAAGGGCGCCCGGCCGGCGGGACCACCGGCAGCGTCCTCAGCCGCCGAGAGCTTGAGGTCGCGGCGCTGGTAGCCCAGGGCTGGACCGACAAGCACATCGCTTCGCATCTGGTCATCTCGCAACGAACCGCCGAAAGCCATGTAGAGCACATCCGAACCAAGCTTGGCTTCCACACCCGTTCCCAGATTGCGGCGTGGTCGGCGAGGCGGCCCTCCGAATCCTAGAAAGGTCGCCTACACGTCGAACTTCGGTAATTCTCCCGATGCTTTTGGCGTCCCCAACCTCGTAGATTCAGCGCACCGTCAAGAAAGGAGCAACGTGAACAACAACCTTGGAGCCATCAATCAGCCAATTGACTCGACGAGGTCCGCCGGGATCCTGGCTGCCGGTTCTATTGCATCCGCCGTGGCCGGGGCGGCGATCCTGATCATCCCGTTCGTCGGCGTCTTCGCAGCTGCAGTTCTGGATCCTTTGGCCATCGGGCTGGGCATTCGGGCAGCCGGGCTGGCGCAGGAAAACAGCCGGCACCGCCGGGCGGCACTGGCCGGACTTTCGCTCGGGTCATTTGCCTTGGGCCTGCTCGTGATGTTCCTGGTCACCGGGGCGTACTCCGAGTCCGCCCGATAGGGTCCGGGCCGGCCGGGCGTTTCCGCCCGGCCGGCGTACCATGAGACATGCCCTCGATCTCTTCAGAAATCCTGCTTCTGGCCCTGGACGACCAGAAGGGATCGGTCAGGATGAACTTCTCGACGACCCTGGACATCGCCCTGGCGGGCGGCCAGCTCATGGAGCTGGCGATGGCCGGACGGGTGACCATCGAGGACAAGCGGGTCATCGCCCACGACGGCCCCCCTCTGGAAGACCCGATCCTGCAGGCGTCCTTCGCACGGATCCAGGAGCAGGACAAGCCGAAGAAAGCCGACAACATGATTGCCAAGCTGACGAAAGGCCTGCGCAAACGGATGCTGGCCCAGCTTGCCGAGCAGGGCGTGGTCCGCGTCGAGGAGCGCAAGATGTTTGGCCTCATCCCCCGGAACCGGTACCCGGAGGTCAACGGCACCGTCGAAGACGCGGTCAGACACCGGCTTCGCGCCGTGATCCTGCACAATCAGGTCCCGGATGAGAGGACCGCCGCCCTGGCAGTGGTGATCCAGGCGGCCGACCTGCAGGCAACGATCCTCAACCGGGCAGAGCGCAGGGCCTCCAAGCAGAGGCTGAAAGAGCTTGCCCGGGGGGCGGTGCTCAGCCCCGCAATCGCAAGCGCCGTCGCATCGGCCAAAGCTGCAGCGTACGGCTGCTAGCCCCGCCAATCTGAGCCGCTAGGAGCTCGACGTGGCGAAAACCTGCACCGCTGCGACGCAACCCGGGACCTCCCGGAGGGCCGCGTCGCCGGTGACCAGGGGAACGGCCAGGGCAAGGTAGATCCCGTCGTAGACGGTTACGTTCCTGCGGAACTCAAACGCCCGGGGAAGAAGCCGGGATCGGGCGGTGCAATAGTGAGTGGGCGGGTCAACCGAAAGGACGGGCTTCAGTCACATGATGCGCCTGCTGACCGTAACGGTGGGTATCGTCGGGTGCCTCCTGCTTCTCGTATGGGTGTTTCAGCGCAGGCTGATTTACCTACCGATCGGCTCGTCCGTTCCCGACGCAGCCGACGTCCTGGAGGGAGCTCGGGAGGTCTCCTTAAGAACCGAGGACGGCCTGGAGCTGGGTGCATGGTTCGTGGTCGCGCCGGGTCCGCCGCCGAC
>JAJCYF010000249.1 GCA_029263035.1 Actinomycetes bacterium
CGTCGTGGTGGTGGTCGGCGTAGGTGACGAAGGTCTTCTTGCCTCGCACGAACCACGTGGGTTCGCCATGGCTCAACCGTTCGGTTGATTCAGGAAGGGAGAGGCAGATGCGACGCAGGCGCGGTAGGGGGTCGTCGGAGGGTGCGCCGGGCTCAACCATAGATACAGCATCGTCGTAGAGTTGGTCGATGTCCATCCCGGTGTCCATTGGAGAGCTTCCCGAACAGGTTGCCCGCTTCGGTTCAACACCGTATCTGGTGACCGTGTCTGCGGACTCAACCCCTCACGCCACCTCGGTTTCGGTGACCTGGAACGACGGGGTTCTACACGCCGGCTGCGGAAGGCAGACCGCAGCCAACATCCGGCAAAACGACACGGTGGCCCTGCTGTGGCCGGCACCGGCGCCGGGCCGGCACGCTCTCATTGTCGACGGGTGGGCCGACGTGAAGGGCCGCCCGGAGGTTGGACTCGTGGTGGCAATCCAACCGTCCAGGGCGATCCTGCACGTCACCGCCGGCTCCTAACGAGCCGAGGGTTTTAGAGCCGAAGCTGCACTCAGCCGCAGGTCCAAGGCTGCCAGCCCCTGTCCAGGAACAGCGCATGGGCGGCCATGACCTGAGCCAGAGCATCCGGACCGTGGCCGTAGTCGGCCCTTTCGTTGGCCCCAAGTTGAAACAGCCCCTGGAACTGACCCTTTTGGGCGTGGGTGCGAAGCGTCGACTCGCATCGCGCCACCTCGACCGCCTTGTCCCCCTCGGGGCCGAAGACGTGACGAATCATGTCCTCGATCGGCAGGCTGCCGATGTCGCTGGGAGGGGGAGCCGCCGCCGGCGCGGGCGGGGGAGCGACCTTCGCCAGCTCCTCGGCTTCGGCGCGTGCGGCCTCCAGCAGGTCGGGTATGGTCACGGGAGGGGCGGGAACGGCAGTGTCGGTCAGTCCCAGGGTCAGGGGCAGCGCGACGACGGCCGCTACGGCGGTTTTCAGGGTCTCCTCCAAAGGTTCTGCGGCCTTGGGTGACGGCGGTGCCTCCGATGCGGGGGTGCCTCCGGTAGAAGCGTCCGAGCCCGGGGCAGTGGAAACCTTTTTGGCAGCAACGGTCTCGGCTGCCTGAGCGTTGGCTGAAGCAGCCGTGCCGGCGACTCCTGCCGCCGCGGCGATGTGACGCGCGGTACGCCGGTTGCGGCCGGCCTTGTCGGCCCGGGGGTAACTCTTCTTAGCACCGTCGGTTTCAGAAACGGCTTCCGGCGCGGGGGAATCGGTCCCGGAGAATGCAACCTGGTACACGATTCCGAATTCGAGGAGTCCACCGAGGACTCCTACACAAATCCACTTACGCATGGCTATTCTCGCCAAACATGCGACCTCCTAGCTGTAGGGGCAACTCCCAAGGCAGGCGAAACCAAGCTTTCGTCTTAAGTGTTGCGCGCTGAATCGCGACTGCGTTCTGGGATTAGCGGGGGACTCTAACTACAGTCCTGGCATTATGCAAATCGGCAGGAGACGCCCAAGAGACGCTGCGGGGGACGAAGCGCCGCTCTCAACCGGAAAAGATGCGGTCTACAGGTCCACGCCGTCCGGGTGGGAGGCGTCGGTGAATTCCCGAAACTCACCGGTTATCAGGAAGGCAGTTTGTTCTGCGATGTCCACCGCATGGTCGGCCACACGCTCGACCTGGCGGGCCACCACGTGGATTTGCATCCCCCACTCGAGCAGCCGCATGTCGTTGCACATCGGCAGAATCTCCTGGATGATCCCCCGGTTGAGCCGGTCGACCGGGTCGTCCATGGTGGGCAGCGTCAGGCACAACTCCAGATCCCGGTTGGCGAACGCCTCCATTGACGCCTCGATCATCCTCAGCGCAATCCCGCCCATCTCCTTGATGGTGGTGACCACGGACTCGTTGCGGGGAAGGTGAGCAATGATGCTGCCGATCTTTGCGATGTTGACCGACATGTCGGCCACCCGCTCCAGGTGAAGGCTTACGTGCAGAAGAGCCGTGATGAAGCGCAGGTCGGATGCAACCGGTGCCTGGAGCGAAAGGACATCCAGAATTCGGCGCTCGATCTCCATGTAGTGGTCGTCAACCTCATCGTCGCTTGCGATGACGTGGTCGAAGACTTCCGGGTGGTTGCCCGTTATGCCGTCCAGGGAGCGTTCGAACATGGTCTGGGCGGCGACGCCCATGGTGCGGATCATGACCTTGAGATCCCGCAGGTCGGTGTCCAGGCGCCTTCGGATGTGGGGGGTTGAGTCGGGTATGGAGCTGATTTGCAACCTCCCTGCAACGCTGCCGGCGGCTCTGGCTGAACCGTCCTTAATCAATAATGGCACTGTTGTGCAAATGGGCAAGCGTTTCTAGCGAACCTCGGATGCAAGATAGGCCGGGTCGGCGGTCAATAGGTATTGCAGCCTCTCACCGACTATCACGCTGTGGTCGGCAATCCGGTCGAGAGCTTTGCCCATCAGCACGGCGCTCACCGCAATCTGGGTTGCCCCCGGCCCTTCGAGCCGGAGGATCTGCTCCAGAAGACGGGTGTAGTGACCCTCCATGTCCTGGTTGCGGGCCACCAGCGTGCTGGCGAGTTGAAAGTTCTGACTGGACCAAGCGCCCACCGCGGTGCGGAACAGCTCCTGGGCAATGTCGGCCATTGAGTCCAGGGTCTCGAACAGCTCGGAGCCTGAGGGAAGCTCCGGGGCGTGTTTGACCACCCTGAGAGCAAGGTCCCCCATCCGCTCCAGCGCCTCGAGCAAACGCAGGACCGAGACTATGAAGCGCAGATCGGACGCCACAGGGGACTGCCGGCGCAGCATGTCGTAGCACCGCTCGGTCAATGAGACCAGCATGGCATCGATCTCGTCGTCGGCGGCCAGGGCGAGAGCAGCCACCTCCTGGTCTCCGGTGGCCAGAACGGTGCGCATCCGGCTCAATGCCTCTCCCACCCGTATCGACATGACATCGACCTGCAGTCTCAGCTGGTCGAGCTCGGCGTCGAATTGGGTGCGAAAACCGGGCGCCGGTACACCAGAGTCGTTTCCCATTGTGAACCTCCTAACCGAACCGGCCGGTGACGTAGTTCTCCGTACGCTCGTCGGCGGGGTTGGAGAACATCTTCTCCGTCTTGTCGAACTCGACCAGGATGCCCGTACGGGTATCGGAGGTTTCATTCACCTCGGCGGTGAAGAAGGCGCACATATCGCTGACCCGGGCCGCCTGCTGCATGTTGTGGGTGACGATGATGATGGTGTATTCGCTCTTGATCTCCTCCATGAGGTCCTCGATGCGCCCGGTGGCGATCGGGTCGAGGGCCGAGCAGGGCTCGTCCATCAGGATGACCTCGGGGTTGACCGCCAGTGCCCGGGCGATGCAGAGCCGCTGCTGCTGGCCGCCGGACAGGCCCATGGCGGAGTCTTTGAGCCGGTCCTTGACCTCGTCCCACAGGGCGGCCCGCCGCAGCGAACGCTCCACGATTTCGTCCATATCGCCCTTCAGGCCGGCAATCTTGGGTCCAAACGTGATGTTGTCGTAGATGGACTTGGGGAATGGGTTGGGCTTTTGAAAGACCATGCCCACCCGCCGCCGGACCTCCACGGCGTTGACCTCCGGGTGGTAGAGATTGATCCCGTGGTAGAGGATGCTGCCCTCAACCCGGGCGATATCCACCAGGTCGTTCATCCGGTTGAAGCACCGAAGCAGCGTGGTCTTGCCGCAGCCCGAGGGCCCGATGAAGGAGGTGATCTGCCGCTCGCAAACGGTCATGCCGACGTTGCGGATCGCCCGGAAGGCACCGTAGTACACCGAAAGATCGTCCACCTCGAACACCGGAACCGGCTCCTGCTCGGTCAGCGAGACGTCTGAGGGGCTGCGGGAGATGTCCAGCCTCTGCGCCGTGGGTATTCCTTTTTTGGCCTTCAATTTGGAGTCGGGGGGCAAGTCGCTCATCTCCTCTTCTCGTACCTGTTGCGCAGCAGGATGGCGACGGTGTTCGCCAGCAGCACTACCACCAGAAGGACCACAATCGCTGCCGCGGTGGCCTCCTGGAATCCGGGCTGGGGCCTTCCGGCCCACGTGTAGATGATGATCGGCATCGCGGTGAATCGCTCCTGGAGGGAGGCGAGGCTGTATCCGGCGCCCTCGGACAGGTACCCGGTGGTCGCTCCCACCAGGATAAGCGGAGCCGCCTCCCCCAGGGCTCGGGCCAGTGACAGGACCGTCCCGGTCAGGATGCCCGGACCGGCATAGGGCAGGACATGGCTTCTAACCACCTCCCAGCGGGTAGCCCCCACGCCGAAGCCGGCCTCCCTGAGGCTGTCGGGGACCGCCCGCAGCGCCTCCGCCGAGGTGATGATCACTATCGGGAGCACCAGGACCGCAAGAGTAAGCCCGGCCGAGATCACCGTTGCCCCGTTGGACTCGGGCCCGGTGACAAACCGCAGCGCCTTCACGAAGATCGCAAATCCCAGCAGTCCATAGACCACCGAGGGGACCCCCGCCAGGTTGCGGATGTTGACGTCGATGAACCGGGTGAGCCTGGAGTGGGGAGCGTACTCTTCCAGGTAGATGGCGGCTCCGACCCCCAGCGGGAAGGCGATCGCCACCACAAAAACCCCGATGAAGAACGTTCCCCGCAGGCCCTGGCTGATCCCGGCCCGGGCGGCCGTAATCCCGAGCTTGCCGGTCAAAAAGTCGCCCAGCCGGGTGGAGATGACGCCCCATCCGCCCGAGACGACGTCGAACAGAAGGAGGGCCAAAAGCCCGAGCGTGACAAACATCGCAGCCAGCAGCAGGAGCCGGAAGAAAAATCCGGCGGCGTCAAAGCGCCGGCCCTGCAGGCGGGCGCGGACGATCTCCGGCGAGCTGGTTAGTGTCCTCGATGCCGCATTCACTAGTACTTCTGCCTTACCCGGCGCACGAAACGGCCGGCGACCATGTTGAGGAGCAGGGTCAGCAGGAACAGCATCATCCCGACGAAGAACAGGCTCTGGAACGTGAGCCCCGCTCCTTTGACCGCATCGGTCCCCCCGGCCATGGAGGCCATGGCGGCGGTCATGGTCTGCCCCCGTTCGAACACGTTCATGCTGAATAGCGAACCGCCGCTGGCGCCGGCGGCTATTGCGACGACCATCGTTTCGCCGATTGCCCGGGAGATTCCCAGGATGAAGGCCGCCACCAGGCCCGATATCGATGCCGGAATGACCACGCGGACCGCCGTTGTTACCTTACGGGCGCCCATTCCGTAGGAGGCCTCCCGCAGGGCGGTGGGGACGGACTTCATGGCGTCCTCGGCTATCGAGGCAACCAGCGGCGTCACCAGCAGGCCGACCCCTATGCCGGCTGCCATCAGGTTGAACAATGCAGCCTCGTCGTTCATGCGCTGAACGATCTCCGGCGAGATCCAGGTGAGGGCGAAGAATCCCAGGACGACGCTGGGGATGCCGGCGAGGATCTCGAGAATCGGCTTCAATGCCCGCCGCACCCTGGGCCGGGCGTACTCGGCCAGGTAAACAGCAGCCCCCATGCCCAGGGGTGCTGCTACCACCATGGCGACCAGCGTGACCAGCACACTTCCGGCGAAGAGCGTCCTGATGTCGTAGAGATCCCGGCGGGGGAACCAGCCCTCGCTCCAGAGCGACGAGAGGTCAACCTGGGTGACGAAGGTGAAGGTCTCCCGGGCGAGAGTCAGCACTATCAACGCGCTGATGACAATCGACAAAGCTGCAGTTCCCAGGAAAAGCCACCGGATGAGTGCCTCCTTGCGCATACGGCGCGGCTCTCCGCCGAGAGCTTTGAGGCTGAAGCCCTGCTCCTGGACCGCCCGGTGACCCAACTATGCCCCCCCGACCGGTTGCGGTGCAGGGCTGCCGGCGGCGGTGGGGGAGCCGGAGAGGCTCGGAGACGGGGAACCGTCCGGGCGGCTCTGTTGAAAAGCCTCGGCGGTCGCAGCGGCCTCCTCTTCGTTCAATGCCACGTACCCGACCTCGGCTGCGGTCGCGAGTCCCGGATCGCTCACGTAGAACTCAACGTAGGCCTCCAGCGCCGGGTTGGCTGCCATCTTCGCCTTGTTTACGTAGATGTACAGAGGCCGCGATATCGGATACGAGCCTTCAGCGATCGCCTCCGCACTCGGCTCGACGCACCGGCCGTCCTCACCTGCAATCTCAAACCCCTTCAGCCGGCCGCGGTTGGAGTCGTAGAAGGCGTAGCCGACCCAGCCGAACGAGGTGTCCGACCCCTCGACCCCCTGGATGATCACGTTGTCGTCGGCGGAGGCCTGGTAGTCCGGGCGGGTCTGGGCCGGTTCCCCCCGGCTTTCGGCCAGATCCTCCAGTACCAGCTCGACGAAGCTGTCGTAAGTGCCGGACTCCTCTCCCGGCCCGATGATCGTCAGGGGGGCGCGAGCGAAAGGGGCTCCCCGGGTGCCGCCGAGCTCCGCCGCAAGGTCGTTGGCTTCGGCCCAGTTGTCGAAGTCCTGTGACTCCGGCCCGGCCAGAGCGTAGATGTCGGTGAAGGTCAGGCAATCGCCGATCTGGTCGTTGTCGGGTGAGGTCAGCACGGCTATTCCGTCGTTGGCTACCTTGAGCTCCAGATATTCGACCCCCGACTCCCGGCAATCGCCGATCTCCTGGCCGGTAATGGCCCGGGATGCCCCGGAGATGTCCGTTTCGCCGTTACAGAAGAGCTCGAACCCATCACCTGTGCCCGGGCCGTCAACCGAGATCCGGGTGTCGGGATGGAGGTCGTCGAACTGCTCCGCCACCCCGATGGAGATCGGCTCGACGGTGGACGAACCGGAGATGACGATCCTGCCTCCCAGTCCGCGGCCGCCGTCTCCGTTGCCGCAGGCGGCCGCCAGCGCCGCGGCGAACAGCGCCGTTACAAGCCGGCCGGCTGTGGTCCGGCGGCGGGATCCGCTGTTTGCAATTCGCATGCTGCCTACAGACTAGGAAGCCGGCCCGCTACTATGGTGGTCTGAATCTGAACTCTTTCTGAACATCGGAGGCGTCGATGTCGAAGCTTCTCGTTGTAGAAGACGACCCGACCATGTGCGAGATGGTCGCCTACAACCTTCGGCGGGAGGGGTTTGACGTAGACACCGCAGCCGATGGAGAGTCCGGCCTGATGAAGGCCAACTCCCCGGACGTCACGATGATGATCGTCGACCTTATGCTTCCCGGCATCGACGGTATGCAGATCACCCGGGAGATTCGCCGCCGGCGCACCGACCTGATCATCCTCATGCTCACCGCCCGCTCCGAGGAGAAGGTCCGCCTGCAGGGATTCGGGTTCGGTATCGACGACTTTTTGGCCAAGCCGTTCTCAATGGGGGAACTGGTTGCCCGGGTCAAGGCTCTGCTGCGCCGGTCCCGGGTGGAAGCGCTTCGGACCGGAGCGCCTCCCGAGCTGGTGTTCGGAGACCTGAAGGTTGTAGCCCGTGACTTCCGGTGCTGGGTGGGGGAAATCGAGGTGGACCTCAGGCCCAAGGAGCTCACCCTGCTCGTAACCCTGGCATCGGAGCCCGGGAGGCTGTTCTCCAGGGCGGAGCTGGCGGAGAAGGTGTGGGGTTACGACAAGATGACCGATACCCGGACCATAGACACCCACATCAAGAACCTGCGGCGCAAGGTGGAGACCATCTCTGCGTTCACCTACATAGTGACGGTCCGCGGTGTGGGCTACCGCTTCCGGGTCAACCCCAAAAAGTCGTGAGGCGGCCGCCGGCCCTTCGCTCCCGCATCGCTGCGGTTCAGACCGGGCTGGCGATCGTCGGAATGGTCGTGCTGTACCTTATCGCCGGAGACCGGCTGGGTCCGGCGAGAAGACCGTTCGTCCTGGTGGCCGTTCTCACGGTTGCGGCCATGCTGGCCTCCTCGGTGATGGTAGCCAACTGGGCCACCCGTTCGCTTGCACTGCTGGCGCAGGACCTGGCACGGATTGCGCGGGGCCACTCGGACCGGGTCACCGCGTCCGGCCCCCGGGAGGCGGTCAAGCTTTCCGAGGCCATCAACGGCATGGCCGAGGAGCTGGCCGGCGTGATCGACGAGCTGAGATCCGAAACCGGACTGAGGGAGCAGATCCTGGCCTCGATGCGTGAGGGAGTGGTTCTCGCCGACGGCTACGGCGAGGTCATCTACGCCAACCAGGCCGCCCACGACATGTTCGGCCGCAGCCCCCGCGATCTGCTTCCCGCCCAGCTGGAGGAGCTGGGCGAGCACGAGCTGACCATCCACCACCCCCGCCGCCGCGAGCTGCGGTCGACCTCGGTCAGGCTGGAGGACGGCCGGACACTGGTGGTGATCCAGGACGAGACGGAGCGCAAGCGGGTGGAGTCCATCCGCCGGGACTTCGTGGCCAATGCCTCGCACGAGCTCAAGACGCCGGTTGCCGGGATCATGGTCACCGCCGAAACGGTCGAGCGGGCGATCGACGACGACCTGGCCCACGCCCGGCGATTCGCGGCCAACCTCGTCCGGGAGGCGCGGCGGCTCAGCTCTCTGGTGCAGGATCTGCTGGACCTGGCCCGCCTGGAGTGGGGCCAGGGGGAGCGGACCCGCCTGCGGCTCGCGCTGGTCGCCCAGGGCGAGGTGGAGGCACTGAGGGATCGGATGGTGAACAAGGGGCTGCTGCTGACTGTCGAGCTGGATGAGGAAATGGAGGTCCTGGGGGTGCAGGAGGACCTGGCGCTCATGGTCCGCAACCTGCTGGAAAACGCCTTGGTCTACACCGCCGCGGGGTCGATCACGGTTGCGATGTCGGCTGCCGGTGCCGAATGCGAGCTCAAGGTGTCCGACACCGGCTCCGGCATTCCCACCTCCGACCTGGAGCGGATCTTCGAGCGCTTCTACCGGGTGGACAAGGCGCGCAGCAGGGATACCGGAGGAACCGGGCTGGGTCTGGCGATTGTCCGGCACGTAGCAGAGAGCCACGGCGGCGTGGTAGAGGTGTCCAGCGAGCTGGGAGCCGGGTCAACCTTTACGGTGCGGCTTCCCCGGGCCGACTGAGCGGGGCTACTACTCCTCGGCGCAGGTGATGCCGATCTTCTCGGGACCCTTGTTGCAGCGATCGTTGATGAACCCCTGGATAGCGGTGGTGTTCAGCTCCTCACATTCCTGCATGTGGCCCCAGGCCGACAGAGCGATGGTGTTTTCGATCTCCGGGTTCGGAATGGCGATCACGCCGTCGATGTGGGAGTCCGCGAACTCGTCGACCCGGTCGATTTCGTCGTCCGAGAGGTCCTTGTAATGAATGATGACTCCGCCGTGCTCCAGGTTGTGTACGAGGGTCTCATGGTCGGGCGCTTCCCGATAGGAACCCCACGGAGCGGTCTGTCCGCGGTGGACACCCGAGGTGGGCGGGTTGGTCTCGTAGCCGTCAAAGGTTTCGTCGGAGGCCAGGTGGGGCTTGCCCTCCAGCTCATCCGGGAAGGACTCGATGGGTCCACATCCGGCTGCCTCCACGGCGGCGGCGATGGCGGCATTCTCGCCCTGGGCTCTTTGAACCGCGAAGACAACTCCGGCACCGACGGCGATAAGAACGACGATTGCGATCAGAATCTGCTTGCGCCGCTTGGCCTGCTGGCGCTTGCGGGCGATGGCGATACGCTCCTGCCGGGCCGCCTCTCGCTTGGCTTTGCGCTCTTCGGCGGACTTGCTGGTCGGTGCAGCGGAAGCTTCTGCTGCGGATTCCTCCGCCGCCGTTTCGGCTGCCTTCTGAGGTTCCTCTTCGGCGCCGGCTGCTGAGGAGGCGGCGGGCTTGGCCGCGCCGGCAGACCCTGCGGGTTTGCGCGCTTGGGGAGGCTTCTTACCTGTAGCTGGTCGTTTTTGACCGGGTCGGCCCTGAGGTGGGCGCTTCTTGGGAGGTGCCATCTGTCTCAATCCTAAACCACTTCGGTCGCGAGCCGTCCAATCGGCCCCGCAACGAAAAAGCCCCCGAAGGTTTTCCTTCGGGGGCTTTGAGTTTGCGGACGTTAGATGGTCTTGGGCTTGTACTCGATGGCCTGCATGGCATTCAGAACGTCGAGCCGGTCGCTGAACATCCGGCGACGGTACTCGACCAGCCGCTGGCGCCGGGCCAGGGTTTCCATGCGGCGCTGGTCCTTGCTGCCTGCGTTGATCCGGAAGTACTTCATCATGTTGATGCTCTGGCGAAGCTTCTCCCGGAAGGGGCTCAGTTGACGCACCTCGGGAAGCTGGTAGTCGAAGTTCAACCACTCCGACCGGTACTTGGGATTCGATGGGGTGTAGGTCCAGCCGACCTGCTTCGCGATGTGCATCAGGCTGCTGTGGTCCAGGGCACGAGCGGTAACCGGGATATTGGATACCAGCTCGGTCTCGGTGCCGACGGGGGTGTTCGAGTACTCCTGGTCGGAGGGCCTGAGCAACGCAGGAGTGTTGTCGACCGAGGTCTCCTCCACGAGCATTGCCGGCTCGAAGTCGCCCAACTGAAGCGACGGGGCGGGTGCAGCCTTGCGGGATCGCTTGCGTACGGGGGCCGGGGCCTCCACCTCTGCCTCAACTGCTGCCACGAGAAGCTCGGACTCGGCGGCGGGTGCCGGGGCGGGCTCTTCCCGGGCGATGACTGCGAGATCTTCAGCTTCCTCATCGAGCAGCAGGGAGACCATCTGTTCGTGGTCCAGGTCGCTGCGGAGATGCCGGATTGCCTTGTGGTTGAGGTCTAGAACCAGGGCCCCGCCAACCTTGCGGATCATCACGTGAGAATCACACCAAAAACACTGAAAGATCGGACGGCCGTGGTAGGTGGTGACCAACGCATAGTCATCGCCTGCGGGGTCGCCCGCCATTTCGCACGAAGGACACTTAACTTTCTTACTCACGTCCGGATATTCCTTTCCGTACGATGAGGCGTAAAGGCTGAGCTTCCAACCTCGAGTCACCCCAGAGATCGAGTTGGGTCATGTATCTATCGGCAGAAACTCCAGACCTTTAACACGACTTCCTAATTTGTTTGGGATCACGACGCCAGCGGGCGCGCAGGACAGCAAGGGTGACCGGGAAACTGTTTGAACCGGGGGGTTAGACCCCGAGGTCGAAGGAGAACCCGCCAATGCTTCCGCCGGCGTTACCCGTGGTGCTGCCGCCTCCCGTACCGCCCGGGACCAGGGGGGCCGAAGCCGCGCTGGTGGATGATTGGAGGGTCGCGTTGCCTGTGGAGGGAGGCGTCCACCGGGAGCTCGAGCCGGCTGCGGCTGCTGCTCCTGCGGGGGGATCCTCGTCCTGGGTGACACCGGCGTAGTCGCCGCTGCCGCCTGCAGTGCCGCCGCCTCCGCCGCCTCCGCCGTTACCGCCACCGCTGCCTCCGGTGCCGGGCGAAGTGCCGCTGGGAGCTACGTTTCCGGCTCCGCCGCTGCCGCCGCTGCCGGACCCGCCGGCCGAGTCGCCGGACGAACCACCGGGTGCACCGTCACCGGCGACGCCGCTGCCGGCCCCGCTGCCGCCGCTGCCGGACCCGCCGCCGCCTCCGCCGTCGCCGGCGTTCAGCTCCATCTCAATCTCGATGCAACTCTCGCCGGAACAGGTTTGTGCGTACGCCACGACCGTAAGGAGGAAGAAGACGGTCACCGCCAGGGCGACCATGCCCATGGTCCTCGATGCCTTCATTCTTACCTCCTATTGGTTGGACTCAATTTCGATACTAGCCTACCGGGCTTCAAAGGTGGGGGGCAAGGTTGAGGAAATATCGTGAAAAAGCTCAATCGGTAACCGGGACGACCGTCGCCTCCCACTCGGCGGACTTGGGTTCGCAGGTTCCCCCCGCACTGGCGGCCTCTGCCTTGGGAATGAAAGAGGTGCGCTTGGTAGCGGTCATCTGGGTCACCACGCCTACGCCGTCGATCACCTCGAAGTCGGTGGGGGTGACCTCGACGGTGTTGGTGGCCTCGAAAGCCTGGGGAACGACCCGGCCGTCCGCCGCCCTGCAGGCGTTGGACACCTCCGGAGGGAAGATTTGATTGATGCGGTAAACGCCGTTCTCATAGGCAACTGTCGACACCACCGCTCCCGCCTGGGCGTCGTCGGGGTTGGTGGCGGAGATCTCCGAGTTGCAGGGCCGGTCCTCACAGCCGGGGGTGACCTCCCAGATCCGCCTGATCTTGTTGCCGGGCTCGAAGGTCGTTTCTTCCTCGGTCGCTCCCACCAGCCGTACCAGCGTGTAGTTGAACTCCCACCGGCCCTTCCAGATGGAGGTCTCCAGCGCGGGCTCCGCCTCGGGGACTGCGGAAGGGGAGGGTGACGATTCGGGGACCGCGGTCCGGGCGCATCCGGCAAGCGCAACCAGGACGGCCAGAGCCACCAACCGGCGGACTACCGCCGCTGCCATGGGAACCGTTCGGGGGGCGCCGGCGGGGGAGTCTCATCGTCGTCGCCGGCGGGGAGGTCACGGGACGGGGGTTCGGGAGCTTCTTCGGCCGCCGGAATGCGCGGGGCGGCACGTTCGCCGGCAAGCTCGGCGGTCATTTTAGCAACCGTCTCCTCCAGCAGGTTGATGCTGTTGGTGAACCCGTGTTTTCGTGCCGCGAAGTCCGGAACCTCGACGACCATGGTGCGGCCGCACTTGCGGCAGGTCGTGGTCATCTTGACGCCGTGCTTGCAGTAGTCGGTCATCGGCGGGTGAGCACTAGATCAGCGGCCCGCGGCAGCTTCGGCAAAGACCCTTGACGGTAAGGTCCTCGTTTTTGCACTTGCGGCATGGGGCCCAGTCGACCTGGGCGACGTAGCCCGGCGGCTCGGAGATGACCCCAAGGGACTGGCCGTGGAAGCGGGCCTGCTCATACTCGGGTCCTTCCTTGCGCTCCACCAGATCCCAAACATAGTTGGTGAAATGTTGATCTCTTGCAAAATCGGCCACCTTCGTCAGATCGACCTTTACCCAGTACATGAATACAAGGATAAGGCGGGACATAAAATCGGCTGATGGAACCCGACGACCCCCGGCGTGAGTGGCTGCCCTTCCGCCCGGGCGATCCCCCCCGCACCACCCCCGACGACCCTCACCGGCAGCTTACGCAGATTGCACCGGTTGAGATGCAGGAAGCGCTCGTCGAGCGCGGCCGGCTCCTTTCGGGCACCTTCGTCGCCCCCAGCCTCATCTCGATGCCGGGCTCCCGCGGCTTCGTGCTGGACGACTCTACGCCCACCCCGGTCTCCGAGGTCTTCATGATCGGCCGTGAGTACGCCCACATCCATCCTTCCTATGACGGCAGCCTGCACATGATCGTGCCGCCCCACCTGGTCCGGCAGGTGGTGGAGCGAGGCTGGGGAGAGCAGCACCCGGTGGCCAGGATGGGCCTCATCCCAATGAACACGCTCATGGTTTACGGCCCGAGAGATCCCGGGGAGCTGGATCTGGTCTTCATGCTGCTCAAGGCGTCCTGGAGCAACGCCCGGGGCGACCAGCCGGGCTAGCCGGACCCGGTCCGGGACCCGGTGCCGGGCTACCATTGACGCATGAACCCAACCAAATCCTCGTACACAACGGGCGATCCCCAGGTGGACGAACGGCTGCGGGAGATGGTCTCCGAGCTGCCATCAATTGATGCGCAGCTGGTCTTCGAGATGATGGCATCCGCCCTGGCGCTGGCCAAGGGCCCGATATCACGGCTCGACCGCAAGATCGCCAATACCGCCCTCAAGGAGATGCGCTACGCCTTCGGCGTCTTTGCTCCCTATCGCAACGTGCGCAAGGCGACGATCTTCGGGTCCTCCCGCACCGCCAAGGGGCGCCCCGAGTACGCGCTGGCCCGGGACTTCTCCCGCACCATCGCCGACCGGGGCTGGATGATCGTCACCGGGGCAGGCCCGGGCATCATGGAGGCGGGCCACGAGGGGGCCGGCGGATCCCGGTCCTTCGGGGTCAACATCATCCTGCCGTTCGAAGCCACCGCGAACCCGTTCATCGCGGGGGACCCCAAGCTGATCAACTTCAAGTACTTCTTCACCCGCAAGCTGATGTTCATCAAGGAATCGGACGCGTTCGTGCTGATGCCGGGGGGCTTCGGGACGTTGGACGAGGCCTTTGAGCTGCTCACCCTCATCCAGACCGGCAAGAGCGACCTGCACCCCATCGTGATGCTCGACATCCCGGGAGGTACCTACTGGAAGTCCTTCGACCGCTATGTGCGGGAGGAGCTGCTGGCTTACGGATACATAACGGAGAGTGACCTCAACCTGTTCATGTACACCGACGACATCGACAAGGCGGTCGCGGAGATCGAGAACTTCTACCGTGTCTACCACTCCCAGCGATATGTGAACGACCGGCTGATCCTGCGGCTCAACATCGCACCGACCGGCGATCAGCTCAAGCACCTTTCGCAGGAGTTCTCAGACATCCTGGAAGGGCCGATCGAGGCGGTCGGGCCATCGTCGGGGGAGATGCGGGACAACGACTTTGTCGATCTGCCGCGGATTGCCCTCAACTTCGACCGCATCCATGCCGGCCGGCTGCGATCGCTGGTCGACCGGCTAAATGAGTCGGTTGTGTAGCCACCCCCGCTGCCGGTCGGATAGCATGGCGCCATGAGGCGCAGACCGGGCGCAGTAATTTCACTACTACTTGTCGCCTCCCTGGTCCCAGCTACGAGGGTTGATGCGGCTGTTTCGCGCGCCAACCTTCAGAGCGAGGTGGACAGCCTGACCACCCAGATCTCAACCCTCGACGAGGACTACAACGACGCCCGCATCAAGCTGGCTGCGGCCGAGCGGCAGATGCGCGAGCTGGGCATCGCCAAGGAGGAAGCCGACCGTGAGCTGGAGACCCTGCGTAGAACGGCCTCCCAGAGAGCCGCCGCCTCCTACCGGATGGGGGTTCCGAACATGATCCTGGCGTTGTTCGGGGCCGAAAGCTTCACCGACTTCTCCCGCCGCATGGGCGTGTCCACGCGGGTGGGGGACTGGGAGTCGGGCATCGTGACCGAGCTGGAGATCGCCAACAATCGTTCGCAGGAAACCGAAGAACAGCTGCGCGCGGAGCGGGACCGGGCCAAAGCCCTCAGCAACTCCATTGCTTCAAAGAGGTCGTCTCTGCAGGAGCGGGTCAACCAGCACGAGGCCGTCATGGCGAGGGTGGCCGCCGAGGAGAGGGCCCGCGCCGCCCGCGCAACGTCGTCCGCCCGCCCTCCCGCCCCCCTTCTGCGTCAGGATCCCAAGATCCCCACTCCGCCGCTTCCCGGATCGGGCAACGCCCGCGCCGCCATCGCAGCCGGGTACTCAAAGATCGGCACCCCGTACCAGTGGGGAGGCAGCGGCCCGGGGACGTTCGACTGCTCCGGGTTCACCAGCTACGCCTGGCGGGCGGCCGGGGTAAACCTGCCCCACTCATCCAGGGCCCAGTACGCGACGACCAAGCGGGTTTCGCGGGACGATCTGCAGCCGGGGGACCTGGTCTTTTTCGGAAGTCCCATTCACCATGTCGGCATGTACATCGGCGGGGGGAACATGCTCGATGCCTCAACCTACGGAAGGCCGGTGGCGGTCAGGTCCATCAACCGGCGGGGTTATGTAGGGGCCGGCAGGCCGGGCGTTTGACCGCGGGCTACCGCCCGGTGCGCTCGTGAAGGTGGCGATCATCGGGGCCGGCGCCATGGCCGGCGCACTCGGCATCCACTTCCACCGCTCGGGTAACTCCGTGGCCATCTGTGCCACCAAGTTCGACGCCCACATCCTCGAAGCCATTCGCAAGGATCGCAAGCACCCAACCCTGGGCGACTGGATCCCCGAGGCCGTCGATCTGCACGACTACCGCCACTGGAACCGGGGCTTTCGCCGGGCGGACATCGCGGTGCTTGCGGTGCCGTCGGTGGGTGTGTTGAGCAGCGTCACCGTGGCGCTGGAGTACCTGGGCAAAAACGCGATCTGGGCGGTGGCCACCAAGGGATGGGTCGCCGGAAGCGGCAGGCCGATGTCGGAGTTCATCGAGGAGGTTTCCCCCGGACACCCGATCGTGATGATGGTGGGCCCGTCGCTGGCGACCGAGATTGCGGCCGGGACCCCGACCGCCCTGGTGTGCGCCAGCAAGAACGCCGCCGCGGCCGCCACGGTAGCCGGAGCCATCTCGTCGGCCACGCTGCGCGGCTTTGTCACCGATGACGTGGCCGGGGTTGAGGTCGGGGCGGCCGTAAAGAACGTCCTGGCCATCGCAATCGGCATGTGCGACGGGTTGGAGGAGGTCAAGGGCCGCCCGATGACCAACACCAAGGGAGCCCTGTTCTCCCGGGGGCTGGTGGAGATGGGCCGCCTGGCGGTTGCGCTCGGCGGTCGCCAGGAGACGGTGCTGGGGCTGTCCGGTGCCGGGGACCTGTACCTGACGGTTGCCGGCGGACGCAACGGGCGATTTGGGCGGCTGGTGGGCGCCGGGCTGGACCCGATCAAGGCGTTCGAGCACATGGGAACCACGGTGGAGGGGTTCGACAACACCCGGGAGGCGGTGCTGCTGGCCAAGCGCCACGGCATGAGGCTGCCGGTGGTGGAGATGACCCACTCGGTCCTGTTCGGCGGCGCCGACCCGGAGCAGGCAATCCTGGACCTGGTTCTCAGCCCCCTGGAGCCAGGAGCTTCCTAGGGGACGGCGCTCCTTCGAGGCAATCCAGCGGATTCGTTGCAGCCGTTGCACGGAACGGCTCACCCAACGCCTACACCGCGATCCAACTCTAATCTTCAAAGAAATCCTTTAATTGTTGACCCTTCCTGTCGATACAACAGATACACAACCACAACTCGGACAGGGGGCATCCGTTGCCAAGGAAAAACCGCAAGGTTTCAATCACCCGCGCATCCAAGCATGGAGCCGGCAGGCTGGTGGTCTGTCTGACGATGCTGGCCGGGCTGCTGCTCCCCCTGGTCCCCGGCGTCGCTTTCGCTGCACCTAAGGATGAGCCTCAGGGCTCCACCACCGCCCAATCCACCGGAGTCCGGACTCTGGACAAGCAAAAGGACAAAGACGACCCTGCGCCCTCGATCGATTCAGCTCCCACCCCCTCGATCCCGCCACCGGGGGATCCCGAGCAGATCCTGCCCCCCGGCCCCGCCCAGCCGGACTGGCAGCCCGGTACCGAGCTGGTCGGCAAAAGAACCGCCGCCTCCAAGGCGTTCACCGGCCGCCATCCCGGAGAGATCGAAACCCGCCTGTATGCCGAGCCGGTCCACTTCAAACAGGACGGGTCCTGGGTCGCCGTCGACCCCGGCCTCAAAGCTTCCAAGGACGGCAGGCGCAAGAACAAGGCGAACAACTTCGGCCTGGAACTGGCAGAGTCGGCAGACGATCCGGCACTGGCGGAGCTGACGCTGGATTCCAACCACTCGGTTGGCTTTGGTCTGGACAAGGCGGCCAAGGTCAAGGGCAAAGCCGCCAAGAACAGCGTCACCTACTCCAGGGTCCAAAAAGACACCGACGTCCGCCTCACCTCGACCAAGATCGGGGTCAAAGAAGAGCTGATCCTCGCCTCCCCCGATGCCCCCGACCGGTTCGTGTTTCCTTTGAAGCTGAAGGGACTTAACGCCTCGATCGACGAGCTGGGCGACGTGGTCTACAAAGACTCCCAGGGCAACGAGCGAGCCCGGACCCCTCACGGCTACATGTTCGACTCCAACATCGACCCGCTCTCCGACGAGCCGGCGATGTCGACCGGCGTAACCTACGCCTTGATTGCCCACGGGAAAGGCACCGCCCTTGAGGTCACCTTGGACCGAGACTGGATGAACCAGAAGGATAGAATTTGGCCTTTGACCGTGGATCCTGAGATCCACCGGGGCACCTGGGGAGACGACACCTTCGTCATGAACCCCTACGTCAACGATTACTCCTCCAGCACCGAACTCAAGGTGGGCAGCTTCAACGGCGGCACCAACAAGGCCCGCTCGTTCATGCACTTTGACACCGGCTCGCTGCCCGGCACGGTCACCTACGCCGAGCTGCAGATGCGCGAGATGCACTCCTACAACTGCGGCGCCCCTCCGGAGGCGATCTTTAGGGTCACCCAGGGCTGGGTCGGCTCGACCATGCGCAGCTTCCCCGGCGCCAGCTACGATCCGAGCGGCACCCTGGGCTGGTGGGTCAACGGCGGTTGCCCCAGCCGGCTGGCGGCGTGGAACGTCACCGGCATGGTCCAGCATTTCCAGAACATCGGCGAGACCATGGGGTCGTTTGCCGCGGTGGCCACCCAGGAGACCAACTCCAACCAGTGGAAGAAGTACCGCTCCTCGCAGGCGGGCGACGGCCCCCTGCTCAAAGTGTTCACCAACTACCCGCCGGTCACCCCGTGGGCGGTTACCCCGCTCAACAACCAGCGGGTGTTCAGCTCCAACGTCGGCGTCTCCGCCGCCTACGCCGACGCCGACGGCACCCCCGGATACATCGCCTTCGGGGTCTGGAACACCTCGAACCAACTGGTGTGGTCGCAATGGAGCGGGCTGCAATCCAACTACACCGTCGCCAACGCCACCACCTCGGCACTGGCCGACGGGTGGTACCGGATCTCAACCATTGCCTGGGACGGCCAGCTCTTCTCGCCGGCATGGTCCCCCGACCAGTGGTTCAGGGTCGATACCAGACGCCCCGTGCTCACCTCGGTGACGCCGACTACCGGAGCGACGGTGGGATCGCCGTTTGCGGTGTCGGCTCGCTACACCGAACCGTACTACTATCCCGGCAAGGTGCTGTTCGCCGTCAACCGCCTTGACGGCTCGGGTGAGACCTATGCCTGGAGCCAACAGGTAGCTTCAGGGCAGACCGCCACCGCAAACCTGACGATTTCCCAACCCGGGCAGTACGACTTCTACGCCATCGGCAACGATGGGGCAGAGGACCCCAATGCCTATGGGAACGCCTGGAGCGGGCCCTATCGGATAACGGTTGCCCAGCGTCCCTCTGCTCCCACCGGAGTCACCGGCACGGGCATGGTTGAGATGGCCAAGGTCACCTGGACCTCTCCGACAGCAGACGGCGGCTCACCCATCACCAAGATGCGGGTTACCGCGATTGACCAGGGGGGCGGACCGAACCCGGCGCCGATCGAATGCGCCGGAAGCTGCTTAACCTCCAACACGGCCCATTTCGAGGGCCTGCTCGCCGACCACACTTACAAGTTCGTGGTTGAAGCCATGAACGTGGTGGGCGGGGTTCTTGCCCCAGGGGCTGCTTCGAGCCCCTCGGCAAATGCGGTTACTCAGTCCGCCGACATCCTCACGC
>JAJCYF010000250.1 GCA_029263035.1 Actinomycetes bacterium
AGCTCACTCCCGCAGGAGAACCGCCGGACATTGGGGTCCCGGGCTGCCGTCCCCTCTTTTACCGCCCGGGTTAACAACTCCATCGCGTCCTCCAGGCGGCCCTCGCACATGTTCCAGGTGGATCGGAACAGCGGACTGAACCACGTGTAGAGCGGGAGGCGTGCCCGCGCCGCCAGTTCGGTGTACTCCTCGACATCCCGGCGGGCCTCAGAAAGCCGGTTCGTGAAGAAACACAGAACCATGCGCAGCCGCAGCCCCAACAGCCGATGTTCGATGTCTCCGGCCTGGATCGCGACGTCGATCAGCTCTGTGGCGAGCTTGATCTGGGTCATGGTCTCCCGTCCCTCGCCCAGGGCGATGATCCGCCCGTAGAGAGCCTGGGCCGTCGCGAGCGGGTCGCCCACCCTTCGTGCCATGGCCAGGGCCTCCCGGGCCAGCTCATCCTCCTTGTGTTTGGTCGCCTCATCGAACCGGTAGGCCTCCCCGAGACGGGCGAGCATCCGGACCCGAAGGGCCGACTCCCGCCCGGCGCCCGCGGCCAGGGCCTGTTCCAGGGTTTCAACCAACTCCTGACTCACCGAGCCCACGCCGGTCAGGACGTTGCCCACTCCAAGGGCCGCGCTCGCCATGAGGTCGGCCAGCCCGGCCTCGCGGGCTCGCTGGAAGGCCGCCTGGAATGTGCGGTGGGCCGCCGGAATCTCCGCAGAGCTGATCTGCGCCTGTCCCAACGCCAGCAGGAGGTTGCAGTACTCCTCTTCGTCGACGGTCTCCGACAGGTCGAGGGTCTGAATTGCACGGTCGTACTGGACCGCCGCTTCCTCGAACGCAAGCTGCTGCATCGCCTGGTCGCCGGCCCGGCGGGAGTAGTCGATGGCCTTCGTGCCCTCGCCGAGCGCGGCCGCTTCGAAGTAGTGGTGTGCCAGCTCGCTGGCCGCCCGGCCGGGGTCGTCCCCGCTCAGGCGCTCCAGGGCGTCGCCCGCAGCTTTGTGCAGCCGCAGCCGTTTGGCGGTGGACAGCTCGTCGTAGAGGGTCTCCCGGATGAGGGCGTGGGCAAAGCGGTAGCCTCCCCCCTGGCCCGGATTGAGGACTCGGGCGGCAACCGCCTCGTCGAGCGCCTCGAGCAGGTTCTCCGGCGGCTGGGCGGCCAGGATCTCGATGGCCGGCAGGTCGAACTCGCGCCCCAGCACCGAGGCGAGGGTCAGCACCCGGTTGCACTCTTCCGAAAGCATGTCGAGCCGCCGCCCTATCACCTCCTTGACGCCCTGGGGAATCGTGAGGCTCCACGAGCTGCGGGCGCCCCCCTCCAGGCGCCCCTCCGACGCAAGCAGCCGAACGGTTTCGATGATGAAAAACGGGTTTCCCTCGGTCTCGGTCTGGATGGCCCGCACCAGGGACTCGGGCGGGTCGGATCCGATGGTTAGCTTGATGTACCGGGCGACGTCGGCATGCGTCAGCCCCCTCAGCAGCACCCGCCGGGTATTGGGCTCCCGGATGATCGTTGCCAGTGACTGCGCCAGCGGGTGCTGCCGCCCCAGCTCGATGTCCCGGTAGGTGCAGACCACCAAAATCCGGGCGTCCCTCAGCTGGCGGCTGAGAAAGTCCAGCAAAAGCAGCGAGGGTTTGTCGGCCCAGTGGATGTCGTCGAGAAAGACGACCATCGGCCGGACCCGGGCGGCGTTGCGCAGGAAGTTGGTGATCGAGTCGAAGAGCTGAAACCGTGACGCCTCCGGGTCCGTTCCGGCGGGACTGGGGAGGTCGGGGAGAAGATGCTTCACGTCGGGGACGATCTGGGCGATGTAGCCGGCCCCCGATCCCATCTGCGAAGCGAGGGTCCGGGTAGGGCGGTCGACAACCGATGATCGGATTACCTGGATCCACGGCCAGTAGGCGGGGGCCCCCTCACCTTCATAACAACGGCCGGTTAGGACCTGCGCTCCCTTCATGCGGGCATAGGTCAAAAGCTCCTCGGCCATCCGGGTTTTGCCGATTCCCGGCTCACCGACCAGCAGGCCCACCCCTCCGGAGCCTTTGCGGGCGGCGTCGAACATCTCCCGCAGCTCAAGGCTTTCGGCCTCTCTGCCCACAAATACCCCGCCCGCCAGCTTGTCCAGCGGGTTCTCCCGGCCGGTTGGAAGGTCGGCAGGACCCGGCTCCGCTGTGAGCAGCTCCAGGCGCTCCAGCACCTCTCCGGCGGTTTGCGGGCGCCCCTCCGGCGACTTCGCCAGTAGGTCGAGGATCAGCGCTTCGAGGTCCGGGGAGACCTGCGGGTTGTGCCAGCTCGGGGCGACCGGGGCGGTGTTGATCTGCTGGGAGATGACCGCAATCGCGTCGTCTCCGGCGAAAGGAGGTTTGCCGGTCGCCGCCTCGTAGAGAAGGGCGCCCAGGGAGTAGAGGTCGCTGCGAGCGTCGATGCGGCCCCCGGTGGCCTGTTCCGGCGCCATGTAGGCGACGGTTCCCAGCATCATCCCCTCCGACGTGAGCCGGGAGGAGGAGGAGCCGGCCGCCAGACCGAAGTCGCCGAGCTTGGCCGTGCCGTCCCGGGAGAGCCAGACGTTGGCCGGTTTGATGTCGCGGTGAACGATTCCCTGCTCGTGGACGTACTGAAGAGCTGCGGCGATCTGGCGGGCGACGGTAAGCACCCTGGTAAGCGAAAGGGGGCCCTTCTGCTGGTTCAGCTGCTCGTCGACCGAGCCCCCGGGCATTAACTCGGCAACCAGGAAGATGGTGTCCTGCTCCTCGCCGACATCGAATATGTTCACGATGTTCGGGTGGTCTCCCAGCCTGGCCATCTGTTTGGCTTCCCGGCGCACCCGCTCGATGGATGCCCCGTCCAGGCCTGCGGTGCGGATCACCGATAGGGCAACCTCGCGCTCCAGCCGGCCGTCGAGTGCCCGGAAGACCTGCTTGCGGCCCCCTTCCCCCAGGAAAGCCCGGGCCACGTACCGGCCGTCCCCTGCGGTGGGTAGATCGGGGGTGCGAGGAGCCGGCTCGGCAGGCTGCAACCGGGTTCCGCAGACGTCACAAAACGCTGCGCCGTCCCGGTTCGACTTGCCGCAACTCGAACAGATCACGCTTGAGCCGTTCTCGAAAGAACGACATTCTCGCGCAGTAGCCCGGATTGGGCCGCACAAAGATCCGGCCGCCCCCCTTTAGAAGTCGAGGGCCGGCCGGATCGTTGCTACGAGCGTATTTAGTGCCCGGCGTGAACCCCCGAGAGCTCCTTCACGACATCGGCGATGTACCCCTTGGCGTCGCCGAAGAGCATCATCGTCTTGTCCTCGAAGAACAGCTCGTTCTCGACACCGGCGAAGCCGGCCGACATCCCTCGCTTGACCACCATGACGGTCTGCGCCTGGTCGGCGTTCAGAATCGGCATACCAAAGATCGGACTGGTCTTGTCCGTCCTGGCGGCCGGGTTCACCACGTCGTTGGCGCCGATGATCAACGCGACATCCGTCTGCGGGAAGTCGGAGTTGATCTCATCCATGTCGATCAGCCGGTCGTACGGGATGTCGGCTTCCGCCAGCAACACGTTCATGTGACCCGGCATACGACCCGCCACCGGGTGGATGGCGAACCGCACGTCGACCCCCTTCTTGGTTAACGCGTCGTACAGCTCACGCACCTTGTGCTGGGCCTGGGACACCGCCATTCCGTAACCGGGGATGATGATGACCGACTCGGAGTTCTCCAGCATCTGCGCGGTTTCCTCCGGGCTGATGCTGCGAACCGAGCGTTCCTCGACATGGCCGTCCTTGATGTGTGCGGTGGCCCCGAAGCCGCCGAACAGCACGTTGGTGAACGACCGGTTCATCGCCTTGCACATGATGATCGACAGGATCAATCCCGAGGTGCCGTCAAGGGCACCGGCGATGATCAGCAGCTTGTTGTTGAGCGCAAACCCCATTGCGGCTGCAGCCAGGCCGGCGTAGCCGTTCAGCAGGGCGATGACGGTAGGCATGTCCGCCCCCCCGATGGGGACGATCAGGGCGATACCGAACAACAGGGTGAGCCCGATCAGCCAGGGGAACAGGTGGGTTGCGCCCGGGTTCACCACGAGGTAGCCGGCGATGGCGACCGATGCACCGAACATTCCGAGGTTGACGAAGTTCTGGCCCTTGTACAGGATCGGCTTGCCGGGCAGGATGCCCTGCAGCTTGCCGAACGCCATCAGGGATCCGGTGAACGTCAGGTACCCGAGGACCACCTCGAACCCGATGGCCGTCAGGGCCACCTTGGAGAGGCTGGCGCCGTGCAGGTAGAACTCGGCGGTACCCACCAGACCGGCCGCCAGTGCGCCCAGTGCGTGGGAGAAGGCGGTACGTTGCGGCACCGCGGTCATCTTCATCAGCAGGGCCAGCGGCACACCGATAGCGGCGCCGATGACCATGGCGATCACAATCCACTGGTACTCGACGATCTCCTCTTTCATCAACGTCCCGACGATGGCGAGGAGCATTCCGATCTCGCCAGCCTTGACGCCCTTTCGAGCGGTGCTCGGGTGGCTCAACCACTTCAGCGCCATGATGAATCCGACGGCCGATACCAGGTAGACCAGGTCGATCCAGCGCTCGATACCGGCCTCGACGGCGGCGGTGCCCGGAGCGGCTACTGCAAGAGTTAGAAGGTTCATGACTTAACCGGCCCCTTCGTCTTGAACATCTTGAGCATCCGGTCGGTGATCAGGAATCCACCGACGACGTTGGCGAAGGCCGCCGCAACTGCGATGGCTCCCATGAGGCTGGCGTATGGAGCCTGAGCGCTGCCGGCGAGGATCAACGAACCGACCAGCGAGATGGCCGCGATAGCGTTGGTCAGCGACATCAGCGGCGTGTGTAGCAGGACGGATACCCGGCTGATCACCTGGTACCCGAGGAAGGCGGCGAGTACGAACACGTACAGGCCGTTGGTAAGCGATTCATCCATTGAAGTGGTTTCCCCCTATTTTGACGACGACTGGGAGCGGCTGTCAGGTGGTTGCGTTCTCAGATTTGGCGGCGCCGTTGGCGTTGCCCTCGGTGGGAGCGACCGTGAGGTCGGCGGCGTCAGGCTTAGCGGGTCCGGGAACCTCGGCATCGGCCGCCGACGGGACCCCCAGTCCGAGTGCTTCCCGCAGCCGGGGAAGGACTACCTCTCCGTTTTTGGCCAGCAGGGTCTCGACTGTGATCTGGTCCTCCATGTCCCACTTGAACTCGCCATCTTTGATCAGGTGAGTCAGGAAGGTGATGAGGTTCTTCGCGTACATCGAGCTGGCGTGGTACGGCACGGTTGCCGGCAGGTTTGTGGGGCCCATGATGGTCACACCGTTGACCACGATGGTCTCGTCCGCTTTGGTCAGCTCGCAGTTACCGCCCCGCTCGGCCGCCAGGTCGACGATCACCGAGCCGGGCTGCATCTTTTGGACCATGTCGGCAGTGATCAGAACCGGGGACTTCTTGCCGGGGATGGCGGCCGTCGTGACGACGACGTCGATGTTCTCGACCACGCTGGTCATCAGCTCACGCTGCCTGCGCAGGAAGTCCTCGCCCATCTCCTTGGCGTAGCCGCCCTTGTCCTCGGCATCGGCGGAGTCGATCTCCATCTCGACGAACTTGGCTCCGACCGACACGACCTGCTCTTTGACCGCAGCCCTTACGTCGTATGCCTGGACCACTGCGCCCAGCCGCTTGGCGGTGGCGATGGCCTGCAGACCTGCCACGCCGGCGCCGATGACGAACACCTTGGCCGGTCGGATGGTTCCGGCGGCGGTGGTCAGCATCGGGAACATCTTGGGCATGGTTGCGGCGGCCAGGACCACGGCCTTGTATCCGCCCACCGTCGCCTGCGAGGACAGCACGTCCATGCTCTGGGCCCGGGTGATGCGCGGCATCAGCTCGACCGAAAGGATGGTTGCTCCGGTGCCCGCCATCTCCTTGATGCCTGCGGCGTTACCGAGCGGGTCGGTGAAGCCGACTACAACCTGATCTTTTTTCATGAGGGCAAGATCGGCGCGGCCCTGCTCCGGGTTGGCACCGAAGGTGTGAACCTGCACCACTATGTCGGCTGAGAACGCGTCCGCCCGGGTCCCGATCGTGGCGCCCTTTGCCTCGTACTCAGAGTCCGGAAACCCGGCGGCCTCTCCGGCGTTTGACTCGATGACCGCGTTGATGCCCGCCTTAGACAGAGCTTGTAGTACACCCGGTACCAAGGCCACCCTGGCCTCGCCCGGGAA
>JAJCYF010000251.1 GCA_029263035.1 Actinomycetes bacterium
CCGGCACTCCAACCGGACCCCGCTCCGGTGCCACCCGCTCCCGCTCCGGCTCCTCCGCCGGTTCCGCCCCAAGGCGCCTCCGGTTGCGACCCTTCCTATCCCGGGGTATGCATCCCCCCGGGTCCGCCGGACCTCGACTGCCCGCAGATCGCCCACCGCCGGTTCCAGGTGCTCGCGCCCGATCCCCACCGCTTTGACTCAGACCAGGACGGGATCGGCTGCGAAAGCGGTTGAGCAGGTAGCGGTAGACGGCGGGTCAGTTTTCCGCAGTTCCGTCGTAAGCCAACAACCCCTGCTCGTCCACCCGGGCGATGCCGCTGAAGCGGTGGGGCCGGGGCTCCCCCATCCCGAGGTGCAGCACCTGCATCTCCTCCGCCACCAGGGCATCGGCGATAAGTCTTCGATGACACCTCCACCACAGGGTCTCGGCACACATGATCACCGTCGGGCGATCGACCGCAGCGTCCATCAACCGGCGCAGTGCCTCGCGGAATTCCGGGCCATCCATGTGCGCCGCGTAGGCACGGAAGGCTTCGTTCTCCCAGGCCCCGTGACGCCGCAGCGATGCCTGCTCCGCCTTACGGCGGCCCCCCATGCTCGAACCCCACCATTGGTAGTCGATGCCGTGACCGGTCAAAAACGCGCCGAGTGCTCCCCGGCCGAAGTGTGGATGCCGCTTGGAGCCGGGGTACCGGCGGACATCCACCAGCAGTTCGATCCCCGCCTGCGCCAGCACCGTCAGGAACTCCTCCTCGGAGCGGGCGCCGTGACCGACGGTGTAAACCGGGTGCATACCGAATAGGTAAACACAGCCCCCCGGCTCCTGCAGCTAAATCTCGCGGTGGCGAAAGCTGCGGATGGCCAGCGCCAGGATCCCGACTATCCAAGCCCCCGTCCAGGCGACGTACGCAGCCGACGGGGGGCTGAGCGAGAAGAAGGGGAAGTTGCCGATCCCGTCCGCTCCCTGGGCCCGGGCCATGGCAATAAGGGCTGCCGGCTCCAGGCTGTAGACCGCTCCTTTCCACATGCCGTCGGTGGGCAGCAGCATCCGGGTTATCGTCCCGCCGGTGATCAGGGCGTCGACGTTGAACTGCCGGCCGAGCGAGACGGCCACTCCGCCCATCCAGGCCAGCATGAACCCGCCCAGGACGATCACCCCACCCGCGATGGGCGCCATCCGGGTGGAGACCAGCAGCGCCAGGCTGAGGATCACCACGGTCTCCGCCACCATGAACCCGATGAACATCAGCGGATGCGGGGGGGTGTAACCGGTGGTCAGGTTGACCACAACGAACTCGGCGAGGCTCGCCACGGTCACGTAGGTCGCGGTCAGTACGACCAGGCCCACCCACTTGCCCAGCAGGAACTGGGCCCGGCTGACCGGCCGGGTGAGGATGGCCAGGGCGGTCCCAGTCTCCATCTCCCCGGCGATCGAGGGGACGGTGATGAACACCGCGCTCAGCGCCAGCACGAAGCTGTAGGCGAACATGATCAGGATGAGAATGAACGAGGTCGCCTGCAGGATGTCTGACTCCGACTGTCCCTTCATCCCGGTTTCAACCAGCCGGTTGAGCCCAATGGCGCTGAGCACCAGCACCAGCAGGGTCAGGCCGCCCAGGACCCAGATCAGCTTTTTGCGGACCGCCTCCCGCATGGTCAGCTTGGCGAAGAGCAGGATCTTTTTCACGGGCGCTCCAGCAGCTGGATGAACCGCTCCTCGAGGGTCTGCCGCCCCCGCTCCACCGCGTGGACCCGGGCGCCCAGGCGCACCAGTTCGGCGATCAGATCGGGCACCCGCTCCGGGGCGACGCCCACCACCGTCAACCATTCGTCGGAGCGGAAGGCCTGTCCGAAGGGAGCGATCGCCTGCATGCCCGCCTCGTCCAGGTCGGTCACCTGGATCCGGATCTCTCCGGCCCCCAGCAGCTCGGCCATGGTTCCCTGCGCCACCACCCGCCCCCGGTCGATCACCGCGACCCGATCGCACACCTGCTGGACCTCGCTGAGCAGGTGTGAGTTCAAAAACACCGTGATCCCCCGGCTGCGCAGCTCGACGATGATGTCGCGCACCTCCTTGCGGCCCACCGGGTCCAGCGCGGAGGTGGGCTCGTCCAGGAAGACCAGGTCGGGTTTGCCGAGCAGGGACACGCCCAGGCCCAGCCGCTGCTGCATGCCCTTGGAGAAGGTGATGACCTTGTCGTTGGCCCGGTCCGCCAGGCCGACCAGGACCAGTGCCTGTTCGATCTCGGTCTTGCGCCGGCCCATCGGCACGTCGGCCAGCTCGCAGTGCAGGCGGAGGACCTCCACCGCGCTCATCCAGCCCTGGTAGCGAAACAGCTCGGGCAGATACCCGATGCGGCCCCGGGTGGGGACATCGCCCACCGGCTTGCCGAGCAGCCACGCCTTACCACTGGTGGGGTTGGACAGCCCGGTCAGAAGTTTGACCGAGGTGGTCTTGCCGGCGCCGTTGGGTCCCAAAAAGCCGAAGATCTCCCCCCGGGGCACCGTCATCGAAAGGTCGTCGACGGCCCGGACGGCACCGTAGGCCTTGGACAGGCCCACGGTGTGTATCGCCGAATCGATCTCCGGGGAGGTCCCCAAGGTCAACGCATGGAGCGTGCTATTTCCAGCACCCGATCTTCGGTTAGCGGCCCGGCCACTGCCCGGACCACGCCGCCGGTCTGCCAGACCACCCCACTGCCCACCCCGGTGTTGTCACCGATGGCCAGCCCGGTCACGCCGTTGACATCGACCTGCTTGGAGGTTGCCATGTCGATCGGAATCGGCAGCGGCAGGGTGGACTCAGGATCGCCGATCGCCTCGATTTGTGCCTTCAGTCCCGGCGACAGCTTCGGCAGGGTCAAAAGAGCATCCCGGAAATCTGCCACCGACGGGCCGTTGGAGGAGAGCACCGGCGACTTCATTTGCACGATCATCAGATCGGGCAGGCTGGAAAGCAACCCGGCAAGATCGCCCTGGCCCTCTGCCGCCTTGGCCGCCTGCTCTGCCGCCGCCTTGCCGGCCGGCAGGTCCTCGGGACCGCCGAAGATCTGCACCGCCATCGGGCCGGCCTCCAGGAACAGGCTGCTGCCGTCGAACTCCGGCGGAAGCTTGAAGTCTTCGCCCCCGGCCGTGGCTGCCGCCTTGGCGGCGTCGAAGGTGAACGACGCCCGGCCGGTCGTCATGGTGTGGATGCGCTCGGTTCCGAGCCCCGTGGGCAGGTCGGCCTTCAACAGGTTTAGCCCGGTAATCGAAGCAGCTTCGTCCAGCGTGGCTGCCGGAGCGTCGTCCGGCTCCTGGACCACGGCGATGGAGCCGTAGTTTCCAAGGTCCGGCAACGAGTTGAGCGACTCCATGTCCACCGGGACGCCGACCACCTTGTCCGGCTCGAAAATCTTGATCAGGTTGCCGGCTACGCCGGTGCCGACCAGCATCAGCCCCATCAGGCCGACCAGCGCCAGGTACAGGGCCGGGCGCATGGTGCGGCGGGAGCGAAGGCGGCTCCAGCTCCAGTTGGGGCTACCGGTCGATGCGGCCAGCGGGCTCAGTCCCCGGCTTCGCAACCGGCTGAGGGCGGCCTTTGGGTCGGCCGTCACCTTGCCGGCGCCCTCCATCAAAACCGCAGCCCGGCCGGCGTCGCCGACCACTGCAGCTGCCGTGGTTCGGCACCGTGCACAGGACTCCAGGTGAGCCCGGTCGGTCTCGGGGAACGACTGGGGCTGGTCCAGCATGCGCCGGAGCGTCCCCTCGGATAGATGTTTCATTCTTGGACCTCCTTGAGCAGCCGGGCTTCCGCCCGGCGCAACATTGTTCCCACCTGTCCGACTCCAACCCCCAGCGCGGCTGCGGTCTCCGCATAGGTCAGGCCGCTGGATCTCAACGCCAGGACTGCGGCGCTTCGTTTCGGCATCCGGGCCAGCGCCTCACGGACCATGCGCCGGTCCTCGGAGCGCTCTACCAGCTCATCCGGTCCGGGCGCCGCCTCCGGCGGGCCGGCGTGGTTCTGCAACTCCCGGCTTTCCCGGCGCTTGCGGCCGCGGATCTGGTTCAACGCCGCGTGGGTGGCTGCCCGGTGAAGCCAGGCCGGGGCGTAATCGGCCAGCGGTGAGTGCTTGCGCGAGAACTGAAGGAATACCTCCTGCGCTACGTCCTCAGCCTCCGCCTGGTCTCGCAGGACCCGGTTGGCGATTGAGACCACCCGCTGGTACTCGGCGCTGAAGAGGCGTTCGAATCCGTCCGACATCGATCTCGACTTCCCGGTTAGACGATGGGAACCTGTGCTTGAAAGAGTTGCCGCGTTAGCGTCCATACCTCTACAGCACCGCCCAGAGCTGAATTGTGACAGCCGATCCCAAAAAGTTGTCACCCCGCCGTTCTATGTTGGAGGCCACTTCCCAAAGGCCAAGGATGACGGGAGGGTGAGATGGCGGAGTGCAGGACGTGCGGGGCAACCATTGAGGTGCCGGAGGGCTGGTCGGTAGGGCCGGCGGTGCGGCGTCACTACTGGGAGGCGCACCCGGAGCGGATGCAGAAGACCCGGGCGGACAAAAAGGCGGAGGAAGCTATCCCCTCGGCGCCCCAGAGCCGGGCGGGGGACCGCTAGAGGTACAGGCCGGTGGTGCCTTCGGTGCGGCCGGAGGCCACGGCGTGGATGTCGCGCTCTTTGACCACTACGTAGTCTTCGTCCCTGATCTCAAGCTCGTGGGCGTTCTCGGGGCCGAAAAGTACCAGGTCGCCCACCTCGGCGGTGCGGACCATGGGGCCGACTGCTACCACCTCGCCCCATACCGCCTTCTTGGTCTCCGAGTCCACGGTGGCCGGGATGAGGATCCCGCCGCGGCTCTTGCGGTCGCCCATCTCCTTGGGGGACATGACCAGGATCCGGTCGGCCGTCATGCGGATGGACTGGCGCTGGGGCTCGGCTACCAGCCGGCGGACCGTCCGGGTCTCTGAAACCTTCTTCTCTGCATTGGACACGGTTGTACCTCATGAGATCTCGGGGTCTATTTCAAGGGTACCAAGACGGGCAGCAGAGGTGATCTAGCGCCAGCCATAATCGGTGCCCAGGAACTCGAACAGCTGCCGGTTCAAGGGGGCGAAAAAGTCCTCCAGAAGCTTTCGGGTTTCGGGCTGCATCGTCCCCGGAACCCCGGCGTTGCGCACCGACAGTTCCACCGGGTCGTAGGCGGGAAGTCCCAAAAAGTCGTAGACCCGGCACGCCACGCTTCGGGGTTCGGCGAAGAAGTCGTCGGCGTTGATCACCATCATCCGGTCCCGGTCCCAGAACTTGCACATTGTCTTTAGGAAGGGCAGATAGATGCTGTTCTGAATGAATCCTCCGGTCATTGCGCCGGAAAGAAAGGTAGACCCACTGGTCGCTCCGGAGCGGGCAGCATCCACCTCCATGGCCATCAACTCATCGAAGGTTGGGACGCCGGCGGTCATCCGCTGGTCGGCCGATCGGCGGGACAAGAGCATCTCCCACCGCCAGTGGGCGAAGGTCCGCTCCACCGGGTTGCGGAGGATCAGCACAAACTTAAGGTCCAGGTCCCCGGCGATCCCGGACAACAGGTGGGGGAACATCAGGTTCGGCACCGCAGGGGCGCAATATCCGGTTACGGCCATTCCGTACTTACCTTCCACCTCCTGCTGCTCTTTCACGCTGGGAAACTGGGAGAAAAGCAGCCTCTTGCTGGCGTAGCTGCTGACTGCGAACTCCTTGGCCAGCGGCAGTGCCACGCACGGGTGCTGCATGATGTAGTCCGCCAGCAGGGTGGTGCCCGACCGGGCCGCCCCCAGGCTGATGAACGCCGGGTCCATCCGTTTGCTCTGAAAAAACCTCAGACCCAGCTTCCACTTAGGCGGCAGGTACCAGTAATAGGGCAGGAACTGGCGCTTGACCCCCAGCCGGAGCATCGCCAGCGACGCCGGGGGGGTGTCGATGATCTGCCGGTCCAGGGCGCTCGCCTGAGCGATGATCTTGATCTTCTTCGGGTCGGGGGGGAGGGGGACCATTGACGAACCGGACGGCACAGCTGTCGAATCCACTTCGCCCGCCCTCCTTCTGTCGCGTTACTAAGCCTACTTTCGATTCCGGCTGCGAAATCGACCTGGCGATAGAGAACGAAATCGGGTGGACCCTCACTTCCCGGCCCACCCGATTTCTTCTGTTCCTGATCTATTCCGCCTTGACGCCCGCCAGGGCTTCGGCCCCGGCCGGCCTGCGGCTGAAGACCAGGAGGCCGCCCTGGGCATCGACGACGATGGTGTCCCCCTCGGCGTAGTTGCCCTGCAGCATCTCCAGTGCCAGCCGGTCGGCCAGCTCCCGGGCGATCAGCCGCTTCATGGGCCGGGCGCCGAACGACGGGTCGTACCCCTTCTCGGCCAGGTAGCCCAGCGCCGCATCGGTCAGCTCCAGGCTGAGGTTGCGGGCCTCCAGTCTCCCGGCCAGTCCCCGAACCTGCAGCTTGACGATCTCGGCGATGTGATCCCGGCTCAGCCGGTGAAACACGACGATGTCGTCGACGCGGTTGATGAACTCCGGCTTGAAGGTCATCGAAACCGCCTCCATCACCTTCTCGCGCATCCGCTCGGGGTCGGGCTCGGACAGGATCCAGTCGCTGCCGATGTTGCTGGTCATGATGATGATCGTGTTGCGGAAGTCGACGTTGCGGCCCTTGCCGTCCGTCATGTGGCCGTCGTCCATCACCTGCAGCAGCGAGTTGAACACGTCCGGGTGGGCCTTTTCGATCTCGTCGAGCAGCACCACCGAGTAGGGTCGCCGGCGAACCGCCTCGGTCAGCTGGCCGCCCTCCTCGTAGCCGACGTACCCCGGAGGGGCGCCGTAGAGCCGGGCCACCGAGTGCTTCTCCATGTACTCGCTCATGTCCAGGCGCAGGATCGCCCGCTCGTCGTCGAACAGGAACTCCGCCAGCGCCCGGGCGAGCTCGGTCTTGCCGACGCCGGTCGGGCCCAAAAAGATGAAGCTGCCGATCGGCCGGTGCGGGTCCGACAGGCCGGACCGAGAGCGCCGGATGGCATTGGCCACCGCACCCACCGCCTCGTCCTGGCCGACCACCCGCTGGTGCAGGCCGTCCTCCATGTGGATGAGCTTTTCGATCTCACCCTCCATCAGCTTGGAGACCGGGATGCCGACCCACTTGCTGACGACCTCGGCGATGTCCTGCTCGTCGACCTCCTCCTTAAGCATCTTGCTCGATGCCTGGAGCTCGTCGAGCTTGGCGTTCGCCTCCTCCAGCGAGCGATTCAGCTCCACCAGCTTGCCGTAGCGCAGCTCGGCGGCGGCGTTCAGGTCGCCCTCCCGCTCGGCCCGCTCGGCGGAGGTCCGGGTCTGGTCGATTTCGGCCTTGATCCGGCGGATCTTATCGATCGCGTCCTTCTCCATACTCCAGTGGGCCTTGAGTGCGGTGGACTCCTCCTGCAGGCGCGCCAGCTCCTCCTCCAGTTTGTCCAGCCGGGCCTTGGAGGCCGCGTCGGTCTCCTTTTTCAGGGCCGTCCGCTCGATCTCAAGCTGCTTGATCCGCCTCTCGACCACGTCGATCTCCACCGGCATCGAGTCGATCTCGATCCGCAGCCTGCTGGCCGCCTCATCGATCAGGTCGATCGCCTTGTCCGGTAGGAACCGGGCGGTCACGTACCGGTCGGAAAGGACCGCCGCTGCTACCAGCGCGGCGTCCTGGATCCGGACGCCGTGGTGGACCTCGTAACGCTCCTTCAGGCCGCGCAGGATTGCGATCGAGTCCTCCACCGACGGCTGGCCGACCACAACCGGCTGGAACCGCCGCTCCAGAGCGGGGTCCTTCTCGATGTGTTTGGAGTACTCGTCCAGGGTGGTGGCGCCGATCATGCGCAGCTCGCCCCGGGCGAGCATGGGTTTCAGCAGGTTGCCGGCATCGACGGCACCTTCGGCGGCCCCGGCGCCGACCACGGTGTGAAGCTCGTCGAGGAAGGTGATGACCTCTCCCTCGCTGTCGGCGATCTCTTTGAGGACGGCCTTCAGCCGCTCCTCGAACTCGCCTCGGTACTTGGCGCCCGCCACCATCTGCCCCAGGTCAAGGGCGATGATGCGCTTTGACTTCAGCCCTTCGGGGACGTCGCCGTCGACGATCCGGTTGGCGATCCCCTCGACGATGGCGGTCTTGCCGACGCCCGGCTCACCGATAAGGACCGGGTTGTTTTTGGTCCGGCGGCTGAGCACCTGGATCAACCGGCGGATCTCGTCGTCCCGCCCGATGACCGGGTCCAGCTTGCCCTTGCGGGCGGCCTCGGTCAGGTCCCGGCCGAACTTCTCGAGCGCCTGGTAGGTCTCCTCCGGGTTCTGCGAGGTCACCCTCTGAGAACCCCGGACCTCCACCAGGGCGGCCAGAACCGCGTCCCGCTCGATGTTGAACTCCTTGAACAGCTTCTTGAGGCTGGGGGCCGCGTCGACCAGCGCCAGCAGGAGGTGCTCGGCGGAGACGTAGTCGTCCTTGAGCTGCTCGGCTTCTTTGAATGCCCGCTCCAGTACCCGGCTGAGATCCGGCGACATGCGTGCCTGTGCTCCGGAGCTGTACACCTTGGGCATGGTGGACAGGGCGACGTCCACCCGGTCCTGCAGCACCCGGGGCGTGGCCCCAAGCTTTTGAATCAGCCCGAACACGACCCCGGCAGGGTCGCTGAGCAGCGCCTTCATCAGATGTTCCGGTGCGATCACCTGGTGGTTGCTCGCCGTGGCAAGCTCCGCCGCCCGCGCCAGGGCTTCCTGGGACTTCAAAGTCAGTTTGTTCATGTCCATCTGGTTGTCACCTCCAGTCCTTCCCAACGAGGACGGCTAGTTCGTCTAAATTCCTGTTTTGGTCTGCCGGTCGAAGATGCTGGCCACGTCCGCCAGACGCACCAGCACGCCCCGGTTCCGGGTCTGCTGCCGGGCCTCGGCCAGCTTGTGCTCGGTTGCTGCCAGCTGGCGGTTGGCCCGCTCCAGCCGCTTGCGCATCTCCTCCACCTGGCGCTCCAGGTCCATCACGATGCGAACCCCGGCCAGGTTCAGGCCGTGCTCCTGGGTGAGCTCGGAGATCCGGCGAAGTCGGGCCACGTCCTCCTCGGAGTATCGCCGGCTGTTGCCCTGCGTGCGCTTGGGTTCGATCAGGCCTCTGCGCTCGTACATCCGCAGGGTCTGCGGATGCATTCCCGAAAGGTCCGCCACCACGCTGATCACGTATACACCGCGCTCGCTGGGCTTGGACCCTCGGCGACCGCTGCCGCTATCCATCGCTGGTTCTCCCCCCTTCGATCATCTGGTCCAAAACCGACCGGGGCGATTGGGTGTCGAGCTCCGCCAGCCGCTCAATGAGGCTCTTGACCTCCCGGTTCAACTTCTCCGGCACGGCCACTTGCACGGTGACCAGCAGATCTCCTTTGTCCTTTCCGGAGGGAACGCCCTTCCCCCGCACCCGGAAGGTCCGGCCCGACGAGGTCCCGGCCGGGATCTTGAGCTTGACCGGCCCGCCGTTGAGAGTGGGAACGTCTATCTGGGCCCCCAGCGCCGCTTCGGCAAAGGTCACCGGCAGAGCCAGCGTCAAATCCTTGTTCTTGCGTCCGAAGACCCGGTGCGGGCGTACCCGGACCTTCACGTACAGGTCGCCCGAGGGGCCGCCGCCGGGGCCGGCCGAGCCTTTGCCGGCGAGCTTGATGCGGGCTCCGTCGGTGACTCCGGCCGGGATTCGGGCCTTTACCGTCCGCGGGGAACCGCCGCGTTCGTTGATCAGCATCTCCACCTGGACACCCTCGAGGGCGTCCTCGAACGAGATGGTGGTCTCGGTCTCCAGGTCCTGGCCGCGCATCGGCCGCCCACCGTAGCCGGCCGCGGCTCCGGCGCCCCCGCCGAACAGGTCGCCGAACAGGTCGCTAAAGCTCGCTCCCCCGCCGCCGAAGATGTCCCCGACGTCCTCAACCCGGACCCGCTGCCCGCCGCCGCCGAAGCCGCCGAAGCCGGGTCCGCCCGGCCCGGCCGAGCGGAAGCCACCGGCGGCGACCATCTGGCGGATACGGTCGTACTCCTCTTTGGTCTTCTCGTCCTTCAGCACGTCGTAGGCCGTGGAGACCTCCTTGAACTTCT